>NZ_JALPKR020000001.1 GCF_023195515.1 Variovorax sp. S12S4
CGCCGGCGTCCAGGCCGATCTTCATCACGATGAGCTCCATCAGCCCGCGCGCATTCATGAGCGAACCGGTGGCAAGGCTGTCGCGCCATCCGTAGCCCGCCATGCGCGCGCCGATGGCCCCACCGGCCAGCTTGCCGATGGTGGCCACGCCGACGATCAGCAGCATTGCGCCCACGCTCGCGCCCGTAAAGGCATTGGCGGTGGTTCCCAGCCCCGCCAGCGCGAAGAACAGCGGCATCAGCACCACGATGGAAATCGGCTCGATGCGCTCGGTGAGCGAATTCAGCAAACGGTCGTCGCGCGGCAGGCAGGCGCCGAACAGGAAGGCGCCGAACACGGCATGCAGGTGCAGCCATTCGGTTGCCAGTGCGCACACCAGGAGGCCGATCATCAGCGAGGCCATCATGGTGGTCGAAGGCTCGCCGTTGGGCGCGCGCGTGCGCAGCAGCCATGCGAAGGCCGGCTTCATGCCGAAGAACAGCACAGCCAGCAGCACGACCACGCCTGCCGTGGTCTTGAGCAGGCCGGTGTAGCCCTCGCCCCGCGCCCGCGAGGGCCACCACCAGCGCCAGCAAGATCCACGCGAACACGTCGACCACCGCCGCCGCGCTCAGCGAAAGCTGGCCGAATGGCGTGCGCGTGAGCCCGCGGTCTTTCAGGATGCGCGCCATCACAGGAAACGCGGTTATCGAAAGCGCCGCTGCCATGAACAGCGCAAACGGCCAGAAGCCCACCCCCGCCGGCGCCAGCGACGGATGCAAGGCCGGCGAGATTGCAATGCCCAGCACCATCGGCACGGCAACGCTGAGCGCCCCCACGTAGCCGGCGGCCTTCAGCTGCGCGCGCACGCCCTGCGCGGCCCGCAGTTCGAGCCCCACCACGAACATGAAGAGCACCAGGCCCACCGTCGAAAGCGACGACAGCCCCTCGAGGTGGCTCTTGGAGAAAAGCTGCGCATGCAGCGAAGGAAACAGCGCCCCCATGACGACCGGCCCGAGCATGAGGCCGGCCGCCATTTCGCCGACCACGCTCGGCTGGCCCACGTGGCGAAGCACCCAGCCGCAGATGCGCGCTGTGCTCAGGATGACGATGAGTTGCAGCAGGAGAGAGGTGGCGGACATGGACCAGAGCGCGGGTGAAGGGGAATACGCGATGTTAGTTTTGTTCAGACGCTTCGAACCAACGATCGGCCCATTGATTGAGCGGCTTGAGCCGCTTGACGAGTTCACCGCCCGATTCGGTCAGCACGTAGCCCGCGTCGGCCAGCGCAACGATGCCGCCCGCGCGCAGTTCCTTGAGCCGGTCGTTCAGCACCGAGGGCGACATGTCACCCGTGCTCACACGCAAGGCCCTGAAGCTTTGCGGCATGCCATCGCGCAGTTCCCACAAGATGCGCAGCGTGCCCTTGCGGCCCAGTTGCTCGAGCAGCCGCATCACCGGTCGGCGCGATGCAGCAGGGGCCATTGGTTCATGCGGGGCTTCGGCTTTGCTCATGAGGCGAGTTTCAAAAAATCAGGTCCTGGGCTTCTCTTGCGCTACGCATTTCGTAGCGATAGACTGCAAACGTCGCTACGCTTTTCGTAGCGATTTGAACCGCATTCTACGAAGGATTCGACCATGACGACCCTCGCGGCAACAGACAACAGCGCGCCCCGCATCCGGCCGCTCGAAGCGCCTTACCCCGAACCGATTGCCGACCTGCTGGCGCGAATGAACCCGCCCGGAAGAGCAGAAGTTCTAGCGCTGTTCCGCGTGCTGGCCATCAACCCCGAACTGGCCGAGCGCACGCTGGGACTCGGCCGCTATCTTCTCGGCCGCAAAGCCGCAATCGACCTGCGCGACCGCGAGGTGGTGATCACGCGCGTGTGCGCGCGCTGCGGCGCGGAGTACGAATGGGGTGTGCACATCGCGGCGTTTGGCGATGCAGCCGGTTTCAGCGCCACCGACAGGCGCGTGATGGCCTCGGTCACCGAAGACCTCGAACTGCTCGCACCCCGGGACCGCCTGCTGGTTCAGCTGGTCGATCAGCTGCACGACACCAGCCATGTGGACGACGCGCTGTGGGAGGCTCTGGGCGCCCACTGGAGCCCACCGCAGCTCATCGAGCTGATGATGCTTGCGGGCTGGTACCACGCCGTGAGCTACGTGTGCAACGCGGCGCGCGTGCCGCTTGAAAAATGGGCCGCACGCTGGTGAGGCCAGGCTTTCGATCGCCTGCTCCCCGGTAGCCTCAGCCGCCGTCACTCGCCTTCGGCATGCGCATCAACCGCAGTCCGTTGGCCACCACCAGCAGGCTCGCCCCCATGTCCGCGAACACCGCCATCCACATGGTGGCGCTGCCGAACACCGCAAGCACGAAGAACACGCCCTTGATGCCCAGCGCCAGCGTGATGTTCTGCCACAGCACCGAGTGCGCCCGGCGCGACAGGCGAATGGTCTCGGGCAGGCGGCGCAGGTCGTCGTTCATGATGACCACGTCCGCCGCCTCCATGGCCGTGTCGGTGCCGGCGCCGCCCATTGCAAAGCCGATGTCCGCCTGGGCGAGCGCGGGCGCATCGTTGATGCCGTCGCCCACCATGCCGGCCACGCCGTGGCGCTGCTGGAGCGCCTTGACAGCGTCGAGTTTTTCTTCGGGCAGCAGGTTGCCACGCACGTCGTCGATGCCCGCATGCGCGCCGATGGCCCGGGCCGTGGCGGCGTTGTCGCCGGTCAGCATCACGGGCGTGACGCCGAGCGAGCGAAGCTCGGCCATGGCGGCCTGCGAAGAGGGCTTGATGGTGTCGGCCACCGCAAACAGCGCGAGCACCTCCGGCCGGAGGCCAGCAGCGTGACGGTGCGCCCGGCTTCTTCATGGCGCTTCAGCTCGGCTTCGAGCGCCGGGGTGCACAGCCCCCGCTCCTCGATCAACCGATGGTTGCCGAGCACATAGGCTTGGCCCCCGTGCGTGGCCTGTACGCCGCGCCCCGGCAGGGCCGTGAAGTCTCCGACCTCCAGCGCTTCGATCTCCAGGCCCTCGGCAATGGCCTTGGACACGGGGTGATCAGAACGGCTTGCGATGCTTGCCGCAACCGCAAAGACCGCATCCTTGTCAGCCGCGGTCCCGATCAGGCTCGACTCGACCAGCCGCGGCTTGCCTTCGGTGATGGTGCCCGTCTTGTCGAGCGCCACCGCCTTCAGCTTGCGCGCCTCTTCGAGGTAGGTGCCGCCCTTGATCAGAATGCCGCGCCGCGCCGCCGAAGCCAGCGCGCTCACCACGGTGACGGGCGTCGAAATGACGAGCGCGCAAGGGCACGCGATGACCAGCAGCACCAGCGCCTTGTAGACGGCCTGCAGCCAGGTCCAGCCCATGAGCCAGGGCGTGAGCACCGCCACGGCAATGGCCAGCACGAAGACAGCGGGCGTATAGACCGACGCGAACTTGTCGACGAAGCGCTGCGTGGGCGCACGTGAGCCTTGCGCCTCTTCGACCGCATGGATGATGCGGGCCAGCGTGGTGTTGGCTGCCACCGCCGTCACGCGGAATTCAAGCGCGGCCGTCTGGTTGATGGTGCCCGCGAACACCGCATCGCCAGCCGACTTGTCGACCGGAATGCTCTCGCCGGTGACGGGTGCCTGGTCGATGGCGCTGGTTCCCTGGGTGACGACGCCGTCCAGCGGCACGCGCTCGCCGGGGCGGATGCGCACAACGGCGCCCAGCGCCACGGTGTCGGCCTTCGCCGTATTCCAGCTGCCGTCGGGCTGCCGCACTCGGCCTGCTCGGGCGCCAGCGCCAGCAGCCCCTGGATGGCATTGCGCGCGCGATCGACGGCACGGGCCTCGATCATTTCGGCAATGGCATAGAGCGCCATCACCATCGCGGCCTCGGGCCATTGGCCTATCAGGAAGGCACCCGTCACGGCCACGGCCATCAGTGCATTGATGTTCAGCCGCCCGCGCACCAGTGCCGCAAAGCCCTTCTTGTAGGTATCGAGCCCGGCCAGGCCGATGGCTCCGAGCGCAAGCGCCATCTCCATCGCAGTGAACCCGGCGCCCTCCGGCGCGAGAAAGGAAATCGTCTCGGCCGCGATGGCCAGCACCAGCGCGGCAACCAGCCGCATAAGTTCCGGCGTCATGAAGCCGGTGGCGCGCGCCGTTCCGTCGGCGGCAGGCTGCCCGCCCGCCACGTCGTTCAGCGGCTCGGGCTTGAACCCCGCCTTGCGAATGGCGGCCAGCGCATCGGGCAACGTGGCCTCATCGGCCGTAATGGCCATGGTGCGTTCGCCGAGCCGGAAGCGCAGCCCGCTGATGCCCTGAACGGGCTCGAGCGCGCGCCGGATTTCCGACTCTTCCACGGCGCAGTCCATCGTGGGAATACGAAAGAGCAAGGCGCCCTTCGGAACATCGGCGGTGTCGACAGCTGCGATGGGGGCGGCGGTCGTTGATCCACACGCGGAGTTGCCGCAGCAGGCCGTTTCGGCAGGCGCGTGGGCGTGCGGCGCCAAGGGTTTCAGGGCATTCTGGTTCGTCATGAAGACAATTGGAAACCCTGAAGCAGGTGTAGAGTCAAACGACAAATTCCTTCACTTCGTTCTTGCCGCATCATGAAAATCGGAGAACTGGCCAAGGTCGCGAACACGCCGGTCGAAACCATCCGCTATTACGAGCGCGAGCAGCTGCTGCCCGAGCCGGCGCGCACCGAAGGCAACTACCGCATCTACGACGACGAGCACGCGCAACGGCTGGGCTTTATCCGCCGCTGCCGTTCGCTGGACATGACGCTCGATGAAATCCGCAGCCTGCTGCGGTTCCGCGATGCGCCGGGCGAAGACTGCGGCCAGGTCAACCAGCTGCTGGACGACCACATCGGCCACGTGGCCGCCCGCATCTCGGAACTGAAGCTGCTGGAAAAGCAGCTGAAGGCGCTCCGCCAGCAATGCTGCGGGGCCGAGTCGGCGCAGAACTGCGGCATCCTGCAAGAGCTGGACACCGCCACGCTCGCCACGGAGCCCTTCGGGCAGCACGCGGGGCATGTGCACGGCTCGCTGCACAGCACATCCGCCAAACGCTCGTCTTGATATGCCCTGACGTGATCCAGGGCGCGATCACATCGACCGCGTGCTCACACGCGAAGCAACCCGCGAAAGCCTCTTGCCGCGTAGTAAGACTGGGCACCGTTGTGATACACGAACACCTTGCCATAGCGGTAGTCGCCGAAGAGCGCTCCGCCAAGTGAGCGAACGTCAGGCGGCGTCTTGATCCAGCTGGAAGTCTTCGCATCGAACTTGCCGAGCTTCTGCAGCTCCCGGTACTGCTCTTCCGTCAACAGCTCGATGCCCATGGCGGCCGCCATGCCGAGCGCGTTGTCCTGCGGCTTGTTTTCCTTGCGCGCGTCGAGCGCCTCACGGTCATAGCAGAGGCTCCGGCGGCCTGTCGGGCTCTCGGGGGCGCAGTCGCAGAACACGATTTGCCCGGTTTTCTTGTCCTGGCCGATCACGTCCGGCTCACCGCCGGTTTCTTCCATGGCGCCAATCGACTTCACCGCAGCGGGGTTGCTTTCGAGCCTTGCCTGAACGTCGGCCCATGCGACGCCCTTGTGGCGTTGCATGTGCTTCTCGAAGCGGGCTTGCAATGTCTGGAGCAGTTCTTGCGTCTTCATGGTTCTGCTATTTGCCTATGAGCTGGGTGAGCTTCTCCGCCTCGAAGCTCTCGTCGCGCGCCGCGTCGCAGGGCACGCAGTCCTTGGTGCCGGGGTGCGCGGACAGCTTCTCGATGGCCTGCCAAAGCAGCGCGATCTGGTGCTCCTGCCCCGCGGCACTGTCGATCAACCCGCGCATGGCCTGGCTGAGCGGGTCGTCCTCCTGCGTGATGCCGTAGGCCGAGAACTTCTGCGGCGCAGCGACATCGGCGCTCTCGCCCGCCTTCGACGGAATGATGCGCGCGGGAATGCCCACCGCCGTTGCCCCGGCAGGCACCGGCTTAATGACCACCGCGTTGCTGCCGATCTTGGCGCCGTCGCCAACCTCGAAGCCGCCCAGCACCTTGGCGCCCGCGCTCACCACCACGTTGCGCCCCAGCGTCGGGTGGCGCTTGGCGCCCTTGTAGAGCGAGGTGCCGCCCAGCGTCACGCCCTGGTAGATGGTGCAGCCGTCGCCGATCTCAGCGGTTTCGCCCACCACCACGCCCATGGCATGGTCGAAGAACACCCGCTCGCCGATCTTGGCGGCCGGGTGAATCTCGATGCCCGTGAGCCAGCGGGCCACATGCGCGATAAAGCGGGCCGGCCACTTGAAACCGTGCGTCCAACAAGCGTGCGCCCAGCGATGCAGCACCACGGCATGAAAGCCGGGGTAGACCGTGATCACTTCCCAGGCGCTGCGCGCGGCCGGGTCGCGTTCGAGGATGCACCGGATGTCGGCGCGCAAACGAGAGAACATCGCTGCCTTTGTTGTCGTTATATCGATAGGGGCCGCGCAGTCTAAAGCCGGCAGTCTTTCGCGCACGCGCGATGGGGTTTTAGCCCTTGCGCGGGCCGTTTGCGGCGTCGGCCATGGCCTTGGCGATGCCCCGCAGGATGTGGATCTCTTCGGGCGTGGGCTGGGCGCGGTTGAAAAGCTGCTGAAGCCGGGGCATCAGCTTCTTCGGCGCCTCGGGGTCCAGAAAGCCGATGTCCACCAATGAGCGCTCCCAGTGCTCGAGCATGCCCGCCACCGCCTTCGCATCGGCCGCCTGCACCGGCGCCGTGGCGTCGCGCACCGCGTAGCCGCCCAGCGCAAGGCGCCATTCATAGGCAATCACCTGGATGGCCGCCCCCAGGTTGAGAGAGCCGAACTTCGGGTCGGTGGGAATGCTCAGGGCCACGTTGCAGCGGTAGACGTCTTCATTGCGCATGCCAAAACGCTCGGAACCGAAGAGAAAAGCCACATGCTGGTCGCCCTGCTGTGCCAGCGGCTCCAGGTGTTCCCGCGGGGTGCGCGTGGGCGGGCCGAAGTCGCGCGGCACCATGGCGGTGGCGCACAGGTGGGTCACCCCGTCGAGCGCCTCGTCCAGCGTTTCGACGATGCGGGCGTTGTTCAGCACGTCGAGCGCGCCGCTGGCCCGCTGGATGGTTTCTTCCCGCCGCAGCACGTTGGCCCACCGGGGCGTTACCAGCACCAGGTCGTCGAAACCCATGGTCTTCATGGCATGGGCGGCGGCGCCCACATTGCCTGCGTGGCTGGTCTGGATCAGGATAAAACGGGTGCGCATGGAGGGTTTGGAGGCACGAAACGGGCGGAGCCGGTAAAATGACCGATTCTCGCCGCCCGCATCGCCGGGCCGCAGGGTCGCCTCCAGGGGACCTCCTCCACCGTTCTTCTCACAATCCAGAATGTCGTCCCCCAACCTGCATCCCATGCTCAATGTGGCCGTCAAGGCCGCACGCGCCGCCGGCGCCATCATCAATCGCGCCGCACTCGACGTCGAAGCCGTGCGCATTTCGCAAAAGCAGGTCAACGACTTCGTCACCGAAGTCGACCACGCCAGCGAGCAAGCCATTATTGAAACGCTGCTTGGCGCATACCCGGGGCACGGCATCCTGGCCGAAGAATCGGGCACCCAGCACGGTGCAAAAGATTCCGACTACGTCTGGATCATCGATCCGCTCGACGGCACCACCAATTTCATCCACGGCTTTCCGGTCTACTGCGTTTCCATTGCGCTGTCGGTGCGCGGCAAGATCGAGCAGGCGGTCATCTACGACCCGAGCCGCAACGACCTGTTTACCGCCACCAAGGGCCGAGGCGCCTACATGAACGAGCGCCGCATCCGCGTCTCGAAGCGCACCAAGCTCAGCGAATGCCTGGTTTCGACCGGCTTTCCGTTTCGCACGGGCGACAACTTCAAGCAGTACCTGGCCATCATGGCCGACATGATGCCCCGCATGGCGGGCCTGCGCCGCCCTGGCGCAGCCGCTCTCGACCTGGCCTACGTGGCCGCCGGCTTTACCGACGGCTTCTTCGAAACCGGCCTCAACCCCTGGGACGTGGCCGCGGGCTCGCTGCTGGTCACCGAGGCCGGCGGCCTGATCGGCAATTTCACGGGCGAGCCCGACTTTCTGGAGCAGCGCGAATGCCTGGCCGGCGCCCCGCGCATCTACGGCCAACTGGTGCCGCTGCTTGCCAAGTATTCCAAGTTTGCCGGCATCGATGACAAGATGCGCGCCAGCGACCGCGTGCGCGCCGTGTCGGACGCAGCGCGCCCCAACGCCGACGAATCGGTCGACCTGTATGCGCGCAGCACGGTGCCCGACCTGCCCGCCGCATCGCTCGACGGCGAAGCGCCCGCTCCCGCGGCCGCGCCGGCAGCACCGGTGTCGCGGAAACTCACGCGCATTCGCCGCGACGCGCCTGCCGACGGCAGCCCCTCCGAAGGCGACGCTTCCGCCAAGTGATGCAGGGGCCCGGTGCCGCCCTTCGCTTTCGTGCGGCGCTGCGTGTTGCGCTGAGCCAGTACGTCGCCAACGGCTTCAGCGTTGCGCTCGGCCTGCTGGTCATCTCGGCCGGCGCGCATTTTTGGCTCGGCACCATTGCCGCTTCCGCAGCCGCGGTGGGCGTGATCGTCACCGCCCCGCCCGACCTGCCCGGCCCGCGCCGCGGCAAGTTCTTCCAGATGCTGCCGGCCCCGCTGATCGGGCTGCCGCTCTTCTTTCTGGTGCAGCTGCTGCACACCGCGCCCATTCGCCTTGGGCTGGTGCTGGTGCCCGCCACCTTCGTCGCCTTTCTGGCCATGGCATGGGGCAAGCGCGGCATTCCCATTGCCATTGCGGTGATGTTCTCGATGGTTTTCTCGATGGCCACGCCCGCGCCGAGCGGCATGGCCGAGGCGTTGGAGCGCACCTGGCACTTTGGCCTTGGCGCCGGCCTCTACGTGATCTGGGCCAACCTGGCCAACCATGCGCTTAACGGGCGCTACCGGGTGCAGTCGGTGTCGGACGTGCTGTATTCGCTGGCCGCGCTAATGCGCACCGAGGCCACGCAGTTCACGCCGCGCGACGACACGAGCGACATCCGCGAAACCCCTGCACCCTTGCTCGGCCGGCTGCTGCGCGAACAGGCCGCGCTGGCCGACCAGCTGCAGGCCACGCGCGACATCGTGCTCGAGTCGCCGCGCACGCCGCGCCGGCAGCGGCTGGCCGCCATGCTGGTGATCGTGCTCGAAATGCGCGACCAGCTGCTTGCGAGCGAGCTCGACCTGGACGCGCTCAAGAGCCACCCCGCGCATGCCGAGGCACTCATCGAGATGCGCCGCGTGCTCGAAGAGCTGGCCGACGAAACCACCGCGCTCGGCGACTCATTGCTCATGGGCCGCCACCCCGAGCCGGTGGCCGACCGCCGGCCGCGCCTTGCATCGATTCACCTTCCCGCCGAAGAGCACGCGGCAAGCCACGGCATGCCCGGCCCCAACGCCGCCATGCTCGCGCGCGGCCTGGCAAGCCGCATCGGCCACATCAACGACGAGGTGCTGCGCCTTTCGGCCATGGCGCGCGGCGATGCCGAGCCCAACCTGGCCGTGGTGCGGGCCAACTGGCAGATGTTCGTGAGCCCGACCGACTGGTCGCTGCGGCCCTTTCTCACGCTGTGGAGCTGGGACGCGCCGCCGCTGCGGCATGCCATTCGCGCCGCGCTGGCCATTGCGGCCGGTTACGCCATTGCGGTGTCGCTGCCCTGGGGTTCGCATGACTACTGGATCTTGCTGACCATTGTGGTGGTGCTGCGCGGCAGCCTTTCGCAAACGCTGGAGCGGCGCAACAGCCGCGTGGCCGGCACGCTGCTGGGCTGCGTGCTGGCGGTGGGCCTGCTTTCCGCGCACCCGTCGCCGCTGCTGCTGCTGGCCTTCGTTACGGTGTCGCAGGCCATTGCGCACAGCTTTGCGGTGCGGCGCTACCTGATTACGGCAGTGGCGGCCACCGTGCTCGGCCTGTTGCAGGCGCACATGCTCAACACCGGCGCCGCGCCCATCTTTGCGCTCTTCGAGCGCATTGCGGATACGCTCATCGGCGCCGCGCTGGCATGGGGCTTCTGCTATGTGCTGCCGTCATGGGAGCGCGGGCAGATTCCGGCGCTGGTGGCGCGCACGCTCACGGCGCAGGCACGCCATGCACGCCTGGCGCTGGGCCTGGGCCAGCTGCAGGCAGTCGACAGCAGCCCCGAGCTCGAATGGCGGCTTGCGCGCCGCGAGGCCTACGACAGCCTTTCAGCGCTGGTGCAGGCCACGCAGCGTTCGCTGTCAGAGCCGCGTGCGGTGCAGCCGCCGCTCGAGCCGCTGGAGCACCTGCAGGCGCACAGCTACCAGTTGCTCGCGCAGCTCAGCGCCGTAAAATCGATGCTCGTGCTGCGGCGCGACCGGCTCACCCCGGGCGAAATCGAAGGCCCGCTCGCGCGCACTGCACAGCGCATCGAAGCAGCCATCGGCACCGCGCCCACCACCGGTCCCACGCTGCCCGAAAGCCCCGGCTCCACCACCGTGGGCGGCCCGATTCCCCTGCCAGACCCCTTCGACAACGACATCAGCCCCTGGCTGCTGCGCCGCCTCGATCTGGCCACGGCACTCGCTACGCAGCTGCGCGACGACGCGGCGCGCATTCTTCAACCCCTGGAGACACAAGCCACGACCACCGCTCAATGACCGAAGAGATGCTTGCCCACCCCTGGTTCGGCACCTGGCTCGCAGCCGTGATTGCCGTTCCGCTCGCGCTGCTTGTTCACCGTCTCGGCGGCCTTGTGCTGATGCGAATCACCCGTCCGGCGCCCGCGCTGCATTCGATGGTGATCAACTGCAAACCCGTGGCGCGGGTGGTGCTGCCCCTTTTGGCGCTGCTGCTGGTGTTCCAGGCCGCGCCGAGCGATCTTCGCTTCATAGGCAGCGTGCGGCACCTCAACGGCCTGCTGCTGATTGCCGCCACCACGTGGCTGGCGGTAAAGGCCATCAGCGGCTTTGCGGACGGCGTGCTCGCGCAGCACCCGTACGACGTGGAAGACAACCTGCACGCGCGCCGCGTGCTCACCCAAACCCGCGTGCTTGCGCGCACCGCCATGTCGATGGTGCTGGTGGCCGGCGGCGCGATGATGCTGATGACTTTTCCGGGCGCGCGGCAGGTGGGTGCGAGCCTGCTGGCCTCGGCGGGCGTGATCGGCATCGTGGCCGGCCTGGCGGCCAAGCCGGTGTTCAGCAACCTGATTGCCGGGCTGCAGATTGCGCTGGCCCAGCCCATACGCATCGACGACGTGCTGGTGGTCGAGGGCGAGTGGGGCCGGGTCGAAGAGATTACCGGCACCTTTGTGGTGGTGAAGATCTGGGACGACCGGCGCTTGATCCTGCCGCTGAGCTACTTCATTGAAAAACCTTTTCAGAACTGGACGCGCAGTTCGTCGCAGCTGCTGGGCGCGGTTTTCGTCTATGCCGACTACGGCATGCCACTGCAGCCGCTGCGCGCAGAGGTCGAGCGCATCGTGAAATCGGCGCCCGAGTGGGACGGCCGGTTTTTCAACCTGCAGGTAACCGACGCCACCGAGCGCACCATGCAAATTCGGGTGCTTTGCACCGCCGGCAATTCCAGCCTTGCCTTCGATTTGCGCTGCAAGGTGCGCGAAGGGCTCATCGACTTCATGCAGCGGGAGTACCCGCAGTTCCTGCCCCGGATGCGCATCGAAAGCGATGGCAAGCCGGGCCGGCAAGACACTCAGGACATGCAGCGTCAGCCCGTGCCGTCGCCGCGCTGACCCGCAGCGTGGCTGCGGCGGCGCAGCGGCGGCAGCTGCAGGTTGGTGAACGCCCGCAGCAGCCACTCCGCGGGGCCATACGCAAAGTTTTGCATCCACCAGCGGCTCAGAACCAGGTTGCCCGCAAATATGGCCAATGCGACGCCAAAGGTTGCCAGCGGCCCGATGGTGCCGATCCACCGCAGCCCGTAGGCCAGAAAGATCCACGCGCAGACCAGCGATTGCAGCAGGTAGTTGGACAGCGCCATGCGCCCCGCAGGCGCCAGCCATTGCGCCAGCACGCGGCCAGGCCCGGTCTGGAACACCAGCAGCATGCCGGCTGCATAAGCGGCCGCCAGGAACGGTGCCGTCAGCAGCGTGGCCGCCAAGCCCTGGATCTGGCGCGCCACATCGTTCAGCCGCATGGCAGGCAAGGCATAGACCAGCGCACCCGGCACGCCGACGAGCAAGCCCCAGAACAACACCCGCCGCAGCAGCTTGCCATGCGCCTCTGCATGCGCGAGCAACCCGCGCTTGCCGGCAATGAACCCCGCAAAGAACATGGCCAGCGCCTCGGGTGCCTGTACCAGCGCGGTGATCCACCACACCTGCGACAGGTCGCGCAGGTGCTGCACCATCACCATGGTCGGCGAGGCACGGTAGGCGGCCAGCGCCCTGGCCGCGTCGGCGTAGGCGGCTTCGTTGGCCAGCCGCATGTCCGCATGCGTTACCAGATAGCCAACGGCGGCCCACGCCAGCGACACAAGCAGCACCAGCCCGATGGCCGCGCACGCCATGAACACATCGCCCCGTCGCCGCAGCAACAGCAGCACCGCGCCCAGCACCGCATATGTGGTGAGGATGTCGCCGTAATAGAGCACCACGGCATGCAGCACGCCGATGACCCACAGGCCCACCAGCCGCCGCACCATGCGCGGCGCAAAGCGCTTGCCGTCGCGCTCCGCCGCCCGCATCTGCAGCGTGAAGCTGTAGCCGAACAAAAACGAGAACAGCAGGTAGAACTTGGTCTCGAACACAAACGCCCGCACGAACGAGGCGCTGCGGTCGGCCAGCGAAACAGCGAGCGGATCGGGAATGCCCAGGCCGTAGTAGGTAGATGCGAAGCTTGCGATGTTGACCACCAAAATGCCCAGCAGCGCAAAGCCGCGCAGCGCATCGACCAGGTGCTGGCGCTCGTTCGTCGTTTCTTTCGGGGCAGGCGTCATTCAGGCTTTCTTGGCTTCAGGGGTAGATTGGCGCCACCCGCGCCGCGGCGGCCGCGGTCTGCCTTGGGCAGCACCGCCTCTTCGACCATGCGCTCCGCCCGGGCGTGCAGGCGGTGCAGCGACTCGTCGAGCCGCGCCGCGTCGTCGTCGCTCAACGCGCCCAGCAGCTCGGTGTTGATTTGCGTGACCAGCGGAAACAGCTCTTCATACAGCGCCTGCCCGCTTTCGGTGAGCCCCAGCCGCACCTGCCGCCGGTCGCCCGGCCGCACCACGCGCGACACCAGGTGCTTGGCGACCAGCGAACCGACCGCCTTGGAGGTGCGGGCCCGGTCCAGTTGCGCATGCTCGGCCAGCTCGGAAGAACTGAGCTCGCCGCGGCTTGCCAGCACCGCAACCAGCCGCCATTCGCGCCGGGTAATGCCAAAGCGCCCCTCGCACAGCCGGATGACCATGCTGCCCGCCACCGACAGCAGGCGCGACAGCCGGTACAGCAGCAAATCGTCCAGCGGGCGGCGCGGCGCGGTCATTTGGGGTTAGTCCGGGGGATGGTTGATTAGATCAATCGAATGTAGCGTCTCTAAAGTCGTTCGCAGCCGCGGCACCTGGGCCGAGCGGCGCCACCGAACGAGAACCGGAGACATCGACATGCCCTGCCCTGATTTCGACCGCCGCCAGATCGTTGCCGCCCTGGGCGGCCTTGCGCTGGCTCCGCTTGCACCATTGGCCAACGCACAGGCGTTTACGCCCGGCCAGCCCATCAAGGTGCTGATTGGCGTGCCCGCCGGCGGCACGCAAGACGTGCTGACCCGCGCCATTGCAGAGCAGGTGCGCGACACGCTCGGCCCGCTCATCGTGGACAACCGCTCGGGCGCGGCGGGCCGCATTGCGGTGGAAGCGGTAAAAACCGCGGCGCCCGACGGCCGCACCCTGCTGTTGGGCACCGCCAGCATGATGACCATGTTTCCAAGCGCCTACCGCCAGCTGTCGTACGACCCGATCAAGGACTTTGTGCCCATCATCAATGCGGCGCGCTTCGAGCTGGCGCTGGTCGTGCACAAGGACGTGCCGGCCAACACGCTGGCCGAGTTCATCGCCTGGGCCAAGGCGCAGGGCGACAAGCTGAGCTTTGCTTCTTACGGCGCCGGAACGCCTTCGCACTTCTTGGGTGAAATGCTCAACCGCGCGGCCGGGCTCAAGATGGTTCATGTGCCGTACCGCGGCTCTACGCCGGCACGGCAAGACGTGATGGGCGGCTCGGTGCCCGTGTACTTCGACACCATTGGCGGCGCGCAGCAGCTGCTGCCTTCGGGCCGCGTGAAGGTGCTGGCCACCAGTGGCGACAAGCGTTCTCCGCTGATGCCCAACCTGCCCTGCTTTGTAGAGAGCGGCTACAAGGACGTGGTGGCCACCGCCTGGTTTGCCTACTACGCGCCCCTTAAGACGCCGCAGCCCATCGTCGACAAGCTGCGCGCCGAATTCACCCGCGCCATCAATTCGCGCGAAGTGCGCCAGCAACTGCTGCAGAACGGCATGTACCCCGTGGGCGACAACAGCGACGCACTCTTGAAGACCATGCGCGAAGACACGGCACGCTGGGCAGGCATCATGAAGGCCGTGAACTTTCAGGCCAACGATTGACTGAACGACTGAACAACCAAACGACTGATCGACTGAACGAGGAGGAACCCGACATGCTGAACAACACCCCCACCAACACCCCCATCACCCGCCGCCTTGCCGCGCTGCTTGCCGCAGCCGGCCTCATGGCCTCCATGGCCGCCGTAGCGCCCCAGGCAAGCGCGCAAGCGCTCGACAGCCCGCTGCACATCGTGGTCGGCTACGCACCGGGCGGTGCCACCGACCGCGTGGCGCGCATCGTCGGCGACAAGCTGGCAGCGCGCCTGGGCGTGCCCGTGGTGGTCGACAACAAGCCCGGCGCCGGCGGCCGCCTTGCGGCCCAGCAGGTCAAGAACACCCCCGCCAGCCAGAACGTGCTGATGCTTGCCAACCCCGCCGTGATGGTGGTGGCGCCGCTCGTCTTCAAGGACAACAACTACGACCCCGAGCGCGACTTCGTGCCCGTGTCGCACGTCAACGCCTACGACTTTGCGCTGTCTGTGTCGCCCCACCTGCCGGTGCGCGAACTCAACCATTTGCTCGCCTGGATGCGCGCCAACCCCAACCAGGCCAACGTGGGCGTGCCCGCCACCGGCAGCCTGCCGCACTTCTTCGGCCTGATGGTGGGCGAAAAAGCCAAGGTGCAGACGCAGATCATCGGCTACCGCGGCTCGGCCCCGCTGCTGAACGACCTCATCGGCGGCCAAGTGCCGATTTCGGTCGACACCGAAGACGTGGTGCTGCCGCAGCACAACGCCGGCAAGCTGCGCATCCTGGCCCTTTCGGGCGCCAAGCGCTCGCCCTTTGCGCCCAACATTCCCACCTTCAAGGAAGCCGGCCTCGACCTGGCCGCCACCGGCTGGAACACCTTCTTTGCGCCCGCCAGCATGCCCAAGGACAAGGTCGAACGCCTGTCCAACATGATTCGCGACGTGATGCAAGACGCCGACACCCAGCGCAAGTTCAAGGACGCTGGCATGACCCCCGTGGTGAGCACGCAGGCGCAAACCGCCGCAATGCTCAAGGCCTACAAGGCGCAGTGGGCGCCCGTCGTTCAAAAGTCTGGCTACCAGCCCTGAACAACCGCCTCGCTTCAGACAGACCGACAGACAGACACATGAAAAGACCCAACATCATCTTCATAGTGGCCGACGACCTCGGCTACGCCGACCTTGGCTGCTATGGCGGCCGCGACGCCGCATTCGGCCCCGTGTCGCCCGTGCTCGACGGCCTGGCCGCCAACGGTTCGAAGCTCACCCAGGGCTACTCGAACTCGCCCGTGTGCTCGCCCACCCGCTTTGCCATGATTACCGCGCGCTACCAATACCGCCTGCGCGGCGCGGCCGAAGAGCCCATCAGGAGCAGCAGCCGCGGCAGCACCACGCTCGGCCTGCCCACCGACCACCCCACCCTGCCGTCATTGCTGAAGGCCGGCGGCTACCAGACCGCCCTCATCGGCAAATGGCACCTGGGCTACCCGCCCCACTTTGGCCCGCTGCGATCGGGGTACGACGAATTCTTCGGTCCCATGTCGGGCGGCGTCGACTACTTTACGCATTGCGACTCCACCGGCCAGCACGACCTGTGGTTTGGCGAAGAAGACAAGAAAGAAGACGGCTACCTGACCGACATTCTTTCGAAACGCGCAGTCGACTACGTCGAATGCATGGCCGCCAAACAGAAGCAGCAGCGAAGAAGGAAAAGAAGCCCCCTTCTTCTTGAGCCTGCACTACACCGCCCCCCACTGGCCGTGGGAAACCCGCGACGACGCAGACAAAGCGCCCACCGTCAAAGACAACCTCTTCGACCTGGCCGGCGGCAACTTTCATGTGTACCGCCGCATGATCCATCACATGGACGAAGGCATCGGCTGGATCATGGCCGCGCTCGAAAAGCACGGCATGGCCGACAACACCCTGGTGGTGTTTACCAGCGACAACGGCGGCGAACGTTTTTCAGACAACTGGCCCCTGGTCGGCGGCAAGATGGACCTGACCGAAGGCGGCATCCGCGTGCCATGGATCGCGCACTGGCCCGCAGTGATCGCCAAGGGCAGCGGAGTACGCAACTCTGCATGACCATGGACTGGTCCGCCACCATGCTCGACGCGGCCGGCGTGAAGGCCGATGCGACCTACCCGCTCGACGGCGTGTCGCTGATGCCTGTGCTGAAGGATGCGAAGCACAGCTTCCGCAGGCCGCTGCACTGGCGCATGAACCATCGCGGGCAGGAAGCGATGCGCGACGGGGACTGGAAGTACCTGAAGGTGGATGGGAACGAATACCTGTTCAACATTCCGGCTGATGAGCGCGAGCGGGCGAATCTGGGGAAGAAGGAGCCGGAGAGGCTGGCTGCGATGCGCGAGGAATGGGCGGCTTGGAACGCGACGATGCCTGGGATTCCGGAGGATGCGACTGTTAGTTTGGGGTATTCGGTTAAGGATATGCCGCAGAGGTAGGACGGAGTGGGCATGGGTCGGTGGCTGCTTAAGACTAAAAACAGTCGTTGACGTCAAGGTTCGAGCGACCGGTATTCGTGAGACCGGGCATCTGCGCCGCTAGCATTGCCGTCGTCAACCGCTTGCGGCGATGCGGAGCAGGACCACCCGGATAGTTTCGTGCCTCGCAACCGCGGCATCCTGGCAACGACAACCCTAGACGCTCGGCAAAGTTCTGCCGCTGCAAATGATCGTCAACGACTTCGCTCCCCTGGTCATGGCGACATAAAGGTCTTTGGTACCGAGCGAGTCGGCGTCCAAGATCACCGCATGGTCGTACTCGAGCCCCTTGACCAGCAACGTCGTGCCAATGAGCTTCTGGTGCCTGATCGGCCTGCCCGTGTGCCGCATTTCCCTCTGGTACAGGTTCGCCGCTTCAAGGAACGTCGCCCCTGCCCCGTCTATGTGCAGCTTCAGGACGTTCATGAAGCGGTAGAGCAAATCCCGACGGTAGGCCGCAGTCTCAGGGTTGTCCCTCAGCAGCAAGACAAAGGCTTTGAGGTTCTTGCTCGTCGGAGTCGTGAGATACAGGTTCGCCGCCGCCAGCAACTCGGGATACTTCGTGGCCTTCGTCTCCTTGGCAAGGCGCTCTTCTCGTTCGTTAAGAAGCTTGACTCGGCGAAGACCACGAAGGCCAGGTTCCTGCACGTCGTGGACTTCGCCAAGGACTGCTTCACCGCCGTCGACAAGGCGCTGACCGCTGGCACCAAGCTTGGCAACATTGGATCCGCGAAAGCAGGCGTCAACGTCTTGAACCACTGATCACCGCGGGTTGTGTCTTTGAACCAACCTGCCTTCTTCGCCGCCAACCCAATGTCGGCTCGCAGCTTGGCACTCTCAACCCACTTTCCAATGTCTTGATCCAAATCGGCCATAAACCGCGAGCGCACCTGGTCGTATGCGGGAAACTCAACACATCCTGCGCAAGCTCGACGCTATCGATCACGCTGGCCCACGGCAAATCCTGAAAAGCCCGTTCCTCCAACGACAACTTGCCGTCCCATACCGTCACGGGAATGCCAAGAGCAACGAGCTCGGCCACGTCAGCCGGTGAGAACTGGTCGTCAGCGTCGGCGTCGGCAAGAACCGCCACTTCATAGCAGAGCGACTTGAAGGCTTTCGCCAGTGCCCTGACCTTGTTGCCGCTGGCCGCATTGAGCAGGGACAGGCCGTGGTACGAAAACGGATCTTTGCCCTTGCCTAGCTGGTAGTCGTCAAAGCCCCTCAAGAAGCCCACCTCCGTGGCCCCCTCGCAAACGAGAACCTTCTTTGCCAAGAACGCTTCCGTGCTGGACCGAATCTTCCCCTGAACTTCGTGCTCTTTGAGACTGTCGGATGCGGCCGAAATGATCTGAACACTTCCGTCCTTGCTGTGGACTATGTAGAGCTCGCCCACGGTGAGTTCACGAAGCACGACAGGTGAATGGGTCGTCAGGAAATACTGACCCCGCTTGTCCTCTCGCACGTGCTTCAAGAGCCGAGAAATGCGGTGAGGCTCAAGCCCGAATTCAACCTCGTCAAAGAGCGTCACATGGCCTTCTTCAAGGCCCATTTTCTGAATGCCGCACAACAGCATTCGCCGTGACCCCAGACCCAACTGGCGAAGCGGAATGTCGCCGTCATGAAGAGCGAGGCCCCCGACCTTCAGGTTCACCGAACTCAGATCCAAGTGGGCCTTATAGGCGTCCACAACAGGCACCCCCAAAATCTTTGCCACCTCCTGAGACTTCACCGCAGCAGCGTCAAAGTTCTTCAAGGTGTTGGGCCTGTCAGCGTCAAGTGAGGTCCGGGCCGTTCTTGAAGCATTGGCAAGCAACTCGTTCAAGCTCTGGGCTTCAGTAAGCTTCGCCACGGTTCGTGACCCACCAAGCTATGCCGTGCTGCTTGGTCGTCTTGTCGGCCTTGCCGGTGTCAATGTGATAAATCTTGGCCGTGCCGTAGCCGGGCACTTCAACGTCCACAATCGAGAGGGACGACTTGCTGATGTCGGCAAACGAAATGGGAGTGCCGTTCAGGCTGACCTTGAAGGACGGGTTAGCAAGGAACCGACCACCAAGGAGCTCTCTGGCCTGTTCAACCGTGAGGTTGGTCTGACGGATTTCGCCTTCGCCTGTGATCGTCGTGCCATGCCCTTCAACACCCTTCTCAACGAACTCCACGAGTTCAGTGATGAGGGGCTTGTTGGCCGTGCGGCTGACCTTGTAGACGATCTTTTGGCCGTCCTTGACAGAGGTGACGACGTAGTTCTTGGTGAGGCAGAAGCTAGCGAAGCGGCCCTTGCCGTTCTTGCCGAAGACGAAGCGTGGAAGACCTTCTACACCTGGTGGGGGTGCCGCCGTGAGTCCGGTCTTGGCGATACGGTCATAGGACATGGCACGCCAGATGTAATCGAACTCGGCCTTGGTCATTCCCTTACCGTTGTCCGAAATGGAGAACTGCTTGTTCTTCTTCGAATCGGGCCAGCTTATGTCGACCTTCGTCGCATAGGCGTCCCAGCAGTTGGCAACGAGCTCAACGATGGCCGTGCTGGGGTTGGTGATGATGGAGCCAGCCCAGCTTTCAAGAAAGCGGTTTTCATAAAAAATGTCTTCCTGCTGCACAGACCGCCCCCATTTTTATTGCAATGAGATCCATCCGACGCCCACACCTTCGCTAAGCTGATGGCGGCTAGGGCCAAAGGCTAAGGTTCAATCACGAACCAATGGTTCGTCTTGTCATAGTGAGCGTATTCTCCGCCACCCACGTGTAATTCGCACTTCGGAGAACCATGCGTGGAATTTCTCGTCGGAAAAATAGCTGCTGCTCTCGGCAAGCAAGCTGTTGGCCGTGGCTCGTTCCAAGCTTGTACTGAAGTAGCTGATCTCTTGTTGCGAGATAGATCCCGCCGAACTTGAGCGTGTTTTTGCCCCTCGACATGTTTAGGAGCGTATGCACGCCATGAGCAGCAAAGCTGCTTCCCAGCCATTCGGGCGAGTGGGCCGGTCCGTTGAAGAAAGCTGCCGTTGGCGGCCGGGATCGAAAGACGGTTCACGCTGCATACCGGACTTCGAGCCCGTCACCTCGACGCACAGCTGGGTACATGCCTCGATATATGACACACGCCAAGGCCCGCATGACGCCTCCGCGCTCCGCACGCACATGAGAGAGGAGAGGGGCAGGTCGGGACCTTCGCCGCCTTGTTCGACGTAAATGTCCATTGCCCCTCAATCCTCCCGAACCAGCACATCTCCCTCAAACCGATACCGAAAATAGAACCACTTCTCAATCTCCGACTTAGTCTCGATCCGAAAAGCCGTAATCAGCCTTTCTCCATCCGTCTTCAGATAGATCGCGCCATACACCTCGACGTTGCTGCGCGCGAGCTGTTTCACATCGGCCTTCAACTGCGCAACCTTGTCTTGCGAGAGCGTGCCGGCGGCCAGCTTGTCGATGCCGGCCATCAGCGCGTCGACGGAGCTCTTGTTCTCCATGGCGCGCGAAGAGCGCTGGAGCTCGGTCGAAAGAATGACGGGCGCGCCGCCGCGGCCGAAGCGGCCCAAGCGGCCGAGCAGGTCGGGCCTGGGGTGGATGTGGCCCTCTTCGTCTCCTGACGAAATGATGAAGGCGGCAGGGTTCACGGCATCCAGAAACGCATCGGTCACCTTTTCGGAGCCGTGGTGGCAAGACTTCATGATGTCTGACCTGAAGATGTCTCGCGCCTTGGTCACCATGTCGTCGTAGGCGGGCGTGCCTGCTTTCGGAAACTTGTTATCTACGGTGCCGGTGTAGTGCTGCAGCAAGAATTTTTCGGCGCCTTCGTTCAAATCGCCGCCGAACAACACGCTGAACTTGCCGTACTGCAGGCGCAAGATGACGGAGTGGCCGTTCTTGGTTTCGTTGTACGAGCCCAGCTGCCGCAGCGCGGGGGTGCTGTCTGGGCCTTCTTCAACCACGGGCGCAAGCACGCGTATGGTGTAGCCGCGGTCGTCCGACGGGGCAAAGCCGGGCATCCAGGCGGTGTCGTCTTCTATCGTCGCGTGCTGGGCCGAGAGCATGCAGATGTCCTGGATCTTCGGGTTGCTTAGCGCGGCCTTCATGACTTGCGGAAAGAGGTGGGTGGTGCCCGCGTTTCCGAAGATGGTCTTCACGGTGGCGTAGTCGGCGGCAAGGTCGCCAATGTAGGCAACCGATGCGCCGTTTTCCTTCACGGGTTTGCCGCCGAGCTTTTCCCACGTGCCGCTCACGGGCCGCTCGACAAGGCCGCTGTGATACACGGTGCCAAAGCCGATGCCTGGGTCGGCAAAGATGTCCTTGAAGCCCAGGTAATGGTCGCTGTCGGGGTGCGTCATTACCGCGGCGGCAAAGTCGAAGCCGCGGTAGGTCTGAAACCTGGCGGCAAGAAAGGCGCGCATGTTGCCGCCCTCTCCGGCGTCGATGACGACGATGCGTTCATCGCCGCCGGTCTCGGGCGAAATGAGCACGGCGCCGTCGCCCTGGCCCACGTCGACAAAGATGATTTCGAGCGGTCGGCGGGCGACTGTGTCTTCTTTGGGGATGTAGAGGGTGCGCCGCTTGGCGGGCGAGCGGGCGGCCCAGTCGATTTCCAGCCAGCCGTCGCCAAGATCTTTCTTGACCTTGAGGAAGTCGCCCCAGATGACTTCGCGGATCTTTTTCTTCTTGTCGTCGAAGAGGTGAACGGGGCTTCCGTCCGCGCGCAAATTGACGAATCGGTGTGCTGCCATGCGCCCGCTCCCTCTTTTTGACGAATCCCGCACTTTTAGCAGCGCGGGGGTGCAGGCGCATCACTCAAAAGCGGTATGGCAATAGGCAGGCGGCTCCGGACAATGGCGGCTGTGTTGCTGGAAGTCTGCATTCGGACTATGGGAGTTGACCCGATCCCTGAAGACATCAACATGTAACACTATAGTTGCAGCACAATTCCGGGCAGCGAAAACTACAGCCTGAGATCGCCATGACCCTGGACGAACTGTTTGCCGAAAGCCATTTGCTTCCCACGGTGCCCAAGGTGGTGTTCGACTTGATCGAGCTCTTGCGCAACGAGGACGCCTCTATTCCCGTGGTTGCACGCAAGGTCGAGCTCGACCAGGTGCTGACGGCGCGGGTGCTGCGCATGGCCAACTCTCCGTACTTCGGGCTGCGCCGCAAAATCCTCTCGATCCAAGACGCGATCCAGCTGCTGGGTTTCTCGTCGATCCGCTCGCTGGTGGTGAGCTCCGGCCTTACGGGCACGTTCCGCAAGGTCGACGGGGTGCATCTGCCGTCTTTCTGGTCGCACAGCCTGCGCGTGGCGGCGGTGGCGCGCTACCTTGCCGGCAAGACCCGCAGCGTGGACCAGAGCCTTGCGTTCACCGTGGGCAGCATGCACGCCATCGGCCACCTGATCATGGCCGGCGCCATGAAGGAGCAAATGGCCAAGCTCAACGCCGTGCACCCGTTCGACATGATGGGCCGGCTCGAGGTCGAACGGCAGAAGTTCGGCTTTCACTACGGCGAAGTGGGCGCCCGGCTGGCTGCCCGCTGGGAGTTTGCGCCCGAGTTCATCAGCGCCCTCTCTTGCTTTGCCAACCCGATGGAGGCCGAGCAGGTCGACCCGTTGGCCAATGTTCTGCACCTTGCCGTCTGGCGCGTTGCGCTGGAGCGCGAAGGCCTGCGCATTGGCGACTCGCAGCACGTGTGGCCGGCCCAGTCGGCGGATGCCATCGGCATTTCTGAAGACGTGATGCAAGACATGCCGGCGCCCCGCGAGCTGGCGTCCGATCTGGAATCGATGATCGCCTGATCGTCGTTTGACCGTGCGTTGAGGGTGGCGCCTGCCGCCCGTTTTGCCTGGCTTCGGCCAGCGCCTCCTTCTCTCCCCTTCCCCTGATCGAGCCTTGAACGGTGCCGCACGACGATGCGGCAGGCACAGTCGTTTGACTTTTTTAGATATATCGAAAATAATTTCGACATACTTCGAGAGGACATCGATATGCGACACCCCCACTTCGGCCACCACCATCACCACCACTGCCACACGCCCCGTGGCGAGCACGAAGACGGCCTTTCGGGTGGCCGTGGCGGGCGCGGCGGCGGGCGGGTGTTCGGCCATGGCGGCCTGCGTTTTGTGCTGCTGCGGCTCATTGCCGACAAGCCGGCCCACGGCTACGAACTCATCAAGGCCATTGAAGACCGCCTGGGCGGCAGCTATGCGCCGAGCCCCGGCGTGGTGTACCCCACGCTCACGCTGCTCGAAGAAATGGGCTACCTGAGCGTGGAAACTGCCGACACCGGCGGGCGCAAGCGCTACAGCATCACGGCCAGCGGCCAGGAGTTTCTGGCCGCCAACAGCGACACGGCCGACGCGATGATGGCCCGCATGAACGGCGGCGTAGACGGTGCCGGCCCGCGCGGCGGGCGCCCGCCGCAGGTGACGCGCGCTATTGAGAACCTGAAGCTCGCCATGCGCATGCGCCTTTCGGGCCCGCCCCTCACAGAACAACAAGCCCACGATTTCGCCGCGGTGCTCGACAGCGCCGCCCAGCAACTGGAACGCATCTAGAAAGCTTTTTCTGAAATGACCGACTTCTCGACCGACACATCTCCCGCTTCTTCTTCCCCGCCCGACCGCACGCCGCGCCGCGTGCGGCACGAGCTTCGTTTTCGGCAGCTCACGGTAAAAACGGTGCAGCGCGTCACGCCGCACCTGATCCGCGTCACGCTCACCGGCGATGACCTTGCGGGCTTTACGAGCCTGGGCTTCGACGACCACGCGAAGATCTTTTTTCCCGATGCCGCAACCGGCAAGCTCACGCTGCCTACCGTGGGGCCTGACGGCCCGGTGTGGCCCGCAAGCGGCCGGCCGACCATGCGCGACTACACGCCGCGCCGGTATGACGCACAGGCCAACACGCTGGAGCTCGACTTTGCGCTGCACGAAGCCGGCCCGGCCACCCAATGGGCCGAACGGGCCAAGCCGGGCGACATGCTCGGCGTGGGCGGGCCGCGCGGCTCGTTCATCGTGCCGACCGATTTCGACTGGCACTTGCTCATCGGCGACGACACCGCCCTGCCCGCGATCGCACGGCGCCTGGCCGAGTTGCCGGCCGGTGCGCGCGTGGTGGTGCTGGCCGAGGTAGACAGCGAGGCGGACCAGGTGCCGTTCGAAACGCAGGCCGAGCTCACGCTGCAATGGGTGCACCGCAAGGGCGCTGAACCGGGGCTGAGCCCGGTGCTGCTCGATGCACTCAAGGCAATGAAGCTGCCGGCCGGCGACTTTCACGCCTGGGTGGGGTGCGAGTCGGCCATTGCGAAGGCCCTGCGCGCGCACCTGGTGGGCGAGCGCGGCGCCAATCCGAAGTGGGTTCGCGCGTCAGGCTACTGGCGCCGCGGTGCCGTGGCTACGCACGACACGCACGACGAGTAAGCGCCTTGGTTTTGCTCCTTCCCCTTCCGGGGAAGGTTGGGATGGGGGCACGTGGCATATCAAGCGTTCGCTGCTCTCGATACGCCGCCTGCCCCCACCCCTGCCCTCCCCGGAAGGGAGGGAGAAAGAAGCCTATTCAGAGCCAGCCGGCGCGCCTGAAGCGGTAGTAAAGATAGCTGCAGGTGCCGCCCATCAGCACCAGCGCGGCCGCATAGCCGTAGCGAAGTTTCAGCTCTGGCATGTGCTCGAAGTTCATGCCCCAGATGCCGGCAAACGCGGTGCACACCGCAAAAATGCTGGCCCAGGCGGCAAGCCGCTTGGTCACTTCGCTCTCTTCGATGGTGACCATCGACAGGTTCACCGAAATGGCCGTACCAATGGTGTCGCGCATCGCGTCTATGGAGCCGTTGATGCGCACCAGGTGGTCGGCCACGTCGCGAAAGTATTCCTGCGAACTCACGCAGATCTGCGGCACGCGTCCGCCGTGCAGCTTGCCGGCCGCCTCGGTCAGCGGAGCCACCGCGCGCTTGAGGATCATGCTGCGCCGCTTCAGGTCATAAAGCTGCTTGATCTTGTCGCGCGCCGCGCCGCCCTGGGTAAAGATCTGCTGCTCGATGGATTCAAGCTCCACCTCGAGCGCGTCGATCACCGGAAAGTAGCGGTCGACCACCGCATCCATCAGCGCATAGAGCACAAAGCCCGCGCCGTTGCGGAGCAAGTCGGGCTCGCGCTCGCAGCGCTCGCGCACGCCCAGAAAGCCCTGCTGGCTGCGGTTGCGCACTGAAAGCACGTAGTTCTTGCCGACGAACACGTCGACCTCTCCCACGTTCACGCAATGAGCGCCTTCGGTAGAGGGCTCGACGAGGTGCATCACCACGAAGAGCGAGTCGCCGTACTCCTCGACCTTGGGGCGCTGGTGGCCGTGATGGGCGTCTTCGACCGCCAGCGGATGCAGGTTGAACTCGTCCTTCATCTGCGCCAGCTCTTCCGGCGTGGCGTCGCTCAGCGCCACCCACACAAAGCAGCCGGGGCGGGTGATGTATTCGCTGATGTCCTCGACCGGGATGTCGGCGAGCTTGGCGCCGTTTTCGTAGGCCACGCAGTTGATCAGCATCGGTACTCGTCCATGGTCAATCTTTGAATCGGAGTCAGGCCGCCGCGGCCGGATTCGAAGCGGCCGCCAGCGCCGCGGTGGCGGCCAGCGAAGCTTCGATGGCCTGCGTCTCGCTCTTGAGCAGCGCCAGGCCTTTCTCGGCCAACGCAGAGTGGCTTGCAACGTCGGCCCACAGGCTGGCTGCGGCTTCGGCGCAGGTCAACGATGTGAAGCGGATGCGGCCCTTTGCCAGTTCCGTGAAGCGCTTCTCGCGCAGGGGGTCGGCCCGGTCCCAGGCGCCGCCGATGAGCACTCGCCTGCCGCGCTTGACGCGGGGTTCCAGCTCGGCAAAGAACGGCAGCTTGGCGGACACCCAGCCCAGCATTCCGGAGTTCAACGCGGTGTCGAACGCCGTTGGGGCGGTGTGGGCCTTCGCAAAGCTGCGCAATGTGCCGAGCGTGTAGAGCAGCGGGTCTTTCGGCCCGGCTGCACCGCCTTCCACCGGCCTGATGACGGGCGGGCCGTTGCCTGCGCGCCCGTCGGGCCGCTTCGATTTGCGCAAGTCGGCAAGCTGGGCAGGCGACATGCAGAGGTACAACGCGGCAAACTCTGCGGGCAAGGTGGCGGTGTCGGGCAGCGCGTCCGCTTCAGGGCCTTTGAATTCATCCGGGTGAGCCATGGGCGCCTTGTTCTTCACGCGGGGTTTGCGTCGGCGGATTTTAGAGCGGCGGGTGCGCGCCGGCCGGCCGCAACCGCCGCAATGTGCACCGGCTTGCCGCTCGCTCGTCCCCGATAATCGCCCGAGTGAAAACGACGACTGCCCAACCCTCCCCCTCGACCAGCGACTTCTCAGGCCACACGCCCATGATGGCGCAGTACCTGGGCCTCAAGGCCAACCATCCGGACACGCTGCTGTTCTACCGGATGGGCGATTTCTACGAGCTGTTCTGGGCCGACGCCGAAAAGGCCGCGCGCCTGCTCGACATCACGCTCACCCAGCGCGGCCAGTCGGCCGGCCAGCCGGTGGTGATGTGCGGCGTGCCCTTTCATGCAGTCGATACTTATCTTGCACGGCTCATCAAGCTGGGCGAATCGGTGGCCATTTGCGAGCAGGTGGGCGAAGTCGGTGCCAGCAAGGGGCCGGTCGAGCGCAAGGTGGTGCGGGTGGTTACGCCCGGCACGCTGACCGATTCGGAGCTGCTCAACGACAAGAGCGAATCGCTGCTGCTTGCCGTGCATGCGGGCACGCGCAATTTTTGCGGCCTGGCATGGCTCAGCGTCACGGGCGCCGAGCTGCGGCTGGCCGAATGCCCGGCCGACGCGCTCGAAACCTGGATTGCACGCATCGCCCCAAGCGAGCTGCTGTACAGCGCCGAGGTAACGCCGGCTTTCGAGCAGCGCCTGAAGGCCGCACGCGCAGCCACGCCTTTCACGCTGTCCATCCGCCCGGCCTGGCAGTTCGACGGCGGCCTGGGCGAACGCAAGCTCAGCGAGCAAATGGGCAGCAAGAGCCTGGCCGCGTGGAACGCCGAATCGCTCGCCAACGCGCATGCCGCCGCCGCCGCGCTGCTGGGCTATGCCGAGCACACGCAGGGCCGCGCGCTTTCGCACCTGCAGCGCCTTTCGGTGGAGCGCGACGGCGACCTGATCGAGCTGCCGCCCACCACGCGGCGCAACCTGGAGCTGGTGCAAACGCTGCGCGGCGAAGATTCGCCCACCATGTTCTCGCTGCTCGACACCTGCATGACGGGCATGGGCAGCCGCTTGCTGAAGCGCTGGCTGCTGTCGCCCCGGCGCGACCGCAGCGAGGCGCAGGCGCGGCTCGAAGCCATCGGTGCGCTGCAGTCGACGGTGCTGGGCGGCACGGCCGCGCCCTGGCGCACGCTGCGCGAACAACTCAAGAACACGAGCGACGTGGAGCGCATTGCGGCGCGCATTGCCCTGCGCCAGGTGCGCCCGCGCGAACTGCTGGCGCTGCGGCTTGCACTGGCCAAGGCAGAACAGTTGTCGCCGCTTCTGCCCGGCTCGGCCGCGCTGCTCGACCAGATCGCCGAGCGCCTTGCGCCGCCGCCCGGCTGCGCAGCCCTGCTGACAAGCGCCATCAAGCCCGACCCGTCGGCGCTGGTGCGCGACGGCGGCGTGATTGCCACCGGCCACGACGCCGAGCTCGACGAGCTGCGCGCCATCAGCGAGAACTGCGACGACTTCCTGCTGAAGCTCGAAGTGAGCGAACGCGAGCGCACCGGCATCAGCAACCTGCGGGTGCAGTTCAACCGCGTGCACGGCTTCTACATCGAGGTCACGCAAAGCGCGCTCTCGAAGGTGCCCGACAACTACCGCCGCCGCCAGACCCTGAAGAACGCCGAGCGCTTCATCACGCCCGAGCTGAAGGCTTTCGAAGACAAGGCGCTGAGCGCGCAAGACCGGGCCCTCGCCCGCGAAAAGTGGCTCTACGAGCAGCTGCTCGATGCGCTGCAGCCCTCGGTGCCGGCGCTCACGCAACTGGCCGGCGCCATTGCCACGCTCGACGCGCTCTGCGCGCTGGCCGAGCGCTCGCACACGCTGCACTGGCGCGCGCCGAGCTTCGTTTCGCACCCCTGCATCGAGATCCAGCAGGGTCGGCACCCGGTGGTGGAAGCGCGGCTGGCCGAAAAGTCTTCCGGCGGGTTCATCGCCAACGACACGGTGCTGGGGCCGCAGCAGCGCATGCAAGTCATCACCGGCCCCAACATGGGCGGTAAATCGACCTACATGCGGCAGGTGGCGATCATCGTGCTGCTGGCTTCCATTGGCTCGCACGTGCCCGCGGCGGCCTGCCGGCTGGGGCCCATCGACGCGATTCACACCCGCATTGGCGCGGCGGACGACCTGGCCAACGCGCAGTCGACCTTCATGCTCGAGATGACCGAGGCTGCGCAAATTTTGCACAGCGCCACCGCGCAGTCGCTGGTGCTCATGGACGAAATCGGCCGCGGCACCAGTACCTTCGACGGCCTGGCGCTGGCCGCCGGCATTGCGGCCCAACTGCACGACCGCAGCAAGGCCTTCACGCTCTTTGCCACCCACTACTTCGAGCTGACCGAGTTTCCGGCCACGCACCACTGCGCGGTGAACATGCACGTGAGCGCCACGGAGGCGGGCCGCGACATCGTGTTCTTGCACGAAATGCAGCCCGGCCCGGCCAGCAAGAGCTACGGCATTCAGGTGGCGCGGCTCGCAGGCATGCCGGCCGCGGTGGTCAACCATGCGCGGCAAGCGCTCGAGGCGCTGGAGTCGCAGCACGCCCAAACGCGTGCGCAAGTCGATCTGTTTGCCCCGCCCCCGGCGGCCGAAACGCCCATGGCCAGCGCCGTAGAATCCGCCCTGGCCGCGCTCGACCCCGACGCGATGACGCCACGGGAGGCGCTCGACGCGCTCTATGCCTTACAAAAACTGAACACGCGCGAACGCGGCGCCGCGTAGCGGGCATCCTTCGTGCGAGATGAAAAAATGACTTATTGCGTAGGCATCAAACTCAACGCCGGCCTGGTGTTTCTCTCCGACTCGCGCACCAACGCGGGCGTGGACCACATCAGCACCTTCCGCAAGATGATCGTCTACGAGCAGCCGGGCGACCGTGTCATGGTGCTGCTGTCTTCGGGCAACCTGAGCATCTCGCAGTCGGTGCGCGAAATCTTGCAGATAGAAGAGCTGCGCGAAACCCGTGAAGACGGCTCGCAGGGCGACCCCATCACCATCTGGAACGCCAAGAGCATGTTCGATGCCGCGCGCGTGCTCGGCTCGGCCGTGCGCCACGTGTACGACCGCGACGCCGAGGCGCTCAAGCATGCGGGGCTCGACTTCAACGTGTCGTTCATCTTCGGCGGGCAGGTCAAGGGCGAAGGCATGCGCCTCTTCCTGGTGTATTCGGCGGGCAACTTCATCGAGGCCACCACCGAGACGCCCTACTTCCAGGTGGGCGAATCGAAGTACGGCAAGCCGGTGCTCGACCGCGTGCTCACGCCCGAAACCCCGCTCGACGAAGCCGCCAAGTGCGCGCTGGTGTCGATGGACTCGACCATGAAGTCGAACCTCTCGGTGGGCCTGCCGCTCGACCTGGTGGTGTACGAGGCCAACAAGTTCGAAACCGACCGCGTGATCTGCATCGACGCCGACAACCCCTACTACCGCATGATGCACAACAGCTGGGGCCAGAAGCTGCGCGAGGTGTTCGACAGCATTGAAGACCCGGTGTGGGACGACTCCGCCACCCAGCATCCGCTGAAGATGCCGGCCACGCGGCACAGCCCGCTGCGCAAGATTTCCACGCCCGACGAAAAGCTCATCTGAGCCCGGCGCAGCAGCCATGGCGATGCCGCCCATCGTCTTCTCGCACGGCAACAGCTTTCCGGCGAGCACCTACCGCGTCGTTTTAGACAGCCTGCGCAACCGCGGCTTCGAGGTCGACGCCATAGAGAAGTTCGGGCACGACCCGAAGTACCCCGTCACCGACAACTGGCCGCACCTGGTGCAGCAGTTGGCCGACTTTGCCAAGCAGCACGCCGACAGTGCCGGCGGCCCGGTGTTTCTGGTCGGCCATTCGCTCGGCGGATTCTTGAGCCTGATGTGCGCGGCGCTGCATCCGGCGCTCGCCCGCGGCGTGGTGCTGCTCGACTCGCCGATTCTGGGCGGCTGGCGCGCAAACACGCTGAGCCTGGTCAAGCGCACCCCGCTCATGAAGACCGTGTCGCCCGGCGCCATCAGCCGCCGGCGCAAGAACAAGTGGGAGCACCGCGAAGCCGTGTTCGAGCACTTCCGCAGCAAGAAGGCCTTTGCCAAGTGGGACGAGCAGGTGCTGCACGACTACATCGACCACGGCACCTTCGACAGCGAAGACACGCGCGAACTGAGCTTCGACCGCAACGTGGAAACGGCCATCTACAACACCTTGCCCCACAACCTGGGCGCGCTGCGCCGCCATCCGCTCAAGTGCAAGGTGGCCTTCATCGGCGGGCGCCAATCGGCCGAGATGAAGCAGGTGGGCATGGCCATGACCCAGAAGGTGACCAAGGGCCGTATTGCAATGCTCGACGGCACGCACCTGTTTCCCATGGAAAAGCCGCTGGCCACGGCGGCGGCAGTCGAGGCGGCGCTGCGCAACCTGCTGGACTGATCGGAGCCCCATGTCTTCCTCCCAACCGGCAGTGATTGAAGCGGTCTCCCTGAGCCCTTCGCTGGTTGTCGAAGACGACCCCGCAATGCGCGAGCGCCTGGGCCGCGTGTTGGCCATGCTCGGCTACGGTGGCCCGCAGATCGCCTGGGCGGAGAGCATTGCCTCGGCAAAGGAACTGCTTCGCACACAGAGCTTTGGGGTCGCGCTGGTCGACATCGGCCTGCCGGACGGCAGCGGGGTCGAACTCATCGGCTGGATGCAGGCGGCGCATCCCAAGGTGCCTGCCGTGGTGATTTCAGCCTGGCGCACCGAAGAAACCATTTTCGCGGCGCTGCGAGCCGGCGCCATCGGCTACCTGCTGAAGGAGCGCGACGACCTCGAGCTCAGCATTGCGCTGCGCAGCATCGAACAAGGGGGTGCGCCGATCGACCCAGCCATTGCACGCCACATCCTCGCTTGGCTGGCAACGCAGCTGGCTTTGCCGGCGGTGGCAGCCGATGCGCCTGCCCCGCTGCCCGTGGCGCTGACACCGCGAGAGTTGAGAATTCTCGAGCTCGTGTCGCAAGGGCTCAGCAACCGCGACATGGCAGAGCTGCTGTCGATCTCGAAGCTGACGGTGGAATGCCACACCAAGAACATCTACCGCAAGCTGGCCGTCACGTCTCGCACCGAGGCCGTCTACCAGGGCCGCAGGCACGGGCTGCTGCCCTGACCGGCACCTCGCTCTTTCTTTTCTTAGCGCCTCACCAGGCGTAGCCCGCCTGCACACGGGCTGCAATGCGGTTGCTGCTGCCGCTGCTGGTCGCGGTGGAAACACCCAGCCCCAGGTTGAAGTTGTCGCTGACCTGATAGCCGAAAGCGAAGCCGACGGCCGAAGCTCCGGCGTAGTTGCCCATGGCGGCCCCCATCCATTTCTTGCCCACGGCCAAGGTCGGCATCGAAGGCATGGCCAGTGCGGCCGCAACGCCCTGCGCTGCAAAGGCGTTGGCCTGGCTGGTCGCGTTGCTCACCGCCTGCTGCAGCTGGTTGACGTTGACGGCATCGGTGCCCAGCAGGCCGGGCGCGACGTTCGCAATGCTGCGCAACAGACCGGTGGCGGCGTTGCCCACCGACACGGTGCTGTCACGGTCGGCCACCGATCCCTGGCCCAGCGCGACCGCGTTGCTGCCCGATGCCAGCGTGTTGGCTCCCAGCGCCACGGCGTTGTTGCCCGTGGCCACCGCGTTGTTGCCGACGGCCGTGGTGGGGTCTGCCAGCGCCCTGGCGCCGGCACCAATGGCTACCGAACCCGCATGGCTGGCTTGTGCACCGTTGCCGACGGCCACGGTGTCCTGGCCATTGGCCTGTGCATTGGTGCCCATCGACGTGCTGCCGGCACCGCTAGCGCCCGCCCCAGGCCCGCAGGCCACGGCGCCGCCCGCTCCCACCGCGCAGACCCCGCTGGACAGTGCCTGGTTCATCAAGGCCTGCAATGCCGTGACCTGCTGAACGGTGAAGTTGTTTGCCGTGGTGATGGCGGTCTGCTGAGCCTGCTGCACCTGTCCCACATTGGCGGCATCGGTTGCCACCTGGCCCGCACCGACGTTGCTGATGGTGGTGCCGGCGCCGCCGTTGGCATTGAGTTGCAGCGAAGTGCCGCCCGCGCCGTACTGCGCCGAGTTCTGCGCCAGGCCGAGCGCGGAGTCGGCCGTGCCTTGTGCGGCCGAGGCTGCGGATACCGCCGTGTTGGCTGTCTGCTGCACGGTGTACAGCTGGCTGCCGTTGACTGCATCGGTGCTTGCGGCGGTCACCGCTCCGGCGCTCACGTTGACCAGGCCGCGCGTCTGGCCCGCGCTCCCGAAAGACACCGTGTTGGCCGCCGTAGCGACAGAATTCGCGCCGATGGCCACGCTGCCGTTCGCGCCGCTCGCGACCCGGCTGCCGGAACCCATCGCCACGCTACCCGTGGCCAATGCGGCCGCGCCCGAGGCTCCGCCGTTGGCGCCACCGATCGCAGTGCTGCCGCTGCCGGATGCCACGGCGCCTTGGCTGGTCCCTGAAGCGCTCCCGATGGCGATCGCGGCAGTGCCCGAGGCCTGGGCCCCGCTGCCACCTGTCGGGCCGGTGTCGAGGCAGCAAGCCTCGGGGCCCACGCTTCCCGCGCCGAGCGCAATCGCACCGCTCGCCGAGGCTTGGGCCCCGCGCCCCCTGTGCCCCCGTTCCCCCGCCCCGCCGAGCGCGCCGGTTCCTCCGCCTCCGATGGCCGTTGCCCCGTTCGCAGTTGCGCTGGCCCCCGCCCCGCCCGTACCGCCGGTGCCACCGGCCGTTCCTACGCCGCCATCGCCGCCCGCACCAAGTGCGGTGGCCCCGTCTCCCGAGACACTGGCCGCGGCGCCTCCCGTTCCCGCCGTTCCGTTGATGGTTCCGGGGCCGACATTGCCCGCGGAGCCCTCGACAAATCCGGCCGCGAAAGCGCTGCTCGCACACAGCAGCGAAAGGGCTGGCAGATGCCCAAGCGCTCCCCGCGTCAGCCCTTTTCTGTTCGGCTTTTTGCGCTGCACTTCGTGCGCAACGGCAGCGCGGGTCGGGAATGCCATGGCTTCTTCTTTCTTGAAAGCAAACAAAACAATAGAGACAAAGTGTGTGTTTTCGGTCTCTACTAGGCCATCCCCGAAAATTGGTAAATGAAATGCCTGATGAAGAAGCTGCGCTGCAGGCTGGCCTTCCGTTTGCACACCGAGGCCGCCGCTTGTCGGGACCGAAGGCATGGTTTTGCAAGCTGATCGGCGCATGCGTGCTTCTCTTGGCGGCCGGCTCCGCCGTAGCGCAGCCCTCGCCTGATATCCACGTAGAAGCGGTGCGCGGCACTGGATGGAACGAGGCCGCACCTCCGGCCGACGGCTGGGCACCCGTCACCCTGCCCGACAGCTGGGCCGCGCGCTGGCCCGGCTTCGACGGCGTGGTCTGGTACCGGTTGACCTGGAACCAGCCCACGCAAGTAGCCGAAACCGGCTTGCTGCTGCACTACCTCAACATGGCCGGTGCGGTGTCGCTCAACGGCACACCCATCTGGCGCGACGAGAGCCTGGTCGAGCCGCTTACCCGTGCCTGGAACAGCCCGCGCTACTGGCTGCTGGCCCCGCCGCTGCTGCAGACGGGCCGCAACACGCTGCTGATACGGGTTTCGGGACTTTCGGCCTATCAGGCAGGGCTCGGTCCGGTCAGCCTCGGCGTACCCGCGGCCATGCAGGCGGCATACGGGCATGAGCGTCTCTTGCGCCGCGATCTCCAGATGCTCGGCCTGGCGGTGAGCGCGGCGGTGTCGGCCTTCTTCGCTGCGCTTTGGCTATTGCGGCGGCGCGAAACGGCCTATGGCTGGTTTGCTTTGATGTCGGTGCTGTGGCTGCTGTTCGGCTACAACCAGATCGCGACCAGCCCCTGGCCTTTTGCGAGCAACCACAGCTGGCAGGCGTCGAACACCTCGCTGCTGCTTCTGTTCAGCGTGTCTTATGCCGTTTTTGCGCTGCGCTTCTGCGAGCGCCGCATGCCGCGCCTGGAAGGCTTTGCGCTGCTGGTCGCGGTGGCCGGCGTGCTCGACCTGTGGCTTGCCGGTTCCGCGAACCTGGTCACCCATCGCGCCCTTTGGACGCTGGTGGGCGGCCTCACGATCATTGCCGTGAACAGCGCCTCGCTGGTTCACGCCGCGCGGCACCGGGGCAGCCCCATGCGTTCGCTTGCGCCCTTCATGGCACTGTCGGCGGTAACCGGCGCTCACGACCTGCTGGTGTTCACCCAGGTGATCGACAGCAACATCTACTACACGACCATGTCCTCATATGGCTTGCTGCTGGGCATGGCGCTGACGCAGGCCGGCCGCTTCGTGAGCAGCCTGAAGCGCATCGAGAACTTCAACACCGAGCTGATCGAAGAAGTGAACGCCGCCAAGTCGGAACTGGCCGCCACGCTTGCGCAGCAGCACGCGCTGGAGCTCGCGCATGCGCGCATCGGCGAGCGCGTCAATCTTGCGAGCGACCTGCACGACGGCCTGGGCGGCATGCTGGTCGGCAGCATTGCAACGCTTGAGCGCAGGCCGGAGGAGCTTTCGGCACCGGCCCTTCTCGCCATGCTCAAGAGCCTGCGCGACGACTTGCGGCTCATCATCGACGCCACGGGCCGTCACGACGGCGCACGCGCGTTCGGCGAGCTGCTCGCGCCCCTGCGGCATCGCACTTCGCAGCTGCTCGACGCCAACGGCATCGACTGCCGGTGGCAGGTGTCAGGCATCGAGACGCTCGAGCTGCCGCCCTCGCAAAGCCTCGACCTGCTGCGTTTTTTGCAGGAGGCGCTGACGAACACCCTCAAGCACAGCGGCGGCCGACGTGTGGATGTGGCCGTAACCTGCGCCGGCGCCGACCTGCAACTCGACGTGCGCGACGACGGCCAAGGCTTTGTCGTGGCAGACGCTGCCAAGGGCGGCGGCTCGGGTCTGCGCAGCCTGCACGCACGCGCCCGCAGGCTGGGCGCCGAGCTCCATTTGGAGTCTCGCCCGGGTGCCACTCAGCTCGCGCTGCGCATGCCTGTCAAGACGGGAATAAACGGGGCGATACAAATTGCAATCATCGGTAACAATGGACGAAAATAAGTAAAAACGTCCCAGTTCATCGGTCGCCGCTTCAAAATGTCGAGCAAATGTCAACTTCCTACCCGGAAGCCGTTGAAGCCGTTTCTCTGAGTCCGACGCTCGTCGTCGAAAACGATCCGTCGATGCAGGAACGTTTTCGCTACATCCTGTCGACGCTCGGATGCGACGAGCCCCAGATCGTCTGGACCGAGAGCGGTGAGACGGCCATGCAACTGCTCGAGAGCCAGCGTTTTGGTGTGGCTCTTGTGGACATCGGCTTGCCCGATGGCAGCGGTATCGAACTCATCGACTGGCTGCAGGCCCACCAACCGAAAGTGCCCGCCGTCGCGGTTTCCGCGAAGCGCACCGACGAAACCATTTTTTCAGCGCTGCGCGCCGGCGCGATGGCCTACCTGCTGAAGGAGCGCGACGATCTCGAGCTCAGCATCGGCCTGCGCAGCATCGAGCAAGGCGGCGCGCCGATCGACGCAGCCATTGCGCGGCGCATCCTGGCGTGGGACTCGAGTCACGCGGCCGATTCACCGGCCGATTCGGACACGACGCTGTCGCTGCGCGAACGCAAGATGCTCGAGCTGGTGGTGCAGGGGCGCAGCTACAGCGACATTGCCGAAACGCTTTCGGCGCCCAAGCTGGCGTTGGAGCGCCGCACCAAGGGCATCTACAGGAAGTTGGCGCTCGGCTCGCGGGCCGAGACGGCGCACGCGGGCGGCGAAGATTCCTTTTCGCGCTGAGGCTTACTCCGCCCAGACCACCATGCCGGTCCACGCCGTGGCCAGCACCACGATGCCGAAGGCGATGCGGTACCACGCAAAGGGAATGAAGTTGTGCGTGCTGATGTACCGCAGCAGCCAGCGCACGCAGAGCCACGCGCTCAGAAACGAAAACACCAGCCCCACCGAGAACAGCGGAATGTCGGCCACCGACAGCAGCGCGCGCTCCTTGTAGAGGCTGTAGGCCCCGGCGCCGATGAGCGTCGGAATGGCCAGGAAGAACGAAAAATCGGTGGCCGCCTGGCGCGAGAGGCCCAGCAGCATGCCGCCGATGATGGTCGAACCGCTGCGGCTGGTGCCCGGAATCATTGCAAAGCACTGCACCAGGCCCACCTTGAGGGCGTCCCACGTCGTCATGTCGTCGACATGCTCGATGCGCACCGAACCGGGCGGCCGCTTCTCGGCCCATAGGATGATGAAGCCGCCGATGATGAAAGTACTTGCCACGACCACCGGGGTGAAGAGATGCGCCTTGATCATCTTGCCGAAAATCAGGCCCAGCACCACGGCGGGCAGAAAGCCGATGACCACGTTGATGGCCAGGCGCCTGGCCTTGGGCTGCCGCGGCAGCGCCACCACGGTGGAGTGGATCTTCTGCCAGTACACCAGGATCACCGCGAAGATCGCACCCGTCTGAATGGCAATGTCGAACACCTTGGCCTTGGCGTCGTCGAAGCCGAGCAGCGAGCCCGCAAGAATCAGATGCCCGGTCGACGAGATCGGCAGAAACTCTGTCAGCCCCTCGACAATGCCCATGACAGCGGCCTTCACCAGCAAAACGATGTCCACGCTTACTCCTTTAAAGAGCGCCAATTATGGCGAGGCATCGAGTCAGGCCGGGTTCAGGCGGCCCCGTGCGGCTGCGGGCTTTTATCGGGGGCCCTGCCCGGAGCGCGCTCGCAGCGCTCGCACGGCGCTGTCTACGGTGGTGAGCACCGGCAGGCCGCTGGCTTGCTCGCAGGCGGCACGGGCGCGCGCCATGCTGAACTGTGCGAGCGCAATGCGCGTGCAGCCGCGCTCGCGCAGGGCCAGTGCCTGCGCGGCAATCAGGGCGTCGTGCCGCGCCGTATCGCCGGCATTCAGCGCGTCGAGCGCGCCTTCGGCCAAGGCGGGATCCAAATCGAAGCCGGGCGGGAACTCGAGCGGCATCGACGCCAGCGTGGCTGCGAAGGTTGCAATGAGGCCGAGCCGGCCCTGCCCTTGGCCTTGCGCCTGCACGGCCTCGGCCACCATCGCCTCGTTGGGCTTGAGCACCGGAATGCCCGCGTGCCGCTTTGCTACCGCCTCGATGCACGGGCCGAAGGCCGAACAGGTGAAGAGAATGCCCTGCGCGCCGGTGTCGACCGCGTACTGCGCAAGCCGCTGAAAGCGCTCGTGCATCGCGGCGTCGAGCCCCCGGCCGCCGCGTGCCAGGTCGGCCGAGAGGCTGTCGTCCAGCAGGTTCATGCGCTCGGCCTCGGGCCAGTCGCGCTCGAAGGCGGCGTTGATGGGCGCAACCGAATGAGAAAGCGCGTGGATCAGGGCGATGCGGATCATGCGGCAGGAATCGTCAGATGCCCTTGGACGACGGGTTGGCAAAGGCCTCCTTCGTCTCGGCGTTGAGCGGGTAGTTGATGTTGATGCCCTTGGGCGGAATCGGCGACATGAACCACTTGCTGTAGAGCTTTTCCATTTCGCCCGACTTCATCATGCCCGACACCACGCGGTCGACCAGCGCCTTGAAGGCCGGGTCGTCCTTGCGGAACATGAGCGACTGGTTCTCGGTGCGCAGGCTCTCGCCGGTAATGACAAAGTCCTTCGGGTTGCGCGCGTTCGCAATCTGCCCGGCCAGCAGGATGTCGTCGAGCACAAAGGCCTGCGCCCTGCCGCTTTCCACCAGCAGGAACGAATCGCTGTGGTCCTTGCCGCCGAGGTTGTTCACCTCGAGGTTGCGGCCCTTGTCGGCCTCGCGCAGCAGGCGGAACGAGGTGGTGCCGGTGGTGGTGACCACGGTCTTGCCCTGCAGGTCGGCAATGCTCTTGATGCCCGAATCGGCCTTGACCAGCATGCGCACGTTGTAGCGGAAGATGTCCGGTGAAAACGCCACCTGCTTCTGGCGCTCGACCAAGTTGGTGGTGGAGCCGCACTCGATGTCGACCGTGCCGTTCTGCACCAGCGGAATGCGGTTGGCCGAGGTCACGGCCTGGTATTTGATCTCGATGGCCGGCAGCTTCAGCTCGCTCTTCACCGCTTCGACGATGCGGTTGCAGATCTCGATGCTGTAGCCCACGGGCTTCAGGGCGCCGTCGAGGTAGGAGAAGCCGAACGACGACTCGCGGTACCCGAAGGTGATGGCGCCGCTCGCCTTGATCTTGGCGAGCGTGTCGTTGTTGTCCTGGGCCCGCGCGGCCGTATGCGGCAACAACAGGGCGAAGGCCACCGCGAGAGCGGCAGCACCGAAGGGAATCGGCAGACGAAGCTTGGGCATGGAAGCGCTCCTCGGAACGGCGGTTGAAAAAAACAGCGAAAGAAATTCGAGAGCGGTCGTCAGCGCGCGGCGGCGCTCGTCACCGCATCGATGGAAGCCGCGAGGCGGGCGGCGATTTCCCGCAGGTCTTGCCGCGTGGCGATAAAAGGCGGCGCGAGCAGCACGTGGTCGCCCTGTCGGCCATCTACGGTGCCGCCGAAGGGGTAGCACAGCAGGCCGCGCGCCATGGCGTCTTTCTTGATGGCTGCGTTGACCTTCAAGGACGGATCGAACGGTGCCTTGCTCGCACGGTCGGCCACGAGCTCGATGCCCCAGAAAAAGCCGCGACCGCGGATGTCGCCGACATGCGGGTGGCCGCCGAGCGCCTCGGCCAGCATGGCGCCGAACGCCACGCCGTCGTCGCGCACCTTGGCAACGAGGCCGTCGCGCCGGATCACCTGCTGCACCGCGAGCGCCGCCGCGCAGGCCATCGGATGGCCGAGGTAGGTATGGCCGTGCTGGAAAAAGCCGCTGCCCTTCGACATGGCATCGACGATCTTTCGCTGCGCCAGCACCGCGCCAATCGGCTGGTAGCCACCGCCAAGGCCCTTGGCAATGGTCATGAGGTCGGGCACCACGCCCTCCTGCTCGCAGGCGTGCAGCGTGCCCGTTCGGCCCATGCCGCACATCACTTCATCGAGGATCAGCAGCACGCCATATTTGTCGCACACCGCGCGCACGGCCTTGAAGTAGCCCGGCACCGGCGTGAGCACACCGGCCGTGGCGCCGCCCACTGTTTCGGCCACGAAGGCGATTACACGATCGGCGCCCTGCGCGACGATGGCAGCCTCGAGCTCGGCCGCGAGGCGCAAGCCGTATTGCTCGGCGCTTTCATCGGCCCGCTGCTCGCGGTACGGGTAGCACGGCGCGACGTGCGTGGCCGGCACCAGAATGGGCGCGAACGGTTCGCGGCGCCACGCATTGCCGCCCACTGCAAGCGCGCCCAGCGTGTTGCCGTGATAGCTCTGGCGGCGCGCGATGAAGTGCGTGCGCTGCGGCTGGCCAATCTCTACGAAGTACTGCCGCGCCATCTTCAGCGCCGCCTCCACCGCCTCGGAGCCGCCACTCACCAGGTACACATGGCTCATGCCTTCGGGCGCCGAGGAAATCAGCTCGTCGGCCAACTGCTCGGCCACCTCGCTGGTGAAGAAGCTGGTGTGCGCGTACGCCAGCTTGTCGAGCTGCGCGTGCATGGCGGCCAGCACTTCGGGGTGCGCATGGCCGAGCGAAGACACGGCTGCGCCGCCCGAGGCGTCGAGGTATTCGCGCCCTTCGGCGTCGCGGATGAACATGCCATTGGAGCCCGCGGCAACCGGCGGGCTCTGGCAAAGGTGGCGGTGAAAGACGTGCGTCATGGTGGCGGGTGGCAGCAAGATGGCGGATTCGCGTTTGGAACTAACGTTTCGACGGATTATTGTTTGGAACATTTGTTCCGTCAACTGCTGTTGTTCCATGTCCGGTACATTCGTTCCAACAGCAGCTGCCAAAGAGACACCGCCATGGGCGCCAGAGACCAGATCCGCCAGCGTTTCAACGAACTGAGCCCCGCCTTGCAGCAGGTGGCGCGCTATGTGCTCGACCATCCGAACGAAGTGGTGACCACGTCGATGCGCAACGTGGGCACGCGCGCGCAAAGCACGCCCGCCACGCTGGTGCGATTTGCGCAGCACCTGGGCTATGCGGGCTGGCCGCAGCTGAAGGAAGCCTTTGCCGGCGACATGGGCCTGGGCACAGAAACCTACGGCGGGCGCGCCAAGCAGCTCATCGGCCGCGCGCAGGACAGGAGCCTCACGGGCGAGATGTTCGAAGTGCAGCGCCGCAACCTGGAGGCCACGCACCAGCAGAGCGAGCAGGCGCTGCAAAAGGCCTGCGCATTGATCGAGAAGGCGCCCGCGGTGCACGCGGCGGGGTTCAGGGCCTGCTTTCCGATCGCGTTCTCGTTCGTCTACGTGTACCGGCTCTTCCGCGCCAGCGTGCACCTGGTCGACGGCCAGGGCGGCTCGCTCGAAATGCAGCAGCGCGCCTTTGCCAAGGGCGATGCGCTGGTGGTGGCCAGCTTCATGCCCTACTCGCGCGAGGCGCTGCAGGTGACGGAGGCGGCCAAGGCGGCGGGCTGCCGCATCGTTGCCATTACCGACAGCGTGGCTTCGCCGCTGTCGCTGCTGGCGGACGAAACGCTGCTCTTCACGATCAACAGCCCCTCGTTCTTTCCCTCGGTGGCGGCCGGCGTGGCCGTGACAGAGGCGCTGGTCGAACTGCTCGCGAGCCGCGCGGGCAAGCCGGTGATCCGGCGCATCGACCAGGCGGAGGCGCAGCTGTTCGAATCAGGCGCGTACCTGGTGCCGCCGGTGGCGCGCGGTAGCTAGAAAAATAGGTGCGGCCAACCAATCGCATGCTGCGGTGCCGCATTGCGGAACCCGCGCAAAACCGCCCGGTCAAACAGCTGTCGCGGCTTTGTGCTGCGACAGGAGGTAATGACCATGAAGCAAGTGAAACACTGGCAAGACCCGGTCAACATCGTTCTGGGTGTGTGGCTGATCGTCTCGCCCTGGGTCCTGGGTTTCCAGGACGTGACCTTCGCGATGTGGAGCACGGTAGTGACCGGTATCGCACTGGGCGCCGTGGCGCTGGGGGCGACCCTGGTTCCGCGTGCTTGGGAAGAGTGGACCGAAGGCGCGCTCGCGATCTGGCTGGCCGTATCCCCCTGGGTACTCGGCTTTGCCACCGTCGAGAACGCAATGGTCAACGCGGTGCTCGTGTCCGCGGCCATCCTGGTGCTTGCGCTCTGGGTGCTTGTGACCGACAAGGACTACCTGGGCGGGTCGATGGACCGTCACGCGCACTGAAGGCACGTTGATTACGTTGCCCCAGCCTGCCAGCCGCCGCCGAGGGCTTGGATGAGCGCCACTGCGGCGGTCTGGCGATTTACAAGCAGCTGCACCAGCGTGCGGCGTGCGTTCAACGCGGCTGCCTGCGCAGTGACCACCTCGGTGTAGCTGACCTGGCCGGCGCGATAGCGGTTGAGCAACTGCTGCTCGGTCTTGTCGGCCGCGGCCGAGGCTTCGCGCCGCAGGCCTTCCTGCTGTGCCAGCGCGGCACCGGCGGTGAGCTGGTCTTCCACGGCCTGGAAAGCGGTGAGCACCGTCTGCCGGTAACGCGCCACGCTGGCTTCGTGGCCCGCCTTGGCCGAATCGACGCTCGCGCCGATGGCGCCCGCGTCGAACACCACCTGCGCCACCGAAAGGCCGAGCGCCCACAGCGTGTTGGATGCGTTGAACAGGTCTTTCACGCGGCTTGCGTTGCCGCCCACCGAGGCGCTGAGCCCGAAGTTGGGAAAGTACGCCGAGCGCGCAATGCCGATCTGCGCATTGGCGGCCGCCACCGCGCGCTCGGCCGCCGCGATGTCGGGCCGGCGCTGCAGCAGCGTCGATGGCACGCCAGTCGGAATCCCCGGTACCGTGGGCGTCCACTGCGCCGCGGGCAGGCTGAAGTCGGCCGGCGCCACGCCCACCAGCATGGCGATGGCGTGCTCCAGCGTGGCGCGGGTGCGCTGCAAGCCCACGCGCTCGGCCTGGGCGCTGACGAGCTGGGTCTGTGCCTGCAGCACGTCGGTCTGCGCGGCAATGCCGGCCTTGTATCGGTTGTTCGTGATCTCGAAGGCGCGCTGGTAGCCCTCGATGGTCTGGTCGAGCAGCACGATCTCGGCATCGGTTTCGCGCAGCGAGAAGTAGTTGGTGGCCAGGTCGCCAATGGCCGAGAGTCGCGCCGAAGCGAGATCGGCCTCGCTGGCCTCTGCATTGGCCTGCGCGCTGCTCACGGCCTGACGCAGCCGGCCCCACACATCGGGCGCCCAATCGACACCCAGCGTTGCGGCAAAAGTGCTGCTTGCGTTGCTGGTGCTGCCGGCGTTGCCGCTCCGCCTGCCGCTGCCGTCGAGCGACACCGTCGGGAACAGCGCGGCGCGCTCTCCGCGCACCAGTGCCTGGGCCTGCGCGTAGTTGGCCACGGCCGCGGCAATGTTCTGGTTCGACACCTGCACGCGGGCAGCCAGCTCGTCGAGCGTCGCATCGCCGAAAAGCTTCCACCATTCGCCGCGGTCGAGCGCGTCGGCCGGCGCGGCGGGCAGCCAGCCTTCGGCGGCCTTCTGCTCTTTCCATTCGACAGGAGCGGCCGAGCTTGGCACCTGGTATGTGGGACCTACGGCGCAGCCGGCCACCATGGCGGCCAACACGAGTGCGGACAGCCTGCCGGGCAGATGCGAGCGAATGCGTGGTCGTTGTTTCATGGCAGGTTCGTTCATTCTTCTGTTCATGTCGGCGAGCTTGCGGCGCGGCTCAGGTGGCGCTCGTTGCCGGAGCGGCGGCGCAGCTTGTCGAGCAGCACATAGACCACAGGCGTTGTCAGCAGCGTAAGCAGCTGGCTCGCCACCAGGCCGCCGATGATCGCGACGCCCAGCGGCTGGCGCAGCTCGGAGCCCTGGCCGAAGCCGATGGCCAGCGGCAACGCGCCCAGCGCGGCAGCGAGCGTGGTCATGAGAATCGGCCGGAAGCGCAGCAGGCAGGCCTCGCGCACCGCTTCCACGGCCGAAATGCCGCGCGCACGCTCGGCCTCGAGCGCAAAGTCGATGATCAGGATCGCGTTCTTCTTCACGATGCCGATCAGTAGGAAGAGCCCGATCAGCGCAATGATCGAAAACTCCATGCGGAACAGCAGCAGCGCCAGCACCGCGCCCACGCCCGCAGAAGGCAGCGTGGTGAGCACGGTGATCGGGTGGATCAGGCTTTCATAAAGCACGCCCAGCACGATGTAGATGACCACGATGGCGGCCACGATGAGCGCCAGCTGCTGCCCCTGCGATTGCTGCGCCGCCAGCGCCGTGCCCTGGAAGCTGCCGCGCACATTCACGGGCATGGCAATGTCCGCCTCGGCCTGCGCGACGATGCGCCGCGCATCCTGCAGCGTGACGCCCTCGCCCAGGTTGAACGAGACGGTGCTCGCGAGCTCGGTGTCCTGGTGGTCGATGGAGCTGGGCACCGCCCGCTCGCTCACCTTGGCAATGGCCGAGAGCGGCACCATGAGCGTGGTGTTGGCCGCCAGCGCCTGGCCCGTGGAAGCGGTACGCAGCCCCGGGTTGGCCGACGTGGTGGTCGATGTGCCGGTGCTCGCGTCGGTGGTGTTGGCCAGCGAGCTCACGGTGGTGGCGCCGCTCGCGGTGGTGCTGGTGGTGAGCGTCGAAGGCACGTACAGGTCCTTCAGCACCACGGGCGCGCGCTGGTAGCGCGGGGCCCATTCCATGATGACGGAATACTGGTTGAGCTCGTCGTAGATGGTGGCAACCGAGCGCTGGCCGTAGGCGTTGTAGAGCGCGTTGTCGACCGCGCTCGAGGTCACGCCCAGCCGCGCGGCGCTGTCGCGGTCCACGTCGACGAAGGTTTCCACCCCGTTGTCGGCTTGGTCGCTGTCCACGTCGGTGAGCGCGGTTTCCTGGCGCAGCCGGTCGGCCAGCTTCGCAGTCCAGGTGCGCAGGTCGGCAAGGTTGTCGCCTTTCAGCGTGTACTGGTAGGTCGAATTGCTCGAACGCCCGCCCATGCGCAGGTCTTGCACCGGGCTCAGGAACACGCGCAGGCCGGTCAGCTGGTTGAGCTGCGGCCGCAGCCGGTTGACGACCGCCGCGGTCTTTTCGGTGCGCTGCGACAGCGGCGAGATTGACGAACATGAAACCGCCACCCGAGCGGCTGCCGCCCGCAAAGCCCACCACGGAATCGACGGCCGGGTCCTTGTGAATGATGTCGACCGCCTGGCGCAGCTTTTCGCTCAGTGCCACCGATGAAATGCTCTGGTCCGCGCGCAGGCCCGCATTCAGCTGTCCATTGTCCTGCTCGGGGAAGTAGCCCTTGGGAATGGCGGCGAACAGGTAGAAGTTCAGGCCGACCACCGCCAGCAGCACCACCATGACCACGGCCTTGCTCGCGAGCGCCCAGTCGAGGCTGTGGGCATAGGTGCGCAGGCTCCACTGGTACACGCCTTCCGACATGCGCGCCAAGCGCCCCGGCGGCTTGGCATTGGGCTCCTCGGGCTTGAGCAGCATGGCGCAGAGCATCGGCGTGGTGGTGAGCGATATGACCAGCGAGATCAGCACTGACACCGACAGCGTGACCGCGAATTCGCGGAACAGCCGGCCGATCTGCCCATCCATGAACAGCAGCGGAATGAACACCGCCACCAGCGAGAGGCTGATCGACAGCACGGTAAAGCCCACCTCGCGCGCACCGCGCAGCGCAGCCTCCACGCGGCCCATGCCGGCCTCGATGTGGCGGCTGGTGTTTTCGAGCACCACGATGGCGTCGTCCACCACAAAGCCGGTCGCCACGGTGAGCGCCATCAGGCTCAGGTTGTTGAGGCTGTAGCCCAGCAGGTGCATCACGCCGAAGGTGCCGAGCAGCGACACCACCGTGGCAACCGCGGGAATGATGGTGGCGCGCGCCTTGCGCAAGAAGAGGCCGACTACCAGCACCACCAGCGCAATGGAGATCATGAGCGTGGCCTCGATCTCGCGCAGCGAGGCGCGGATGGAGTTGGTGCGGTCCGAAGCCACCTGCACCTCGATGTCCTGCGGCAGCTGCGCGCGGAGTTCGGGCAGCAGTTCGCGCACGCCATCCACGGTTTCGATGATGTTGGCGCCGGGCTCCTGCGTCACCAGCACGATCACCGCAGGCTGGCCGTTGAAGAGGCCCAGCGTGCGCGTGTTCTCCACGCTGTCGATCACCCGCGCCACATCTCCCAGCCGCACGGCCGCGCCGTTGCGCCAGGCAATGACCATGTCGCGGTACTCCACGGCGTGGCGGCCCGGCGAGGGCGTGTAGATCTGCAGCCGGCGGTCATCGTTCTCGATCGCGCCTTTGGGCCGGTTGGCGTTGTTGGCCTGGATGGCGGCGCGCACGTCTTCGCTGCTGATGCCGAACCGGTTGAGCGAGAAAGGCTCCAGTTCCACCCGCACGGCCGGCAGCGAGCCGCCGCCGATCTCGACCTCGCCCACGCCTTCCACCTGCGAGAGCTTCTGGCTCACGATGTTGGACACGGCCTCGTAGATCTGCCCCGGCGTGCGCGTCTTGGAGGTGAGCGCCAGGATCGCAATGGGCGCGGCCGTCGGGTTGCGCTTGCGGTAGGTCGGGTTGCTGCGCAGGGTGGCCGGCAGGTCGGCCCGCGCCGCGTTGATGGCCGCCTGCACCTCGCGCGCGGCGCTGTCGATGTTGCGCTTCAGGTCGAACTGCAGGCTGATGCGGGTCGAGCCGTTCGAGCTGGTCGAGGTGAGCTCGTTCACGCCAGCAATTACGCCCAGCCGCCGCTCCAGCGGCGTGGCAACGCTCGACGCCATGGTGCTCGGGCTCGCACCCGCGAGGCTGGCGGTCACCGAAATGGTCGGAAAGTCGACCTGCGGCAGCGGCGACACAGGCAGCACGAAGAACGCCGCAATCCCGGCCAGCGCGATGCCGACGGTCAACAAGACCGTGGCGATCGGGCGTTCGACGAAAGGCCTGGAGAGGTTCATTCGGCCACAGCCTCCCGCTTGCGCCCGAATCGGCGGCCCATGCGGTCAAAGGCCAGGTACACCACCGGCGTGGTGAACAGCGTGAGCACCTGGCTCACCACCAGGCCGCCGAAGATGGCCAGGCCCAGCGGCCGGCGCAGCTCTGCGCCCTCGCCCCAGCCGAACATCAGCGGCAGCGCCGCAAAAAGCGCCGCCAGCGTCGTCATCAGAATGGGCCGGAAGCGCAGGAGCGCCGCCTGGTGAATGGCCTCCTGCGGCGACTTGCCCTCGCGACGCTCGGCGTCAATGGCAAAGTCGATCATCATGATTGCGTTCTTCTTCACGATGCCGATCAGCAAGATGATGCCGATGATGCCGATCACGCCCAGGTCGTTGCCCGTGACCATGAGCGCAAGCAACGCGCCCACGCCGGCCGAAGGCAGCGTCGAGAGAATCGTGAGCGGATGGATGTAGCTCTCATACAGCACGCCCAGCACGATGTACACGCACACCACCGCCGCCAGAATGAGCCACAGCTGGTTGGAGAGCGACTTTTCGTAGGCCCCCGCCGCACCCAGGAAGCTCATCGTCATGCTCGCCGGCATGCCGATTTCCTTTGCCGCCGCGCGAATGGCCGCCACCGATTTGCCGAGCGCCACGTTCTCGGCCGTGTCGAAGCCCACCGTGGCCGCAGGGTACTGCGCCACGTGCGTCACCTGCAGCGGCGCGGACTGCTCGCGCACCGTGGCAATCGACGACAGCGTGGTCGGCGCGCCGCTGCCGGTGCGCAACTGCAGGTTGCCCAAGAGCTGCGGCGAGGCCAGGGCTTCGCGCTGCGCTTCCAGGATCACGCGGTACTGGTTGGTTTCGGTGAAGATGGTCGAGACGATGCGCTGGCCGAATGCGCTGTAGAGCGTGTCGTCCACCGAACTGGCCGTGACCGAGAGACGCGACGCCGTGTTGCGGTCGATGTCCACATAGGCAGCCAGGCCCTTCGCGCCTGCGTTGGTGGTGGCATTGCGCACCAGCGGTTCGGAGCGCAGGCGCTCCACCAGCTTTTGCGCCCAGGCATCGACGGTGTTGGTGTCCACCCCTTCGAGCGAAACGCGGAACTCGGTCGGACCGGTTTCGGCATCGATGGTCAGGTCTTGCGTGGGCTGCAAATACAGCGTCACGCCCGCCACGGCGCGCACCCGCTCGCGCAGGCGCTGCATCGTGTCTTCCTGGTTGCCGCGGTCGGCGCGCATGTTGATGAGCATGCTGCCGGTGTTCAGCGCCGTGTTGTTGGCCGCGTCCACGCCCACCACCGAGCTCACGCTCGCCACCTCGGGGTCGGCCAGGATGGCATTGGCGGCTTGCTGCTGCAGCTCGGCCATGCGCGTGTACGACACGTCCTGTGCCGCCTCGATGCGCGCCTGCAGCTGCCCGGTGTCCTGCGTCGGAAACAGGCCCTTGGGAATCACCACATAAAGCAGCACGGTAAGCGCCAGCGTGGCCACCGCCACGATGAGCGTCAGCGGCTGGTGGCGCAGCACCCATTGCAGCCACACGTCGTAGCGGGCAATCACGCGGTCGAAGAAGCGCTGCACGCTGGCACCGAAGCGCCCGCCCTCTTCGGCTTGCGGCTTGAGCCAGCGCGCCGACATCATCGGCACCAGCGTGAGCGACACCACGGCGGAAATCAAAATGGTGATGGCCAGCGTGACGGCGAACTCGCGGAACAGCCGGCCCACCACGTCGCCCATGAACAAGAGCGGAATCAGCACCGCGATGAGCGACACCGTGAGCGAGATGATGGTGAAGCCGATTTGCGTGGCCCCCTTGAGCGCGGCCTTGAACGGCGGGTCGCCCTCTTCCAGGTAGCGGGCGATGTTCTCGATCATGACGATCGCGTCGTCCACCACGAAGCCGGTGGCAATGGTCAGCGCCATCAGGCTCAGGTTGTTGAGGCTGTAGCCCAGCAGGTACATCAGCCCGCAGGTGCCGATGAGCGAGATCGGCACCGCAAGGCTGGCGATGATGGTCGCGCGCACGCTGTGCAAGAAGAAGAAGATCACCAGCACCACCATCACCACGGCCAGCCCGAGTTCGAGCTGCACGTGCGAGACCGAGGCGCGGATGCCGGTGGTGCGGTCGCTCAGCACTTCCACCTTGAGCGAGCCCGGCAACGAGGCCTGGAGTTCGGGCAGCTGCTTCTTGATGGCGTCCACCGTGCCGATCACGTTGGCGCCCGGCTGGCGCTGCACGTTCAGGATGATGGCCGGGTACAGCGCGGGTTGCTGCTCGCCGGTGCGCAGCGCGGCCCAGGCGCCCAGCTGCGTGTTCTCGGCACCGTCGACCACGCGCGCCACGTCGGTCATCTTCACCGGCGCGCCGTTCTTCCACGCGACGATGAGGTTCTTGTAGTCGTCCGCCGTCACGAGCTGGTCGTTGGCGTTGATGGTGTAGGCCCGCCGCGGGCCGTCGAAGCTGCCCTTGGCGCTGTTGGCGTTGGCCGCGGTGATGGCGCTGCGCAGCGTGTCCAGCCCAATGCCGACCGAAGCCAGCGCATTGGTGTCGGCCTGGATGCGCACGGCCGGACGCTGCCCGCCCGAAAGCGACACCAGCCCCACGCCGCTGACCTGGCTGATCTTCTGCGCGAGCCGCGTGTTCACGAGGTTCTGCACCTCGGTGAGCGGCATGGTCTCGGAGCTCACCGCCAGCGAGAGAATGGGCGCGTCGGCCGGGTTCACCTTGGCGTACACGGGCGGCGCCGGCAGGTCGGCCGGCAGCAGCGAGCCGCCGGCATTGATGGCGGCCTGCACCTGCTGTTCGGCCACGTCGAGGGTCTGGTCGAGCGCGAACTGCAGCGTGACGATCGACACGCCCGCTGAGCTCACCGAGCTCATGCGGTTGAGCCCGGCCATTTGCCCGAACTGACGCTCGAGCGGCGCGGTAACGGTGCGGCTCATCACCTCGGGGCTGGCGCCGGGGTAGAGGGTCTGCACCTGGATGGTCGGGTAGTCGACCTGCGGCAGTGCGGCCAGCGGCAGCGACCGCAGGCCCACGAAGCCGGCCAGCACAATGGCCACCATCAGCAGCGCCGTGGCCACCGGCCGATCGATAAAAGGGCGTGAGGGGCTCATCGCGAACGCGCTCGCTTGTTCCGTGGGTTGATGCCGATGCTCTTCATTGCGGCGGGCGCTGGCGCCGCCGCTCTCCACCCCCTTCGCCGCGCTCTCCGCGCGGGCCCGATGCCGCACCGCGGGGCCCCGACGCGCCGCCGCGCGGGCCCATGGCCGGGCGCTCGCCCTGCAGCTGAACAACGGCGCCGTCCTTGATGCGGTCGCCGCCTTCGGTCACCACGTTCTCGCCGGCCTGCAGGCCTGAAGTGATGGCGACCACATCGACATTCGCCTCGCCGCGCTTCACCTGGCGCATCGAGACGGTGCGGTCCTGGTTGATGACATACACATAGTCGCCATTGGGGCCGGTGCGCACCGCCGTGACCGGTACCACCACCGCGCGCACCTTGCGCAGCAGCATCTGCACGTTGACGAACTGGCTCGGGAACAGCGTGGTCTGCGCATTGCCGAAGCGGGCCTTGGCCTTGACGGTGCCGGTGGTGGTGTCGACCACGTTGTCGAGCGTGGAGAAGGTGCCCGTGTCGAGCGTTGCCGCGCGGGTGCGGTCGAACGCGGTAACCGGCAGCGGCTCGCCCTTGGCAAGCTGCGTCTGGATGTCTGGCACGCGATCTTGCGGCACCGAGAACTGCACATCGATGGGGTTCATCTGCGTGATGACCGCAATGCCCGTGGTCGCGTTGGCCGTGACGGTGTTGCCCGCGTCCACCGCGCGCAGGCCGATGCGGCCGGCCACTGGCGCTGTGATGCGGGTGTAGTCGAGGTTCAGCTTGGCGGCGGCTTCGGCGGCCAGGTCGGTGGTGACCGTGCCTTCGAGCTGCCGGACCAGCGCGGCCTGGGTGTCCACGTCTTGCCGGGCGATGGAGTCTTGCCCCAGCAGCGTGCGGTAGCGAGCGAGGGTGACGCGCGCGGCCTCGAGCTGCGCCTCGTCGCGCTGGCGCGTGCCGCGTGCCTGCATCAGCGCCTGCTCGTAGGGCCGGGGGTCGATGCGCGCGAGCAGCTGGTTCCTGGCGACGGTCTGCCCTTCGGTGAACAGCACCTCGGTGAGCACCCCGCCCACCTGCGCCCTGAGCGTGATGGTTGCGAGCGGCGTGACCGTGCCGAGCGCGTCGATGGTCACCGGCAGCTCGATCTCGCGCGCCATCGCATTGCCAACGGTAACGGTGGCGCCGCCGAAGCCCGGCCCGCCGGCGGTGCTGGCCTTGCGGTTGATGAGGTACCAGGCGCCGCCTCCCAGCAGCAGCAATAACAGCAGCGCAATCAGGCTGCCAAGCCAGAGCCGGCGGCGCGAAGGCGGCCGGGGCGGCGGGGACGAGGCGGGGTGTACCGGTTGAACAGCAGGCGAATCGCCGGAAGAAGGCTCGGAGTTCGGTGATTCCATGTGTGGTGTGGCAATGCGCAAGTACGGCCGCTAGTGGAGCGCTGGATCGTAGCGCTCCTGTCTTATGAACCGTAAAGCATCGGTAAAGCTTCGGAAAACGGTGCGTTTCGCGCCCGTTGGCTGCATTCCGCGCGCCCGGCCTGCATTTCGTCGCAGACCCATGGCCCGGGCTCGCATGCGCCGGCACAGTCCGGCCCATCGAATCATCTTTTCACCGGAGAAACGCCATGCTGCTGCAGATCATTCTTCATACCCCGAAGTGGGTCTTTGCCGTTTTTGCGCTGCTCCTGTGGCTTGGCTGCAGGCAGTTGCTGACCGGCCAAGTCAGCCTGGCCAAGGTGACGGTGATGCCCGTTGCCATGACCGGCCTTTCGCTGGCGGGCGTGATCTCGGCCTTCGGCGATTCGCCGGGTGCCCTGCTCGGCTGGGCCGTGGCCGCCGCCGCGCTGGTGCTGGTGGTGCTTCAGCAGCCCCTGCCCGCCACCACGCGCTATGACCGCGACGCTCGCAAGTTTCACGTGGCCGGCAGCGCCGTGCCGCTGGTGCTGATGATGGGCATCTTCTTCACCAAGTACGCGGTCGGCGTGTCCCTCGCCATGCACCCTGAACTGCGCCAGCGAGGCCAGCTTCGCCGCTGCAATCCCGATGCTGTACGGCGCCTTCAGCGGCATCTTCGCGGCGCGCGCCGTGCGGCTCTGGAAGCTGGCCATCCGCACCGACGCCATGGCCGTGCAGGCCCGTGCGGCCTAAGATCGCCAGCCGGCCCCACCTTCCAGAACCACCACGCCCGTGAACCTTCAACCATCCCACCTGGCATTTGCGGCCGGCACCGCCGTCTACCTGGCGATTCGCGCCGTGTTCCAGCATCGCGCCGCGTCCAGCCGCAAGGCGGTCAGCCGTGCCGACACGCGCGACCGCCTGCTGATCGTTCTCGCGGGGGCGTGCCAGATCGGCCTGCCGTTGATCCTGATGCTGACGCCTTGGCTCGATGCAGCAAGCTACACGCAACCCGTCGCACTGACTTGGGCGGGCGCGCTGGTCATGGTGTGTGCGCTGTGGTTGTTCTGGCGCTCGCACGCAGACCTTGGCACCAACTGGTCCGTGACGTTGGAGCTCAGCCAGAATCATCGTCTGATCACGCAGGGCGTCTATCGCCGCATCCGGCATCCCATGTATGCGTCATTCTTTGCCATGGGACTCAGCCAAGCCTTGCTGCTGAACAACTGGATCGCCGGCTGGGCTGCACTGTTGGCGGTTGGCGTGCTCTATGGGATCAGGACGCCGCACGAGGAGCGAATGATGCTCGAGTCGTTCGGCGACGAATACCGCGCCTACATGCAGCGCACCGGCGGCATCTTGCCGCGCTTCGTGCCACGCGCTACTACCACCAATTCCTGATCCGATTTTGTCCTCCTGAGGAGCCTCGCCATGAACCTCCATACTTCTTCGAACCCGACCCTTTCCGACATCGAAAAGCGCGCCCCGCCGCGCCGGCGCCAAGATGGGCTGGTACATCCATGCCTTCGTCTATGTACTGGTCAACCTCGGGCTGGTGGCCATCTCCGCGTCGCGCGGCCACACCTGGGCGATGTATCCGCTCATGGGCTGGGGCCTGGGCCTGCTGATTCACGGCGCCGTCATCTGGTTCATTGCGCCCGGCGGCAGTTTTTATGACCGGCTGGTGGAGCGCGAACGGCGCGTGCTGCGAGCGGGGAACGCGGATGAGCGTCGGCGCGCTCTCTCGCTTTCGCGCAGAGAACATCCGCGGCATGCTTCGGCATGGCCTGATCACCGTCGTCTTCTGCTGCTTCATTGCCGCGGCACTGGCCATCACCCAGCACGAGCCTTGGGGCGCGCAGATGGTGTATTCGCTGTCGATTGGGCTGATCAGCTGGCTCTTCATCGACGTGGGCCGGCTGCTGATCAGCGGCCACCGCGAAATCCTCTGGCCGTCCGGCCCCTGGGGCTATCTGCTGGTTGCGGGTGGCGTGACGGTCGGCTTTCTGGGGGGCAATGCCATCGGCGACGCGTGGACTCATCAGCCCCTGCTCAATTTCCGCAGCTTCGCCGAACGCAAGCTCGCGACCACGATCATCATCACGCTGACAGCCACCGTCTGCATGTGCTTCTTTTTCTACAGCCTTGGCAGAAGCAAGCACATGCGGGGCCAGATCGAGCTGGCGCAGCGCAACGCCACGGAAGCGCGGCTCAAGCTGCTCGAAACGCAACTCGAGCCGCACATGCTCTTCAACACGCTGGCCAACCTGCGCGTGCTGATCACGGCCGACCCGCCGCGCGCCGTGGCCATGCTCGACCGCCTCAACAACTACCTGCGCATGACGCTCAGCGGCTCGCGCGCTCTTGCGCATCCGCTGTCGGCCGAGTTCGAACGGCTGGCCGATTACCTCGAGCTGATGTCGGTTCGAATGGGCGCCCGCCTGCGCTACACGCTCGATCTGCCCGAAGATTTGCGCGACACGCCGGTGCCGCCGCTGCTCTTGCAGCCGCTGGTTGAAAACAGCATTCGCCACGGGCTCGAGCCCAAGGTGGAGGGCGGCAAGATCGTTGTGCGCGCGCGGCAGGACGCCGGCCGCCTGGTCATCGAAGTGAGCGACACCGGTGTCGGCCTCGACGCGGCCCGGCCCTCGCCGATCGACGGTGACGAAGGCGAAGGCAGCGGCTTCGGGCTCGAACAGGTGCGCGAACGGCTTGCCACCATGTACGGCGACCAGGGCCGCATGAGCCTGGCCGCCGCGCCCGCGGGCGGAACCCGCACCACGCTCAGCTTTCCCTTGCCCACAGCCGCATGAAACCCACTGCC
>NZ_JALPKR020000002.1:900000-1150000 GCF_023195515.1 Variovorax sp. S12S4
TTCTTCGACGCCGCGCTGCAATCACGGCAACCATGAAGCACTTCGACGAAATCGCCACCCGCGAACCGCTGGCTTTTGCACGGCTCGTACCCGCGCTGCGAGCCGCCTTCGCCGCCGAGGCGCAGGTGCCACCGCGGCATGTGCACAGCATCGAGACGGCCGGCGGAAACAAGGGCACCGTGCTCATCATGCCGGCATGGAGCGACGCGGGGTTCCTCGGCATCAAGACCATCAACGTCTTTCCGGGCAACAGCGCGCGCGGCCTGCCCGGCCTGCATGCCACCTACGTGCTGTACGACGCGCGCACCGGCGTGCCGCTGGCGATGATGGACGGCAACGAGCTCACCGCGCGCCGCACGGCGGCCGCATCGGCGCTGGGCGCAGCGTTTCTGGCGCGGGCTGATGCACGCCGGCTGCTGGTGGTGGGCACCGGCCGCATCGCCAGGCTGCTGCCCGCCGCGCATGCGAGCGTGCGGCCCATCGACGAGGTGCAGGTGTGGAACCACCGGCCCGAAGGCGCCGAGGCCCTGGCCGCGCAGTGGCGCGAAGAGGGTTTGAATGCCCGTGCCGTCACCGCGCTCGAAGCGGCCGTGCGGCAAGCCGACATCGTGAGTTGCGCCACTCTCGCGACCGAGCCGCTGGTGCGCGGCGAATGGCTGAGCGCGGGCTCTCACCTGGACCTGATCGGCAGCTTCACCCCCGCCATGCGCGAGGCCGATGCCCGCTGCTTTGCGGGCGCGCGCACCTTCATCGACACCACCGAAGCATTGCAGAAAGCGGGCGAGCTGCTCGATGCAATGGCGGTCGGCACGCTGCGCGCCGATGAGGTGCAGGGCACGCTCGCCGCACTCTGCCGGGGCGAATGTGCGGGCCGCACAAGCAGCGGCGAGCGCACCGTTTTCAAGGCCGTGGGCAGCGCGCTCGAAGACCTGACGGCCTCCACGCTGGTCTGGCGGCATGCCGAATCGACGCCAGCCTAAGGCTTAAGGCCTAGAAAACCGCGGCTGTTTGCCGGCATGGATAGCCATTTACTGACAAGCACATACGTCAAGCGGCTGATGGCACGCGTCTTGCGCCATGGCTAATCTGATGCCCATATTCCAGAGGCCAGCCCCATGCTCACCATTCTTCAGAAAGCCACCATCCTCAGCAAAGCCGGTTTCGAGGTTCCCGCCTGCCCGGCCGAAGACCCGTCGGCAAACTCGACCAGCGTGGTTTCGCAAAAGATGCACGAATGGGGCAAGGCCATCGAGACGATGTACGTGGCCTACGTGGCAGCCCGCGCGGCCAAGAGCCTGCGGGACGCCGAAGAGTCGCGCCAGACGGACATGCTGCGGCGGCTTTCGTTGACCGCCTGGGCTGCGTAAGGCGCATTCGCCCTTTCGCCAGCCGCCCGGGCCGCGTCAGCGCTCAGCCGAAGGTGAACGCGTAGGCCTGCGCGCCCGCGTCCAGAAACTCGATCTCGAACAGCCTGTCTTTCCCGTCAGTCCCATTGGTGGCTTGGCGCACCAGCTGATAGAGCTTCTGCGCATCGACGACCCCATAGCCCTGCGCGTCGGTGTCGGCGCCATGATCCGCCAGCGGCGGCTTGCCATCCACCAGCACCCTGAAGCGCACCGGCTTGCCGTTGGCCGAGGGGCCGAGCACCAGGTGCAGGTCGCGCGCCTGAAAGCGATAGGCGATGCGGCCGTTCGCACTGTTGAGCACCGCGCGCTCGGCCTCCACGGTCCAGTCGCCGGCCAGCGCCCACTGATTGGTGCGCAGCGAAGAAGCCGCCTGGTAGACCTTTGCATGATCTCGCACCACACCGCCGGGCGAGGCAAAACCGTGCGCGCGCTCGTGGCCCAGGTAGGTTTCGCCGGACAAGGCGGGCTCGGGGCCGGGCTGTGCCTGGGTACCCTGGCCCGAGGGAGCGACCAGCCCGGCAGGCACGCGAGCCTGTCCGGCCTCGGCCAGCAGTTGCTGGATGACTTGTTCGGCCTTGTCGTAGCGGCCCTCGCCGAACTGGTGATGGCGGACACGGCCCTCGGCATCGACGAAGTAGAACGCGGGCCAGGCGCGGTTGCCGAAGGCGCGCCAGATCGCGAAGTCGTTGTCCGTGGCTACGGGAAAGCCGATGCCCAGGTCCTTGGTCGCGCGGCGCACGTTGGCCGAGCGTTTTTCGAACGCGAACTCCGGCGTGTGGACGCCCAGCACGACGAGGCCCGCGTCCTTGTACTTCTCGGCCCATGCATTCAGGTAGGGCAGCGTGCGCAGGCAGTTGATGCACGAATAGGTCCAGAAGTCGACCAGCACCACCTTGCCGCGCAGCGCCTCGGGCGTGAGCGGCGGGGAGTTGATCCATTCGGTGGCGCCGGCCAGAGAAGGAAAGTTGCCCTCGACCCTGAGTTCGCGCGCAGGCACGGCGGCCGGGCGGTTGTCCGACACCCGCACGAAGCCCGCGTCTTCCTGCGCGGCAACCGGCTCCCCATGCGGCTTGCCGGGCTTGATCTTGTCCACCAGCGCCTGCTCCAGCGCCGAGGTGGTGCCGACCGACAGGCGCGCGAGCAGGCCGGTGTCCAGCCCCAGCGCGATGGCGCCCACGCCCACCAGCACGGCCGCGCCGGCGGCTCGCCGCACCCATTCGCCGCCATGCAGCGACCGCTTCATGACCGAGAACACGCGCCCGCCGAACAGCAGCGCGGCCGCCAGCGACGTGCAGGCACCCGCGGCATAGGCCAGCAGCAGAAGCGAGGTACCCACGCTCGCGCCATTGAGCGCCGCGCCGGTCAGGATAAGGCCGAGGATCGGGCCCGCGCACGGTGCCCAGAGCAGGCCGGTGCCCACGCCCAGCATCAGCGGGGAAAACACCGCGCTCGGCGCCGCATTGCCTTGCGGCTCGGACATGCGCATGCCCAGCGCCACCAAGGGGCGGGTCATGCGGTCGGCGACGCTTGGAAACAGCAGCGTCACCCCGAACAGCGCGAGCATCGCAATGGCGGCATAGCGCCCGTACTCGTTGAGCGTGACGATCCAGCCGCCGCCCACCGCCGCCAGGGTGGCAACGGCGGCAAAGGCCAGCGCCATGCCCACCAGCATCGGCAGGCCGTGCGAGCGAAACGGGCGGTCGGCGCGTGCGAACACGAATGGCAGCACCGGCAGGATGCAGGGGCTCAATATGGTGAGCACCCCGCCCAGGTAGGCGATGAGGAGGATGAGCATGATCGGGGTCGTCCGTGAAAAGATGTGTTCAGTGCGCGGGCGCGGTGCCCAGCGTGAGCCGGGCTTCCAGCCCGCCTTCGGCGCGGTTGTTCAGCGTGAGCTCGGCGCCCATGGCCATGGCAAGCTGGTGCGCAATGGCCAGGCCCAGGCCGGTGCCGCCGGTGCTGCGGTTGCGCGAGCTCTCGACGCGGTAGAAGGGCTTGAGCACCGCTTCGAGCTCGTCGGGCGGAATGCCCGGTCCGTTGTCGAGCACGGCCACCACCAGCTTGCCGCCCTCGGCATGCACCTGCACGCGCACGTCGGTGCCGAACTTCAGCGCGTTGTCGATCAGGTTCATCAAGATCCTGCGCAGCGCGTTGGGTCGGCTCACGATGGGCGCGCCGGCCTTGCCTTCGAGCCGCACCTGCTGGCCCACGTCTTCATAGTCGGCCACCATGCTCTCGAGCAGCGCGTCGGCGTCGATGCGCAGCGGCGGCTCGGTCGCGCCGTGCAGCGTGCGTGCGTAGGTAACGCCCTCGCGCACAAGGGAGTTCATGGCGTCCAGGTCTTGCCGGAACTTCTCGCGGTCGTGCTCGTTGTCCATCAGGTCGGTGCGAAGGCGCATGCGCGTGATGGGCGTCTGCAGGTCGTGCGAAATGGCCGCCAAGATCTCGACGCGCTCGGCCATGTAGCCGGCGATGCGCTGCTGCATGGCGTTGAACGCGCGTGCCGCATGCGCAACTTCGCTGGGCCCGTCTTCCGCGAGCGCCTGGCCTTTGAGGTCAGGCCCGAGCTCATCGGCGGCGGCGGACAGTTGCGCAAGCGGCCGCGTGACCAGCCTCACCGCATACCATGCGCAAATGGCCAGCACCAGCAGTTGAACGACCAGCAGCCACATCACCCAGCCCGACACAGGCATGCCCACGCGCCTGGCATGCACCACCACGGTAGACCCATCACCCAGCCGCACCTGGATCTGCAGCCCCTCGGGCGGCCAGGCCACCTCTCCCACCTTGACGATCTCGAACGGGCGCATCGCTTCCACGATGGCGGCGGCAAACTGGCGCGAAGCGGGCGAGCCGGGCTCGGTACCCTCCGCGCTGCCGCCCAGCACAAAGCGGTAGTTGCGCCGCTCCAGCCGGTCGAGCCAGCTTGCGCGCTCGGCCGCGGGAAGGCGGTCGAGAATGGCGACCGAGCTGGCGATGTCGCGCTCGATGCCGATCATCATCAGCTCGCGAAGCGCCATGTTCCGCTCGTAGCGAATCGCGGCGAAAGTGAGCAGTTGCGCAACGGCCAGGCCCACCACGATGATCAGCGTCACGCGGTAGAACAGCGAACCCGGCAGCAGCCTGCGCCACCCCTTGGCGGCATTCGCGACATTCGCGGCACGGGCCGTGTTCGCAGAAGGGTTCGCAGGAGTGGGCATGGGCGCTTTCTTCTATGGGCGGCGTGACCGGGTCACACCAGGTTGATGGCAACGTCGATGTTGCCTCGTGTGGCCTTGGAGTATGGGCAGGTCTGGTGCGCCGCGTCGGTCAGGGCCTGTGCCACTTCGCGGTCCAGGCCCGGCAGGCTCACGTTCAGGCGCGCCTGCAAGAAATACTCGCCGCCGGCCATGCCCAGGTCGACTTCCGCGTCCACCGCCAGGTCGGACGGCAGCGTGACCTTCATCTTGCCGGCCGCCTTGCCCATGGCGCCGATGAAGCAGGCGGACCAGCCGGCGGCAAACAGCTGCTCGGGGTTGGTGCCGGCGCCGGCGCTGCCGGGCGAAGAAAGCTTGATGTCCAGGCGGCCGTCGGAGCTGCGCGCTTCGCCGTCGCGGCCGCCTGAAGAGGTGTGGGTCTTGCCGGTGTAGAGGACTTTTTCGATGCGGGTCATGGTGATTCCTTGATGGAGGTTGACATACGTTGGTTTGCGAACGAACGGATTGTTGGGCCGCCCCTGCCCTGCCAAACCGCATTGCGTATGCCTATGTATCCGCGCAAGAAATCAACACACTACGTTTCACTGTTCGCAGCCTTCGGGCGGCGGTGACGCTACATTGCGGCTGCGGCGCCTTCCGCGCCATCCTTCTCCTGTTCACTGCCATGACACCCAAGACTTCCGATCACATCCTCATCGTCGACGACGACCGGGAAATCCGCGAGCTGCTCACCACCTACCTGGTGAAGAACGGCCTGCGGGTGGTTGCGGTGCCCACCGGGCGGCACATGCGCGCCGCGCTCGAGGAGTCGGGCCCGTTCGACCTGATCATTCTGGATTTGATGCTGCCCGGCGAAGACGGGCTCACGCTGTGCCGGGACCTTCGCACCGGCAAGTACAAGGCCACGCCCATCCTCATGCTGACCGCACGCAGCGAGGAGGCCGACCGCATCCTGGGCCTGGAGATGGGCGCCGACGACTACCTGGCCAAGCCCTTTTCGGCGCGCGAACTGCTCGCGCGGCTGCGCGCCGTGATGCGCCGCACCCGCATGCTGCCTCCCAACATGAATGCCGCCGAGCCGGCGCAGAAGCTGGCGTTCGGCGAGTGGGAGGTCGACACCGTGGCGCGCCACCTCATCGACGAAAGCGGCGTGATGGTGGCGCTGAGCGGCGCCGAGTACCGGCTGCTGCGCGTGTTTCTGGACCACCCGCAAAAGGTGCTGAGCCGCGACCAGTTGCTGAGCCTGACCCAGGGCCGCGAGGCCGAGCTCTTCGAGCGGTCCATCGACCTGCTCGTGAGCCGGCTGCGGCAGCGGCTGCGCGACGATGCGCGCGAGCCGCGCTACATCAAGACCGTGCGGAGCGAAGGCTACGTCCTCGCTTCGTCGGTCGAGGCGAAAGACTGACCGACGCAATGCACTGGCAGTTGGTCGGGTTGCGCACCTCGTGCGCCACGCCGCCCGCAAAAAAAAGCAGCGCAAACCAGAGCTTCTTCATTTGGCGCTCCCGCCCGGCGCCGAGGCAGCGGCCGCAACGGCCGAAGGTTCCGCAAGCAGCGCCTGGATCTTCTTCTCGGTGGCGCCGTAGCTGCCTTCGCCAAAGTGCGAGTAGGCGATGCGCCCCTCCTTGTCGATCAGGTACACAGCGGGCCAGTACTGGTTGTTGAAGGCCCGCCAGGTGCCGTAGCTGTTGTCCTGCGCTACGGCGTGCTTGATCTGCAGGCGCTGGATGGCGTCCTTCACGTTCTTCGTCGATTTCTCGAACGCGAACTCGGGCGTGTGCACGCCCACCACGGTCAGGCCCTTGTCCTTGTACTTCTCGTGCCACTCCTTCACGTGCGGCAGGTGGTTGAGGCAGTTGATGCAGGTGTAGGTCCAGAAGTCGACCAGCACCACCTGGCCGCGCAGCGCTTCGAGCTTGAGCGGTGGCGAGTTGAGCCATGTGTCGATGTTCTGGAACTCCGGCGCGGGGCGCACCACGCCCGCGGGCGTGTCGCCGCCGAGCCGTGGCGCGGCAAACGTCAAGGCGCCCACCGATGCGGCAATGGCCGCACCGATGGCAATGAGGGAGAGCTTCATGGTGGTTCCTTCGTGCGATGCGCAAGGGCGCAGTTGATGACCTGTGGATTGTTTTTCGCCCACCGGCCACACGGCCCACATTGCGTATGCCACTGTGTCGAGATTGGGAAACCAACACACTACGTTGCACAACGACGGTCGCCCCGCGCCTGGCTTCGGAGCGCCGATCACCCATGAGTCGCAGGGCTTCTCGATCCGTCGGCTTGACCTCAAGTTAGGTTGAGGAAGCACATTGCGTCGCATGAACAGTGACCAGCAACCCTCCAGCCGTCCAGGCCGCATCGAGCAGGCGCTCGAAATCCATCGAAGCATTGCCGCATGCAATGAGTACCTTGCACGCAGCGACAACGTTCATTCGTTGACGGCGGCATTGATGCTGCCTTGCTACCGCGTCGAGTTCGGCCGGCTGACGCTCGCGATGTCTGCCGCGGAGAAGAACGAGCTGATGTCGTTGCTCCCCGCTGGGACGCAGTGACGCGGCGTTCTCAGTCTTGCGCGGGCTCGAGCCTGACCATCAGTCGGCGTGCGCCCGGCCCTTGCGATGCCAGCTTGTCGGCGGGATTGCGGAGGCGGCATCGGTCGATGGACAGGCAGCCGCAGCCGATGCAGTCGTCCAGCGTGTCGCGCAGCTTCTTGAGCTGGGCCATGCGCTCGTCCAGCTCTGCGCGCCACGCGGCCGAAAGCCGTGCCCAGTCGGCTCGGCTGGGCGCGGCGGAGGTGGGGAGCGTGGCAAGGGCGTCGGCAATGTCGGCCAGCGCAATGCCGACGCGCTGCGCCACGCGGATGAAGGCCACCCGCCGGAGTACGTCACGTGCATAGCGGCGGTGGTTGCTCGGCGCCCGATGGCTCGCAATGAGCCCCTTCGACTCGTAGAAATGAAGGGTGGACACGGGCACCCCACTGCGCTGCGCGACCTCGCCCACCGAAAGGGTGGCGGAAAAGTCGGGCGGTTCTGCTGGCTTGGATTTCTTCATCGAGACCTCTCGATCTCGACTTTAGTTGAGGTTTTTCTTCCCTCAAAAACCCGCGCGGCGAATCAGGCCACGCAGCAGACCGCGCAGCGGTGGTTCGTCAGACGCGTTCCAGGATCACGGCAATGCCCTGCCCCACGCCGATGCACATGGTGCACAGCGCATAGCGTCCGCCGCCCTTATGCAGCTGGTTCACCGCGGTGGTGGCAAGGCGCGCGCCGCTGGCGCCCAGCGGATGGCCGAGCGCAATGGCGCCGCCGTTGATGTTGACGCGCGCGTCGTCGTCCTTCAGGCCGAGCAGGCGCAGCACGGCAAGGCCCTGGGCCGCGAAGGCTTCGTTGAGTTCGATGACGTCGATCTGGTCGATGGTGAGGCCGGTGAGCGCCAGCACCTTTTGAGTGGCAGGCGCGGGGCCGATGCCCATCACGCGCGGCGCAACGCCGGCGGTGGCCATGCCGACCACGCGGGCGCGCGGTGTGAGCCCGTGCTTGGCGGCGCTGGCTTCGTCGGCCAGCAGCAGCGCGCAGGCGCCGTCGTTCACGCCGCTGGCGTTGCCGGCGGTCACGGTGCCGTCGGGGCGCACCACGCCCTTGAGCTTGGCGAGCGATTCCAGGCTGGTTTCGCGCGGATGCTCGTCCTTGTTGACGATGAGCGCATCGCCCTTCTTCTGCGGCACGGTCACGGGCACGATCTCGGCGTCGAAGAAGCCGGACTTCTGCGAGGCCACGGCGCGCAGTTGCGAGTTGAGCGCCATCAGGTCTTGCGCCTCGCGCTCGATCTTGTAGTCGGTGGCCACGTTCTCGGCCGTCTCGGGCATGGAGTCGACGCCGTACTGCGCCTTCATGAGCTTGTTGACGAAGCGCCAGCCGATGGTGGTGTCGTACACCGCGTTGTTGCGGCTGAAGGCGCTTTCGGCCTTGGGCATGACAAACGGTGCCCGGCTCATGCTTTCCACGCCGCCGGCGATCATCAGCCCGGCTTCACCGGCGCGGATGGCGCGCGCCGCGGTGCCCACCGCATCGAGGCCCGAGCCGCACAAGCGGTTGATGGTGGCGCCGCCGAGCTCGATAGGCAGGCCCGCCAGCAGCGCCGACATGCGCGCGACGTTGCGGTTGTCTTCGCCGGCCTGGTTGGCGCAGCCGTAGAGCACATCGCTCACGGCTTGCCAGTCGACGTTCTTGTTGCGTTCCATCAGCGCCTTGAGGGGCACGGCGCCGAGGTCGTCGGTGCGCACGCTGCTGAGCGAACCGCCGTAGCGGCCGAAGGGGGTACGAACGGCGTCGCAGATGAAGGCTTGGTTGGTCATGTCTTTTGTCTCAAAAGTGAACGAATCCGCTTCAGGCGGCAATGGGAAGGCCCACGAGCTTCTCGAGTTCTTCTCGGCTGAGGCCGTCGACCAGGTCGACGAGCTTCAGGCCCTGGGGCGTGCATTCGAGCGTAGCAAGGTCGGAGTACACCCGCTTCACGCAGCCGATGCCGGTGAGCGGATAGGTGCATTCCTGCACCAGCTTGCTCACGCCCTGCTTGGTGAGCAGGTCCATCATCACCCAGGTCTGCTTGGCGCCGATGGCCAGGTCCATGGCACCGCCGACAGCGGGAATGGCGTCTTTCTCGCCGGTGTGCCAGTTGGCAAGGTCGCCCGTGGCCGACACCTGGAAGGCGCCGAGCACGCAAATGTCGAGATGGCCGCCGCGCATCATCGCGAAGCTGTCGGCATGGTGAAAGAACGAGCCGCCCGGCAGCAGCGTGACGGGCTGCTTGCCGGCATTGATGAGGTCGTAGTCTTCTTCGCCGGCCGCGGGCGCGGGGCCCATGCCGAGAATGCCGTTCTCGCTTTGCAGGATGACCTCGCGGCCTGCTGGCAGGTGGTTGGCCACGAGCGTGGGCTGGCCGATGCCCAGGTTGACGACGGCGCCGTCGAAGATGTCCTGCGCCACGCGGGCGGCGAGCTGGTCCTTGGTGCGACGTTGGTAAGTGCTGCTCATGTTCATGCTGCCTTCTTGAAGCCGCCGGCTTGCGTCGCCACGCGTTCGATGCGCACCACCTGGTGCACGAAGATGCCCGGCGTCACGACGGTCTCGGGGTCGAGCGTGCCGAGTTCGGCAATGTCGTGCACGGTGGCAATGGTCTTCTTCGAAGCCATGGCCATCACGGGGCCGAAGTTGCGCGCGGCCTTGCGGTAGACCAGGTTGCCCCAGCGGTCGCCGCGCTCGGCCTTGATGAGCGCCACGTCGCCGTGGATGGGGTACTCCAGCACATATTGCTTGCCGTCGATCTCTCGCGTTTCGCGGTCGCCAGCGAGTTGCGTGCCGTAGCCCGTCGGGCAGAAGAAGGCGCCAATGCCGGCGCCCGCCGCGCGAATGCGCTCTGCCAGGTTGCCCTGGGGCACCAGTTCGAGCTCGAGCTTGCCGCTGCGGTAGAGCCCGTCGAACACCTGGCTGTCGGCCTGGCGCGGAAAGCTGCAAATGATCTTGCGCACGCGGCCGGCCTTGAGCAGCGCGGCCAGGCCGGTTTCGCCGTTGCCGGCGTTGTTGTTGACGACGGTGAGGTCCTTGGCGCCCTGCTCGACGAGGCCGTCGATGAGTTCGCCGGGAATGCCGGCGGTGCCGAAGCCGCCGATGAGAACCGTGGCGCCGTCCTGGATGCCTTCAAGGGCATCGGCGACCGAGCGCGCGATCTTGTTGATCATGAAGCCTGTCTCCGGGAGTGAAGAAAGAAACCGAACTGCCTGCGATCCGCTCGGCCGACCCGATCGATCCTGCGAATCGCTGATTTGTTCGTCTAAAGAACATTTGTTCGTATAATGAATTCTAAAGAGGATCACCCCGCATGGCAACCCACGCTCTGAAAACCGCTACGCTCAGGACGCCCGAGGCACCCGCCCCCGGCGACAGCTACGTGCAGTCGTTTGCGCGCGGCCTGCAGGTGATTCGCTCGTTCAGCGAAAGCGCCCCCAGGCAGACGCTGAGCGAGGTGGCGGCCGCGAGCGGGCTCACGCGGGCCGGCGCGCGGCGCATTCTGCTCACGCTGCAGACCCTGGGCTATGTGGTGACCGACGGCAAGCTCTTCACGCTCACGCCGCGCATCCTCGACCTGGGCTTTGCGTACCTCTCGTCGATGCCTATATGGAACCGCGCCGAGCCGGTGATGGAAGCGCTGGTGCAGCAAGTGCAGGAGTCTTGCTCGGCCGCTGTGCTCGACGCGACCGACATCGTCTATGTGATGCGCGTGCCGACCAAGAAGATCATGCACATCAGCCTGGGCGTGGGCTCGCGGCTGCCGGCGTACTGCACTTCACTGGGCCGGCTGCTGCTGGCCGACCTAGAAGATAACGAGGTGCGCGCGCGGCTCGAAGCCTCGAGCATCGAGCCGCTCACCAAGCACACGGTGACCGACATCGATGCGCTCATGACGAAGGTGGCGCAGGCAAGAAGGCAGCAGTGGTGCCTTGTGAACCAGGAGCTTGAGGAGGGTCTCATCTCGGTGGCCGCCCCCATCGTCAATCGGCAGGGCCGCATGGTCGCGGCACTGAACATCAGCGGCCAGGCCAACCGCACCAGCGCCAAGGTGATGCAGGAGACCATGCTCCCGGCGCTGATCGACGCCGCAAAGAAGGTCTCCCAACTGCTTTAGGCGCACTGGAGGGCGTGCTAGCCCTCCGACTGGATGCCCTTCATGATGATCACGCCGCCCAGGCGCGCCGTGTCGGAGCGCATGCGCTTGGCCAGCGCATCGGGCGTGCCCGGCTGCGCCTGCCAGCCGGTCTTCAGCAGGGCCTGGCTCACATCGGGCGAGCTGGTCACTTCGACCAGCGCGGCATTCAGCTTGGCAACGGCCGCCGGCTTCATGCCCGCAGGCGCGGCCAGCGCGGTCCAGATCTCGAGGTCGGCGCCGCGCACGTCGGCATCGCGAATCGTGGGAAGCTCGTTGGCCAAGGGGCTGCGCTCGGGCGAGGTCACGCCAATGCCCTTGATCTTTCCCGACTTCACATGCGGCAGTGCCAGGCCGGGCGGCAGCAGCGCGAGCTGGATCTCGCCGGCCAGCAGGCCGGCAATGACTTGCGGGTTACCGGTGTAGGGCTTGTGCTGCGCGGTAATGGCGGCGCGGCTCTTGATGAGCTCCATGCCCAGGTGGCCCACCGTGCCCACGCCCGGCGTGCCGTACTTGCCGCTGCTGCTCAGGTTGCGCGTCCACAGCAGCAGCTCGGCCGCGGTCTTGCCGGGCGCGTTGCCCGAAACCACGAGCACCAGCGGTGCGGTGCCGATCATGCCGACCGGCAGGAAGTCTTTCTCGGGGTCGAAGCTGAGCTTGGGGTTGAGCAGCTTCGCAATCGTGAGATTGCCGTTGATCAGTGCACCGATGGTGTGGTCGTCTGTGGCCTTGGCCACCTGGTCGGCCACGAGGTTGCCGCTGGCGCCCGGCTTGTTCTCGACCGTGACCGGCTGCCGCAGGATCTTCGACAGCGGCTCGGCGATGGCGCGGGCCGCCAGATCGGGCGATGCACCGGCGGGAAAGCCCACGAGGATGCGAACAGGCTTGGTGGGCCACGCGTCGCCGCCGGCCGCGCCGGCTGCGGGGCGCTGCTGCGCCAGGGAACCCGGCGCAAAAAGCGACGCGGCAAATGCTGCTGCGCCGCTTTCTAGCAAGCGGCGTTTGGTGATCTTCAAGGTGGCTCCAGAGAGTGAAGGAACTGGGAGATTGCTGACAATCTGCTTACACAACGTTACATGATCGTGCTGCGTTGCGCAAGTCGATGCGTATTCATCGATGTGGGCATGCATCGGCCTGTTGACGGCTGCGCAATCCGGTGCATTGGCCCTCGGATTTACCGTGTATCCGCAAGTTAACCGCCCACATACAATCCCTGCCGCATCTCCCTTTCCCCTCCTACGAGGTCTTGTCCGCAATGCCCAAGAGCCCCCTCCCGCGCGCCCGTTTCAGCCTTACTCCTGCCGTGCGCGCCCTGCTCCTGGCAACCGCCTGCGGCATGGCACTGCCCGCGCTCGCCGCGGCCGAGCACGATGAAGTCGACCGGCTCATTCAGGCCGGCAAGCTCGACGAGGCGATGGGCCGCGCCGACGCCTTCCTGAAGGACAAGCCGAAGGACCCGCAGATGCGCTTCCTCAAGGGCGTGATCCAGCTCGACATCGGCAAGCGCGCCGAAGCCATTGCGGCTTTTACGCAACTCACGCAAGACGCACCCGAGCTTCCCGAGCCCTACAACAACCTGGCGGTGATCTACGCGAGCCAGAACCAGTTCGACAAGGCGCGCAGCGCGCTCGAAAGTGCGATTCGCACCAACCCGAGCTACGCCACGGCGCAAGAGAACCTGGGCGATGTGTACGCGCGGCTGGCCAGCCAGGCCTACAGCAAGGCATTGCAGCTCGACCAGAACAACACGGCAGTGCAGCCCAAGCTCGCGGTGATCCGTACCTTGTTCACTCCCACGCCGGCCGGCAAGCCCACGGCAGCGGTGGCGGCGGCAGCGCCCGCTGCCGTGGCGAAGGCACCCGTCGCGGCGGCACCGGTGCCTGCGCCCGCACCCGCTCCGGTCGCCAAGGCGGCGCCCCTCGCACCGGCGCCCGCGGTGGTTGCGAAAGCGCCGGAAGCTTCGGCACCGCCCGCTTCGGCACCTACGGCCGCACCCGCACCCGCACCCGCATCCGCATCCGCACCGTCCGCAGCCTCCCCCGCCGCAACAGCCGAAGTGGAATCCGCCGTGCGCGGATGGGCTTCTGCGTGGGCGGGCCAGGACATGGACCGTTATCTCGCCGCCTACGGGCCCGACTTCAATCCCGGCGCCGGCCAAAGCCGCAAGAGCTGGGAAGAAGAGCGCCGCGCGCGCATCGTCGGCAAGTCGAGCATCAGCGTGAACATCGAAAACCTGGTGATCAACGTCAACGGCCAGGCGGCAACCGCCAAGTTCCGGCAGATCTACCGCGCCGACAACCTCAACATCTCGAGCCGCAAGACGCTGGAGGTGCAGCGCTCCGGCAACCAATGGCAAATTCGCAAGGAAAGCGTCGGCGGATAGTGGCGGACATCGTCCGGCACGCCCGGCCACAGAACTCTCCGCTGCAACTCGGCCGCACAAGGCTTGCCGCGCTCCTGGCGGCATCGGCCCTGCTGCTGGCGGCGCCCGGCGCGTCCGGCGCGTCGACGCAGGCCCCATCGGGCAGCGCCAAGGCGAGCAGCGCGAAGCCCAAGTCGTCTGGCGCCGCACGCACGGCTGCACACGGGGCCGGCAAGGCAGCAAAAGCCGGTACCCGGAAGGCCTCCGCAGCCGCAACCAAGACAGCGGCGGCCAAGCCCGCACCGCGTAAAGCCGCTGCATCGGCCGCCATCCAGGAAGCCACGGGCGCCGAAGCCCGCCTGATTGCTGTCTATGAACTGTTCGGCCGCGGCAAGACGCGGCCTGCGCTCGCAAAGGCACGCGACCTGGTGCGCGACTATCCCAACTTCCAGCTCGCCCAGCTCGTCTATGCCGACCTGCTGGCAACGCAGGTGCCGCCCGCCCACGCCTTCTCCGACGCCGGCATTGCGCGGCTGCGCAGCGATCCGGCCATGGCCGACCTGCGCGAAGAATCCCGGCGTCGCCTGCAGGCCCTGCGCGAGCGGCCGCCGGCCGGCACCGTGCCCTCCCAGTTCCTGGCGCTGTCGACGCGCAGCCGCTATGCCATTGCGGTCGATGCCTCGCGCTCCAGGCTTTACCTGCTCGAGAACTCCGACAAGGGACTGCAGCTCGTGGCCGACTACTACGTGTCGGTCGGCAAATCGGGCATCGACAAGGCCACCGAAGGCGATGCACGCACGCCGCTGGGGGTGTACTACATCACCAGCAGCCTGGACCCCAAGTCGCTGCGCGACTTCTGCAGCGCCGGCGCGCTGCCCATCAACTACCCCAACCCGTATGACGTGCGGCGTGGCAAGACCGGCGGCGGCATCTGGCTGCACGGCACTCCGTCGCAGCAGTTTGCCCGCGCACCGCAGGCCAGCGACGGCTGCGTGGTCATGGCCAACCCCGACCTGAAGCAATTGCTGCGCAAGGTGCAGATCGGCGCCACGCCGGTAATCACGGCGCGAAGCCTGCAATGGATCTCGCCGCCGCAGGCCGAAAAGGAAGCCCAGGCGTTCACAAGCACCATCGCGGCCTGGAAAGAGGCGCGGGCCGCCGGCAATGAAGCGCAATTGAAGAAGTTCTATTTGCCGGATTTCCAGCGCAGCAACAATAAAAAATCCACTGAAGGATTTGCAGCCCTCCACGACGAAGTGGAATACGCGCAGGGCAAGCGCGTCCAGTTCAAGGATGTGTCCTATCTGCATTGGCGCGACGGCGACGACACCATGGTCGCCACCTTCGGCGAGGTCTTCGAAGGCGAAAAGAGCGGGCGTACACGCCGCCAATACTGGCTGCGCCAAGGCAGCGATTGGAAGCTTTTTTACGAAGAAGTACTGGGCTAGGTACCCACTTAGGCCCTCCTGCTGACGGGGTTGTGCCCGAAAAATGTGATTTTTTCCTCAGACGGAACACCAAACTTGGGTGTTACATCTGGCTTCACATCGTCAGTGTTACGTAACACGTAACCCATTTGTTCCCGTAACAAGAATCTTTCGCACGTTCCGCGAAGCCGTAACGTGCGTCCCACATTCATGGGATACGGGCGCTCGGCCACAGAGGGAAGAATGCATTCCCAAGACGCCTGCTTCCCTCTGAGGGAGAAACTTCCAAGAGTTCGCCAGAAGGCTGGCCGCTATCGTGCTTACACCTTCTTGCTAGCACAGTAACGGCAGTGCCTCACGGGTTCACCTCCTTGATACACGGAGTTACGCTGTATAACATTCACCTTGCCAGTCGTTGTAACAACTTTCAAAAAGGGGTAAATCATGCTCAATTCAATTACTCGTTTTCTGCGTGACGAAGAAGGTGCCACCGCAATTGAATACGGAATTATTGCGGGACTGATTTCGGTTGTGATGATCACGGCAATTATCGGAGACGGTGGAATCGGAAAAAGCCTAGAAGCCATTTGGGGAAGCATTAAATCCTCCATTGCAACCGCCGCCACCCCGCCAGCACCTTGAGGTGTCGGAAAAGCAATGAAATCAGTCTTTTTGATCTGGTTGCTACTCATTGCCATCTATGACTTCCGGCAGCGCCGCGTTCCCAATTGGCTTGTGCTTGCAGGTGCCTTCCTGGCTCTTGCGGCGCTTGCAACGGGAATGGCTCCCATCGAGCAAGACTGGACTGGCGCCCTGCTCGGCGCAGGCATCGGCTTCGGCTTTCTGCTTCTTTTCTATGCACTCAGAGTCATGGGAGCCGGCGACGTGAAGTTCGCCGGAGCTCTCGGACTCTGGGTGGGCCTTTCTGCGCTGCCGCCGATATGGCTCGTCGGCAGCCTCCTTGCCGGTCTTCATGCCGCGCTTTGGCTCGCGCTCCAGCGCTGGCCCGTTTTCCCCCGGCTTTCGCTGGCGCTCTTCGGGCCGTCGTCTTCGCCGGAGGGCCAGCCGGCGCCAGCCCGGGTTCGATTTATTCCTTATGCGGCCTACCTCGCGCTGGCCGCCGCGGTGTGGATGGTTTGGGGTCGACAGGGTAGCTAGCCGCCCCGTCACCACGAGTTGTTCATCAATGACTCTCGAATGGCCCCTTCCTTGACCTGCCGCCCATGATCAATCTCACCAAAATCGTTGCCGCCGTCCTCGTGCTCCTGGCCCTCGCGCTCGGCGGCTATGCATGGCTGCTCAGCCGGCAGCCGCCACCGCCGGTCGCGGTCGCCCCTTCGGCCACCGCCGCGGCCAAGACGGCCCAGGCGCAAACCTTCCGCGTGGTCGTGGCGTCCAAGCCCCTGCCCGCGGGCCGCGCGATTCCGGCCGACGCGCTTCGCGTCGAACGCCTGACCATCAATCCCGCAGGCGCTTTCCAGGAGACGGCGCCGCTTGCGGGCCGGGTGCCCGTCATCGACCTGGGCGAGGGCACGCCGCTGGTCGAAGGGCAGCTGGTGTCCGGCCTGGCCCTGCGCGTCGGCGAAGGCGAACGCGCGGTCGCCATCAAGGCCGACGAGGTCATGGGCGTGGGCAACAAGGTACGGCCCGGCGATTTCGTCGATGTCTTCCTGATGCTCAAGTCCGACGGCAAGGACATCGACCGCAGCCAGGCGCGCCTGCTGCTGTCGCGCAAGCGCGTGCTGGCCTACGGCGGCGCCTCCATCGACGGCATGCCCACCGGAATGGACAAGAACGGCGCGGCCCAGCAGCAGGCCCAGCGCGCCGAGGCCGCCCGCACCGCCGTGCTCGCAGTGCCCGTCGATGACATCAACCGGCTGACGCTCGCCGAGAGCAGCGGCCGCCTGCTTCTGGCGCTGCGCAACCCCACCGACATGTCGGAACCCGATCCGAAGCTTTTTGCCGAACTGCCCACGGCGCTGCAGCCGGTGGCGCAAAAAGCCGGCGAAGCCCGCAGAGCCCCGCTCGAAGGCCTGGACCGCGCCCAGGCCGGCATGACCGCCGTCGACTTTGTGACGGGCGGCAAGGCGGGCAGCTCGCGAGTGCCGACCGTTGCCGCCGCAGCCCCGGCAAATCCCCGGCCCGCACGGGCGGTTCCCGCGGCGGACTGCAGGTCGAGGTCATTCGCGGCGACCGCAGCGAAACCATCAACTACTGATCAGCAACCAGTGGCACGCACATGCAAGCCACCCACGAAACGAACACCATGACGATCGCCCCTTGTGCGAAAACAACCGGCACGGCGCGCTTCACGCGCCCGACCCTTGCGGTGCTGTGCCTGCTGGCCTCGGGCGTCTGGGCGGTGGCGCCCGCAACGGCGGCCGATGCAGCGGCGGCGCCTGCGCGCGCTGCGCTTCAACTGCGCATCGATGCGGGCACGCAAAAGGAACTGCTGATCGGCAAGGGCATCGAGCGCATGGCCATTGCGGACGAAACCGTGGCGGGCGTTGCGCTCACCCGCCAATCGCCCAACTCGCCGGCGGCGCGCCTCATCGTCACCGGCAAGGCGGCCGGCCGCACCACGCTCATGGTCTGGGAAAAGGGCCAGGCCAACGCCATCGTCTATGCCCTTGAAGTCCGGCGCCGCACCTCCACGCTCAATGGCTCGCTCAACAGCATGGAGGCGCACCAGGAGGCGCGCGATGCGGCCATGTCGGCCGGCGGAGAAAAGTCGGCGCTGATCGATCGCTCGGTGGTCAATGTGCGCAGCAACACGGTGCAGGTCGAGGTCAAGATCGTCGAGTTCAACCGCAGCGTGCTCAAGCAGGCCGGCCTCAACATCTTCAGCACGCGTGCCAACTCCAACGGCTTCAGCTTCGGCGTGTTCACGCCGTCGTCGCTGCGTTCGGCCTCGTTCGCTCCGGACGGCTCGCTCAGCGGCGAACACAACAACCCGCTCGCGCAGGCATTCAGCCTTCTGTTCAATTTCGGCAAGGCCGGCATTGGCCTGAACGTGGGTTTTCTCGAGGGCAACGGCATGGCCCGCGTGCTCGCGGAACCGACGCTGGTGGCGCTCTCGGGCCAGAGCGCAAGCTTTCTGGCGGGCGGCGAACTGCCCGTTCCGGCGCCCCAGGGCCTGGGCACCACGAGCATCGAATACAAGCCCTTCGGCATCGGCCTCACCCTCACGCCCACGGTGCTGTCGAACGATCGCATCGTGCTCAAGGTAGCGCCGGAGGCCAGCGACCTGGACTACACCAACTCGCTCAGCATCGGCGGCGTGGCCGTGCCCGCCATCAGCACGCGGCGCGCCGACACCACGGTGGAACTCGGCGACGGCGAGAGCTTCATCATCGGCGGCCTCGTGAGCCGCACCACCACGTCGAACGCCGACAAGGTTCCGCTGCTCGGCGACATCCCGGTGCTCGGAACCTTCTTCAAGCAGAACAAGTACCAGATGAGCGAGAAGGAGTTGGTGATCCTCGTCACGCCGCACCTGGTGAAGCCGATCGCGCGCGGCACCGATCTGGGCCCGTACCTTCCCGGCGGCGCCGAGCAGCGCGACGGACCTGTATGGCGCGCTCATCTTCTGGGGCCCGCTTCGGGCACCACTGTTCCGGGCTTCTCACGTTGACTGAAACAAACCCCACAGATCCGGTGGCAGACGCCATGAACGCTCCCCGCGACAGCCTTCCAGACATCGGTGCGGAGACCTACCTCTTCGCATCGCCCAACAGCGGCCACATCAACTGGCTGACCGATGCACTCGCCCGGCTGGGCACGGTGGTGAACCTTCCCGCCGAGGCCAAGTCGCTGGACGAGCGCATGGCCATGCTCGGCCCCGCCGCGGTGTTTCTCGATTTTTCGGGCGACCACGCCGCGGCGGCAAGCGAGCTTCACCAGCGCCTCAAGCGCGAATGGCCCACGCTGCCGGTGCTGGCCACCGGCGTTTCGGCGGAGCCCGCTTCCATGCTGGCCGCATTGCGCGCAGGCGTGGACGACTTCGTGGACATGGCCGCGCCGCCGACGGACGCGGTCAACACGCTGCGCAAGCTGCTCGAGCGCCAGAGCAGCCTGCCGGGCCGCACGCGCGGACGCACGCTGGCCCTGCTCGGCGCGCGCGCCGGCATCGGCGTGACCACGCTCGCGGCCAGCCTGTCGCTCGTGCTCAAGGACCAGCTGTGCCAGGCCGGCGCCCTGCCCCAGGCCGGCCGCAACACGCGCGGCGGCGTCGCGCTGCTCGACCTCGGGCTTCCGGCGCGAGACGGTCTGCTTTATCTCGACACGCAAAGCGGCTTCAGCTTTGTCGACGGCGTGCGCAACCTGCGCCGCCTCGACCAGACGCTGCTGCACACGGCGCTGGCCCATCACGCGAGCGGTGTGGCCGTGCTCCCGCTTCCCGCGAGCCTTGCGCAGGTGCGCGAGATCTCGCATGCGGATTCGGTGGCGCTGATCAAGCGGCTCGGTGATTTTTTCGATTTCCAGATTGCCGACCTCGGAGGCTTTTCGACGCTGGACTTCGTCGCGCAGACGGTGAAGGCGGCGCCGCGCAGCTGGGTGGTGTGCGACCAGAGCATCGGTGCCATCGTTTCCACGGCGACCATGCTCAAGGAACTGCGCACGCGCGGTGTGGAGACCCAGCAGCTGTCGCTCGTGGTCAACAAGTTCGACAGCCATGTGGGCCTGTCCGCCAAGGACGTTGCCGAACGGCTCGAACTGCCGCTGCACCACGTGGTGCCGGCGCGCAGCACGCAACTGCTGGCGGCGGCAAGCCGCGGCGAAATGCTGGTGCGCACCGCGCGCAACGACGCCTATTCGCAAGCCGTGGCCGAACTGGCGCGCGGCCTGCACCAGGAATTCGTGTCCGGCACAGGCCAGCCACCGGCCAAGGAATCCCGCTGGGCGGCGCGCATGCCGCGAATTGCCGGTCTCTGGAAAAGCTCTAGCGAAGGTTGAACCGCCCTTATGTCCAACGATCTCGAATTCGCCGACGACGACCAGGCGTTCATCAACTCCCAGCAGTTCCAGGACATCAAGAGCTGGACGCACGACCATCTGCTGAGCCGCATCGAAGAGCTCGGCGCGGAGTTCGGCCGCTGGTCGCGCGCCTCGATCCAGCAGTTTGTCGAACTGGAAGTCGACAGCTTCGTGCGGCTGCGCCGGGTGCCGATCAACGACCGCGAGATGCAGCTCATCTCCGACGCGCTGACCAAGGAGCTGGCGGGTTTCGGCCCGCTGGAAGACCTGCTCAACGATTCGGCCGTCGAAGACATCCTGATCAACGGCTACCAGAACGTGTACGTGTCGCGCCACGGCATGCTCGAGCGCGAGACGGTGCGCTTTGCCGATGCGGAGCACGTGATGCGCATCGTGCGCCGCATTCTTGCGCCGCTCGGCCGGCGGCTGGACGAATCCAACCCGATGGTCGATGCGCGCCTGCCGGACGGTGGCCGCATCAACGTGATCATCGAGCCGCTGGCGATCGACGGGCTCTCGGTTTCCATTCGCAAGTTCCGCAAGGAGCCGCTCACGCCGGCCGACATGGTGAAGCTCGGCACCTTCGACGCGGGCATGGCGCAGCTGTTGGAGATCGCGGTTCGCGCGCGCTGCAACATTCTTGTGAGCGGCGGCACCAGTTCGGGCAAGACCTCTCTGCTCAATGCGCTGGCCACCTTCATTCCGCCGCGCGAGCGCGTCATCACCATCGAAGACACGGCGGAGCTTTCGCTCGGCACCAGCCACGTGGTGCGGCTCGAAAGCCGCCCGGGCGGATTCGACGGCACCGGCGTGGTGTCGATCCGCGACCTGCTGCGCAACAGCCTGCGCATGCGGCCCGACCGCATCATCGTGGGCGAGGTGCGCGGCGCCGAAGTGATCGAGATGATGCAGGCAATGAACACGGGCCACGAAGGCTCGATGGGCACCATCCACGCCAGTTCGCCGCGCGAGTGCCTGTACCGCCTTGAAATGCTCGCAGGCTTTGCGGGCTACCAGGGCAGTGAAGTGAGCCTGCGCCGGCAGATTGCCAATGCCATCGATTTCATCGTGCAGATCGGGCGCCTCTCGAATGGGCAGCGCCGCATCCTCTCGCTGAGCGAAGTCACGGGTGTCAACGACAACGTGGTGGCCATGCAGGAGCTCTATCGCTACGAGCCCATCACGTCGCCCGACGGCGAGGAGCGCGACCGCTGGATATCGCTGGGCATTGCGCCGCATTCGCCCAAGATCACGCGCTTCAGGCAGTCGCTGACACGCGCGCAGCAGGGAGACAACAACCGTGCGTGAAATGCTGCTCGCGGTGGCCTGCCTCGCGCTGCTGTTCGCAGCCGCGGGGCTGCTGCTGTGGCAATGGGCCAAGGGCCGCCAGGCACGCCAGGCGGCTGCGCGGCACCTGAACCAGCAGATCCAGGCCAGCACGGCCGCCGGTGCACCGACGCCGATGCCCATCCCCTTGCGGGACCCGGCCAACGACCACCTCATGGCCGGCGTGACCTCGGACCCATGGCTCAACGCAGACGCAGGCACTCCGGCCGCCGCACCCGCAGGGTTGCTCGAGAAGGCCTTGCCCGAATGGCTGATCGGCGTGATCGCTCCGCGCACGGCCGCGCTGGGGCTGGCCGCCGTCGTGGCTGCGGCCGCACTCGCCGGCCTGCTTGCCGGCTGGGTATCGGGCCTGAGTGCGCTCGCGCTGCTGGCTGTTCTCTCGGCGTTCGCGGTCTGGCTGCGGCTGCAGAAGTTCCGCCGCAAGCTCGTGAGCCAGCTGCCCGGGTACATCGACGCGATGGTGCGGCTGATCACCATCGGCAACTCCACGCAGGCGGCTTTCCAGCTTGCGATTGCCACCACCGAGGCGCCGCTGCGCGGCCAGCTGGAGCGCTCTGCAGCGCTGGTGCGCGCGGGCATGGACCTGGACCGCGCCCTGCACCAGACGGCCAGCAATGTGCGCATCGAGGAAATGTTCCTGCTGGCGTCCATCCTCGGCCTGGGCGTGCGCTACGGCGGGCGCTCCGACCTGCTGCTGGAGCGCGTGGGCAACTTCATGCGCGATCGCGAGCAAGCCGAGCATGAGCTGCTCGCCCTGTCGTCCGAAACCCGGCTTTCGGCCTGGATTCTCGGGTTGCTGCCGGTGAGCGTGGGCGCCTTCTTCATCCTCACCAATCCCGGCTACTTCATGGGAATGTGGAACGACGGGACCGGCCGCATCATGGTCCTCTCGGCCGCAGGCTTTCAGCTGTTCGGTGCGGCGCTCCTTTACCGGCTGGCGAAACTCACATGACCTTCACCACCAACCAGCTGGCGATCATCAGCCTGGCGCTGCTGGCCCTGGGCCTCATGGCCGGTGCCGGCGCGCTGATTGCGGCCGAGCTGCGGCGCTCGCGCAGCGGCAAGGTCATCGGCCGCGCCATCCAGCAGGTCACCACGGCGCCGGGCGGATCCGCGGTGTCCGTCGATGCGGCCGACGTGTTCAACGCCTCGGCAAAGCCGGACATCGAGTTGCCGTTTCACTGGCTCGATTCGCGGATCGGCCGCGCACTCGTGGCCAACGAGGACCGCAACCTCATCGATCAATGCGGCTTTTCCTCGAAGCGGGCGCAGCTGGTCTTCCTGGTGGCCCGTATCCTCTTCACGTTCCTTCTTCCCTTTGCCGTCTACGTGCTGTGGAGCGCGGGCCGGTCGCAGCGCACGGTCACCATCGTGCTGGCGGTCGCGTTCGTCATCGGCTTCATGGCACCCAAGTGGGTGCTCGGCCGCATCGCCGCCAAGCGCCGCGAGCGGGTGAACCAGGAACTGCCGCTGTTCATCGACCTGCTTCGCCTTCTGCAAGGCGTGGGGCTGAGCCTGGACCAGAGCCTGCAGATCATGGTCAGCGACTTCTCGCACGTGCTGCGCGTGCTCGGCTACGAGCTGACCTTTGCCAACAACCAGTACAGCCGCGGCCGCAGCCGCGAGCATTCGCTGCAGCGCCTTGCAACCCTGCACAAGAACGAGAACCTCCGCGGGCTCGTGTCCTTGCTGGTGCAGGTCGACAAGCACGGCGGCGCCGTGCAGGAGCCGCTGCGCGTCTTCAGCGACCGGCTGCGCGAACACCGGCGTTCCGAAATGAAGGAACGCATCGGAAAAATCACCGTGAAGATGACCGCGGTGATGGTGACCACGCTGCTGCCGGCGCTGGTCATCGTCACTGCGGGGCCGGCCTTTCTGGCCATCTTCCGTTCACTGGGAACCGCCGCCAAATGAAGCCACTCGACCTTTGCGCAAGCCCGCGTCCTGCTTGCCGCCTGCTGGCCATCGCCTGCGCGGCGGCTGCGGCGTTTGCCCTCACCGGCTGCGCCGGCCCCAAGGACCAGTACGCCGCCAGCGCCGATGCGCAGCAACGCATGGCCGCCGAAGCCGCCGCGGACACCAAGGCCGGTGCGGCCGTGGACACCCAGCCCACCTATCTCAAGCTCGTCGAGCAGATGCAGAAGGAAGACCTGTGGTTTGCATCGCTCGCGCACATCGACGCCCTGGAGCAGCGTTGGGGCGTGTCGCCCGAATCCACACGCACGCGCGCCGAAGCGTTGCGCCACACCGGACAGGCCGCAGCCGCCGAAGCCGCCTACAAGCGCCTGCTGGCCACGCCGCTGGCAAGCGCGGGCTACCGTGGCCTCGGCCTTCTGGCGGGCATGCGCGGCAACTATGCCGAGGCGGTCCAGCTGCTGGCGCAAGCGCAGCGCCGCACCCCGACCGATGCGCTGCTGCTGAGCGATCTCGGCTACGCGCACCTGGGCGCCGGCCAGATCGAGGAAGCGCGGCTGCCGCTGATGCAGGCCCTGCAACTGCGCCCCGACAGCACCCAGGCGCAAGCCAACCTCGCGCTCTATCTCGAAGTGACCAACCAGCCCGACCGGGCGGCAGCGCTGATGGACGCGCACCGCATGCCCCAGCCCACGCGCGCGGCCGTACGCGAAGCCGCACTGCAGATGCGCGCATCGGGCAGGCTGCCCGCACCCGTTGCTGCTGCCGCAGCGGCGAGCACTCGCGTCGAACCCGTTGTGGCACCCCTTGCGCTCAAGCCGTCCCGATGGACCGGTGCGGGCGGCATGAGAACCGCGAGCCAGACCAACCCTTCGGCCTCCGCACCTGAAGCGCCGCTTTCACTGAACTCGACCTCGCGAGGTACACCATGAACCACCAGCTTGCCGAGCGGATCGCGTTGACGGCCGCATTCTTCTTCATGACGACCACCGCTTGGGCGCAAGCCGTGCCGCCAGCGTCGCACCCCACGGAGGCGCAGAAGACGCAGGAGGCGCGGGAGGTCGAAGCTGAGGCCGAGGCTGAAGAGTTCGAATCGCCGCCACCGCTGCTGATGGGCGATGCCACGCAGAGCCTGCTCGCCTGGCAACGCAGCGGAGAAATCGCCTCGCGCACACCCCGGCCCATTGCCGGCAGCGTGGCCAGCCGCAGCTATGAGCGCTACATCAAGAGCTTCGAGCACCCGATCCCCGAGCACCTCGGCTCCACGGTGAGCAAGTCGAAGGGCGGCGGCGCCTCTTCTTCCGGAGGACGGTAGGCAAAACGCCGACCCTCGCCGCGCAAGAGAACCACAATGGAAACACGCAGCCACGCAAACCCCGGACGCGCCCAACACGGCGTGTACGCGATCGAGTTTGCGTTCGTGTTCCTGATCATCTTTGCGCTGCTGTACGCGGTGATTTGCTACGGCTTCTTGTTGACGATGCGCATGAGCCTGCAGAACGCGGCGGAAGACGGCGCCCGTGCAGGGCTGCGTTACCAGAGCAGCCTCGAAGCCAGAAAAACCAAGGCCAACGACATTGCCGTAGAGCGCAGCGACTGGCTGCCCGCGGGCCTGAAAGCGAACCGGAACGTCGAGGCAAGAATCTGCCTGGCTGGAACGGACGACTGCTCGCAGGCGGCGCCCCCATGCGGCCCGGAATGGAACAACCGGTGCCAGGTGGTCGTGACCGTTGCTGTCAGTGGGATAGACACGCTGTTTCCCGCGTTCCCGAGCTTTGCGGTTCCCGCACGGATTGCGGGCCAGGCCAGCATGCTGCTCGACGGGAGGTCGTTGTGAAGCCCGGCCGGCTCAAGCTCGAACGGGCCATGGCTCGCCGCCAGCGAGGCGTGGCCGCCATCGAGTTTGCGCTCGTCTTCGGTGTTCTGTTCCTCGGCATCTATGGGCTCGTGACGTTCTGCGGCGTTTTGTATGTGCAGCAGGTCATCTCTCGCGCGGCCGAAGACGGGGCGAGAGCCGCTCAGTCTTTCCGCAGCGACACGCCGGCCGCAGAACTGCAGACGAATGTTCGAACGGCGGTGTACCGGTCGCTGGCACTCTCGACGATTACCCCCGCTTCCGCAGGCAGCGCGCCTTCTTCAAAAGAAACTTGGCTTCGCGCGAAGATGGCGTCACCGGAAGTGACAGTTTCGACTGGAGAAATCGCGGTGAGGGTGACATACCCCTACCGCGAAAACCCGCTGCTGCCGGCCGTTCCGCTGACCGGCAGCTGGATGCCTGAGCACCTGCTTGGCAAGGCCACGGCCGCCAGATCTTCTTCATAAGCAGATGCGAACGATGCGCGCATTCAATCGAAGAACAGCACGGCGGCAACGCGGGTCGGTGGTCATCACTTCGGTCATCGCATTGAGCCTTCTGGTCATCGTGCTTGTCGGCGTTGAGTTGGGCTACATGTTCTTTCTGAAACGCGAGCTTCAGAAGACGGCTGATCTTGCTGCGCTGGCGGGTGCGCAGGCCTTGCTACCCGCAAGCTGCGGCGAGGCAACAACCGCGGCAGTGGCGAATGGTGGGCAAAACATGCCGCAACTGATGACGCCGATCACAGCAGCAGAAGTCCAGTGCGGCAACTGGGACCCGACCCTGCGCCCAGCGCCCCTTCACTTTGGCACACCGGAGAGCGGGCAGATCCTCAATGCCGTGCGGGTAACACTCACCAGGACCGCACCACGCCTGCTGCCGAATCTGCCGGGCAATCAGTCTTCCGCCATCAGCGTCGAAGCACTCGCAGCCAAGAAGCAGCCACTCGCCTCACTGAGTATTCGCAGCACGATCGCAGCCATCGACACCCAGCGTTCGTTGATCTTGAACGCCCTCTTCGGCGGAATGCTCGGGGGTGCCGTCGATGTTTCTGTCGGCGGCTGGCAAGGGTTGCTCGACACCAATATCAAACTGCTCGATTTCCTCGACCAGCTCAAGCTGGATCTCAACATCAATGCCGCCAATTACGACGAAGTGCTTGGCACCAATGTAAACGCCGGCATCCTTCTGCAAAGCATGATCACGGTCATGGAACGCGGCGGCACCAGCGCCAGTGTCGCGGTGCAGGCGTTGCAGCAACTTCTGACAGCGTCGGCCGGGTCGGCCCAGCCTCTCACCGTCGGTGAACTGCTGAACATTGCTACAGGAACGGAGGCCGCGGGATTGCAGACCGACCTGCAGCTCTTTCAACTCGCTCAGGGTGTGGTGCAACTCGCGAATGGCAAGAACGCACTGGCCGCCGATCTTCCGGTGAATGTTCCCGGGATTGCCGGTGTCACCGCCAAGGTCCGTGCGATCGAGCCACCGCAGGTTTCGGCGGTTGGGGATCCTTCCTTGATCAACGCAAGTCTGGGTGTGAACGATCCCAACAAGATCTATGTGCGGACGGCACAGATTCGGTTGTTGCTTTCTCTGAATCTGAGCGGTTTGGGAACGGTTGTTTCGGACGTCGCATCGGCCGCATTGAGCGCACTGACTCCGATCGCCAATTTTCTGAAAACTGTGGCGAGCCTAGACCTTCCGAACATCGTTCCGAATCTGGTTGGCACCATCGCGTGCGGCGGCTTTCTCTTGCCTGAGTGCGCGGAAATGCAAGTGATCTATACCTCGGCATTGACTACGCCCATCGACGTCAGCGTCAGCTCCGGCAACGGTTCGGCCCTTGTAACGGACCACACATGTGGCGCAAGCGACAGTAAGACACTCGACGTTCAGGCCTCGACCAGCATTGCGCGGCTCAACATCGGCAGAGTGTCGAACGCTCTCTCATCTTCCCAAGCCGCGACGGCGGAGCCCGTCGAAATCCTCGAGATCGGCTATCGCGTAGCCAAGCCTTCCTTTTGCCTGCTTTCAGTGCTCTGCACCGGCACGAAATGGAAGAACGCAGCAGGCACGTTCGTGAACGACGAAACGAGCGCCAAAAAGAACATCATTTCGGGCTTGGGGCTGGTGATCAATTCGGACGTGGGAGGAAGCGCCAGCAACCGAACCCTGACCTATACCGCACCCGCTGCCGAAAATCTGCCCGAGATCGATGCCGCGCCGTATGACGGCGCCGGTGCTGATCCTTCATTCCAGCCAATCAGCGCGCAATCGCTGGTCCAGAGCCTAGGCCCCACACTCGCCGGCATACAAATCATGCCGTATTCAAGCGCCGCCAGCGGCATTCTCGGACCGCTGCTCAACGGCACTTTGAACATCGTGAGCGGCCTGCTCAACACCGTAGAGACCATCATCACGAATGCGCTCTCTCCTTTGCTCGATCCCGCAGTCAACCTGCTTCTGGATTCGCTCGGCATCGACCTCGCCAAAGCGGAGGTCGGGGCTCGCCTTTCCTGCAACCGGGGCGCCGAGCTTGTCTATTGAAATACGTATTCCCCTGTCATGAGCGCTCCCCCAACTTCGACGAACTCGACCTCTTTGTCTGGGAAGGCAAGGCCGACATCCTCGACCGTATCGCGCGGTGCATGGCGAGCTTCGACGTGGAGGTGATTCGCGCCGATGGCATGCCGGCGCCGCAGCAGGAGCGCGGCACTGCCCTTCGGCCTTCGGTTGCCATCATCAGCGTCACGGTCATCGACAGCGGTGCGCTGGCGCATGCGACGGAGTTGCTGCAGGGCATGCCGGTGATCTGGGTGGCGGCGGCTTCGCGCGAGCGCGATTCGCGCACTTACCCGCCGGAGTACCTGCACGTTCTGCCGTATGACTTCACCTGTGCCGAGCTGCGCACGATGGTGGCAAAGCTGGTGCGGCAACTGCGGGCGCGCGACGTAGCGCCGCAGGCGCCCGATGTGCTGGTGGCGCATTCAGACGCGATGAAATCGCTGCTTGCCGAAGTGTCCGCCTTTGCCGACTGCAACCACAGCGTGCTGGTGCGCGGCGAAACGGGCGTGGGCAAAGAGCGCATTGCACAGCAGTTGCACCTGGGGCACCAGCACTACAGCAAGGGCGCGTTCGTGGCGGTGAACTGCGGCGCCATTCCCGACGGTCTGTTCGAATCGCTTTTCTTCGGCCACACCAAGGGCTCGTTCACCGGCGCGGTGCATGCGCATCGCGGTTATTTCGAGCAGGCGACGGGCGGCACGCTGTTTCTCGACGAGATCGGCGACTTGCCCAAGTACCAGCAGGTCAAGCTGCTGCGCGTGCTTGAAGACAACGCGGTCACGCGGCTGGGTGCCACGGCGCCGGTTCGCGTCGACTTTCGGCTGGTGGCCGCGACCAATCGCAACCTGCGCGAGATGGTGGCCAATGGCGACTTCCGTGCCGACCTGTTCTACCGGCTCGCGGTCATCGAACTGCATGTGCCCAGCCTCGAGGAGCGCGGCGAGATCGACAAGATCGCGATCTTCAAGGCACTGCTCGCCAACGTGCTGGGCGACGAGCTCGAGGCCTTGGGTGAAACGCCGCACTGGCTGAGCGATGCGGTGGCGGAAACGTACTTTCCCGGCAATGTGCGGCAACTGCGCAACCTGGCCGAGCGGGTGGGCGTGATTGCACGGCAGCTGCATGCATGGGACCAGAACCTGATTCAGCGCGCCATTGCACTCACGCGCGGTACGCCGACGCCCACGCCGGGCTCGGCCGAAAGAAACGGACACAACGGCGGCGCCAACGGCGTGGCGCTCGACAGCAACGGCGACCGCAAGGGATGGAACGGCAGCGAGCGCAACCGCATCATCGCGGCGCTGGAAATCAACGACTGGAAGCGTCAGGACACCGCGCAGCATCTGGGCATCAGCCGCAAGGTGCTATGGGAAAAGATGCGCAAGTATCAAATCCTCGACGGCGAGCCAGGCATCCCCGAGGACGCCTGAGCCCCTCGCCGCTCGTCAGCGCTCGGCCAGGCGGGCGGTGCGACGCAGCGGCGGGTTCGCCGCAGCCGCGGTGGCACCGCGATCGACAACAGGCTCGCTGGCACAGCTCGCGTTACTCGAAATGCACAGCGCGGTGAGCAGGCCGTCCTCGCTCAGGGCCGGCCGGCTCGGCGGGCCGAAGATGCGGTCGATCCACGCGTTGCTGGCTTCGGGATCGATGCGCAGTTCGCCGGTGGTGCGCGCCAGGCGCAGCTCCGAAATGCGCAGGTCGAACACGGCGTCGACATAATCGAACAGCAGGTTGTAGTAGTCGAGCTGCGCATCGAGCACGGCGGGCAAGGTCTCGCGCCCGAACTCCATCAGGCGCCGCCGGCCGCGAAAGGCCTGGCCCGATGTGCTGACCGCTTCCATCAGCTGACGCTCGCGCTCGCGGCCGGACACCGTGCGCGCCCACGAGGCCGAAGTGAGCTCCAGCAGATTGAGCTTCACGCCTTCGAGCTTGGCTTCCTGGTTGGCAACCTCGGCCAGTGCGGACTTCAGGCGCAACTGGCGATCGAAGCCGTTGCCGAAGTTCCAGTTCAGCTCGAAGGCGGCGCGTGTCGGGTCTTGCGACGACACGCCGCGCGGGTCCTTGCTCTTCACGAACACCGCATCCACCGTCGGATAGATGCTGGCCTCCTGCTGGTCGACGAGCGCCTGGGCCCGGGCGACGCGGCCCTTGGCCTCGGCTATCTCGGTGCTGCGCTCTTCGGCGCGGCGCAGGGCCTCTTCATGCGAAGCGATGCGCCAGAACGTGGGCGCGGCGAGCACAGGCAGCGAATCGGTGTTGGGCGTGAACTTGAAGTAGGTGTTGAACTTGGCCACCGCCTCGTCGCGCTGCGCCTGAAAGTCGGATTCGCGCGCAGCCACGCTGGCCCGGCGCGCGGCCGCCATGTTCAGGTCGTTCTCGCCCGCGGCACCGAGTGCAACGCGCCGGGCCTCGGCCTTCGACAACTCGGCCACCACTTCGGTGGACTTGCGCGCGATCTGCTTCTTCAGGTCGAAGCGCTGCACCTGCAGGTAGGCGGTCAGCGCGTCGAGCACCACCTTCTGCGACGTGGTCACCACCGCCTCGTCGTCGGCCTGGTTGCCGGCTTCGGCCGCGCGCACCGCCGCGCTCATGGCGCCGCCGTCGATCAGGCTCACGCGCGCCTCGGCGGTCAGCACGGTGTAGTTCTCGGTCTTGGCGTTGGCCGCGCCGCTGTTGTAGTTGCCCGAGGCGGTGCCCATCTTGAAGCGCGGAAAGCGCGCCTTCTTGGCAGCGTCCACGCTGAAGCTGCTGGTGTTGGCGGCCGCCTGCGCGGTCTGCACTTCAGGGTATTCCTGCGACAGCGCGACCAGCGCCTGCTTCACGCGCTGCGCATAGCTTGCGGCGCCGATCGACGGAGTGGAAAGGCGGCGCGCCGGCACCAGTTGCGCGGGCGGCTCCTGCGCAATGGCGGCGCCCGGCGGCAGCGCAAAGCTCGCGCTCAGCGCTGCACAGAGAACGCCGCGGCCCATGCGGCGCGGGCTTGCCGATTTGCTGCTCCTCATGGTTCGCGAAACGCTTCGCGCCGCAGCTTGAGCACGGGGCGAAGGATGTACCAGATGAACGGATCGGTTCCCACTTTCAGGTCGACCTCCGACTCCATGCCGGCGGTGACGCGGTTGTCCTGATGGCCTACATAGGCCTGCCCGGTGCTCACCAGGATGCGGTAGTAAGGCGCCGCGTTGGCAACGGCCGGATCGCGGTCGGCATCGGCGGCCACCAGCGTGACCTTGCCGTCGATGGCGCCGTAGCGCAGGTAGTCGTAGGCGGTGATCTTCACGCGCGCCGCCTGCCCCACTTCGACAAAGCCGCGGTCGTTGGGGTTCAGGCGCGCCTCGATCATGACCTCGTCCTTGTCAGGCACCACTTCCATGATGGCTTCGCCAGGCTTGATGACCCAGCCCGGACTGGCACTGCGCAGGCCCTTCACGATGCCGTCGGCCGGCGCCTTGACGATGGTGCGGGAGCGCTGGGTGCGCGCGCGCGCAAGGTCTTCGCTCAGGCTTGCGAACTGGCGCTCCACGGTGGCCAACTCGTCGGAGGCGCGGCGGCGAAAGCGCCCTTCGGCTTCGGCCATCTTGGCCTGTGCCTCGGCAATGGCGGCACTGGCGGAAATGGCGCCCTGGCGTGCCACGGCCAGTTCGCTTCGCACGCCCTCTACCAGCCTGCGCTTTTCGAGCACCTCGACCTGCCCGACAAGTTTTTCAGCCAGCAGCTGCTCCGAAATCTCGAGCTCCTTCTGCATCAGCGCCAGGCGGTCGTTCAGGCCCTTGACCTTGGCCTGCTGTTCGAGCTCCTTGCTGCGCGCCTGTTCGAGCCCCGACACCGCACCGGCCATCACGCCGCGCTGCTCGAGCGCGCGTGCTTCATAGGCACCGGTTTCGCCGTCGAGCACGCTCTCGTCGATATCCGCCGCAAAGCTCTCGCGCTTGAGCGGCTTGCCGCGGCTCTCGGCAATCAGGCGGATGCGCGTGGCTTGGGTGGCCGCATAACGGGCGGTGAGCTCCTCGAAGTTGAGGCCGCTGCCGCCCAGGTCGATCTCGACCAGCGACTGGCCCTGCTTCACGCGGTCGCCTTCCTTCACCAGCACGCTGCTGACGATGCCGCCTTCCAGATGCTGGATCGACTTGACGCGGTCGGACGGAATCACGCGGCCGGGCGCCACCACCACCGTCTCCATCGGAAAACCCAGGCCGACCACCGCCAGCACGGCCACCACGCCGCCGATCACCCACTGTCGGCGCCGGCCCTCGGGCGATGCATGCGCCGCGCGCTTGTGCTCTTCGTCCTGGAGTATCTGCGGCAGATCTGATTTCAAGTCGCGGTCCCTGTTTGGTCTTTGATCGACTGGCTCACGCCATCGAACGGGTCGCTCCGGCGGCGCCCTGCGAGTGCGCATCGGCGTCGCCGTCTCCCGCGGCCGGGTCGGTCAGCGCCACCAGCGCCTTCTTCACACCGAAAAGCTTCGGCACCATCACCGCGGCCGTTCCCTGTTCGACATTGCCCTGCCCCGTCACGTGATAGACCACCGTGGCGGCCGATACGATGCGCAGCGAATGCGTGACCACCACCACGGTGCGCACCTTGGCCACCGCGAGCAGCGTGGCGAGCAGCGTGCGTTCGCTCTGAAAGTCGAGATCGTTGCTCGGCTCGTCGAGCACCAGCACCGAGGGTTTGCGCAGGAAGCTCATGGCCAGCGCCAGCTTGCGCCGTTCGCCCACCGAAAAGCCGGTGCCGCCTTCGCCCACCACGGTGCGGTAGCCGTCGGGCAGCTTCGAGATGAAGTCGTGCGCGCCCGAGAGCTTGCAGGCCGCCACCACCTGCTCGTCGCTCTGCCCCGGGGCCGTGCGGCGCATGGTGTCGATCAGCGGCCCGCCAAACCAATAGACCTCTTGCGAGAGATAGCTGATCCAGCGCGAGAGCTCTTCGCGGCCGAACTGCGACAGGTCGTACTCGCCGATGCTGATGACCCCGCGCGTGGGCGTGTACAGGCCCGACAGCAGCTTGACGAGCGTCGACTTGCCGGCGCCGTTGCGCCCGACGATCACATGCAGGCCGCCGGGTCCGATGTCGAGGTCCACGTTTTCAAGCACCGGCTTCTGCGCGGTTTCGGTAAAGCTGAAGCTCACGTCCTTGAACGTGACGCGGCCCAGCGGTTGCGGCAGCGTCATGCCGCTCGGCGGCTTTTCGACGGGCTCGGAAAGCACCTTCTCGAGCCGCTTTGCCGCCTCTTTCGCCGCGGCCAGCGAGCGCCAGCTCGAGACCAGGCCCGCCACCGGCTGCAGCGCCTTGAGGGCCAGCATGTTCGATGCGACCAGGCCGCCGACCGTCATCCATTGCTCCATGACGGAGACAGCGCCCACCGTCACCACGATCACCGAGAAGACCGTCAGCAGCACGGTGGTGCCGTCGCGCGCGGTTTCGATCTGGCCGTTCTTGCTGAAGCTTTCGCTCAGCCAGGCGTTGTAGGTCTGGCGCCACATCTCGATGGTGGGGCCGTCGTTCGACTGCGTCTTGAGCGTTTCGCGCGCATTGCAGATCTCGGAGGTCATGCGGTCGAGGCCGCGGCCTCGCTGCACTTCTTCCACCCGGCCGGTGCGCACTTCGTCGGCCCACCACCAGGCCAGGAAGGCCATGACACCCAGGAACAATGCGACCACCGGCAACACCGGCAAGGCGACGATGCCGATCACCACCAGTGCGAAGATCGCCATCGGCAGATCGAAGATCGATTGCGCTAGGCCGCCGGTGACCGTGCCGCGCACCGAAGCCACGTCGCGAAAGAACTGATGCCAGATGGAGGCCGGCCGCGCTTCGAGCGCGCGCAACGGGCGGTTCAGCATCGAGTTGAGCAGCGCACCCGACACGCCGTGATCGATGATGGCGCCCGCATTGCGCAGCAGGCGCGAGCGTCGCGCGCGCAGCCAGAACTCGAGGCACAAGAAAAACAAAATGCCGCTCACCAGCGCGGCCAGCGTCGAGATGCCGCCGCGCGAGAGCACGCGGTCATACACCTGGAGCAGGAAGATCGACGGCAGCAAACCGAAGAGGCTGATGGGCAGCGAGCGCCACGCTGCGCTCTTCACCAGCGGATAGGCATCGCGAAAAGCCTTGTTCAGCGCACCTGCATACGGACTCGCGCCCGGCTCTTCGGGCGCATCGGCAACCAGTTGGCTGGGCAAGAGAAACTTGATCATGGGAAATGGCCGATCCGTCGGGCAGTGACGCCTCGAAGATTATCAACTGTTACCCTTCTGTTACAAGCAATATCTACCCTTGTATGCCGAGGCAGCGCGGCGTTCGTGTGTATTCCTTCACAGCCAATCCGTCGGGCTTGGCGACAGCTTTGTTACCGCGCTCCGCCTGCAAGCAGCCCGAGGTTTTTCTCGCAGCCGGACGGGCCTCGTCGGTCGGCAGCCCCTTGGCCAACGCCAGCGCGACATTCGCGCACAGCAACATGCAAAGGAGCCAGGCGCCAAGCAACTGCAGCCAGCCGAGCCACCAGCGGCGCGCGGGCGCCGCCGCCTCTGCCGGATAGCGTTGAACGGGCAATGGCAGATATGCGCTGAATTTCATGGCAGTGCTTTCAAAACCCGGGCCAGCCGGGACAGGCCGACGCCTGCGGAACTCTTGGCCAACACCCAGTCACCGGGCTGCACCAGGCCTCCGAGCGCGGTCGACAAATCGGTCACATCGACGAACCAGTGCGACCGGACCTTGGTGCGGATGCGCGCATGCAGCGCCCGCATGAGCGGGCCGCACAGCAGCACGCGGTCGGGCTGCGAGGCGAGCAGCTCCGGCTCCAGGTCCAGGTGATGCCGCTGCGCGGCGGGGCCGAGCTCCTGCATGTCGCCGAGGATCGCCACGCGGCGCGCCGGCTCGCAAGGCGCCTGCGACAGCAGCTCGAGCGCGGCGCGCATCGAGCTCGGGTTGGCGTCGTAGGTCTCGTCGATCAGCTTGAAGCTGCCGCCGCCGATGTGAATGGTGTGCAGCGCGCCGCGCCCGCCCGGCGGCTCGAAGTGCGCAAAGGGCTCCACCGCGGCGGCAAGCTTCAGGCGCATGGCCTGCAGCGCCGCGAGCACGGCCACGGCGCTCGCGCCCATGTGGCGCCCGGGCGCATTGAGCCGCAACTGGAACGGTTCGCCCAGCACCAGGGCCTGGACCTCGCCGTGGTCGAAGGCGAGCAGCCGCACGTCGGCGTCCTCGTGCTCGCCGTAGGTCACGATCTGGAGCTGCTGCGCCATCGCGGCTTCCGCGAAGGTCGCGAATTCGGGAATGTCGCGGTTCAGGACGGCGCTGTCGCCTGGCGCCATGCCCTGGAAGACGCGGCTGTCCAGGCGTGCCGCGGCCTCCGATGGGCCACGCGTTTTTTGCGCAGCCGCCGAGAGCCCCGTGACCACCGCCAGCATGGGGCGCACCAGCTGCGCCGAAGCCAGCATGTGCGGCGAGCCCATCTCGAGCACCCAGTAGGCGGCATGCCGCGGCATGCAGGTGAGGTTCCAGGCAATGCCCGAAGGCAGGCTCACATTGCCTTCAGGCCGGGCCACTTCACCCCACACGGCCAGCGCATCGGCGAGCATCGCGGCCACGGTGCTGCTGCCGGTGCCGCTGCCCAGCACGCCGCACACGCGCCCGCCGAACTCGGTGCGCGCATGCGCGCCCAGCGCCAGCACCGCCTGCAGCACGTCTGGCACCTGGAGCACGGGCACGCGCTTGTCGAGGTGCGGCGCGGCATCGGTACACAGCACAGCGGCGGCCGGCTGCAACACGCCCTTGAGCGCCACCGCGGCCAGCGGAGTCTTCGAGGGGCGCACCTGGTGCTCGAACACCACGCGCCCCTTGCGCAGGAAAGAGCGCTGCGTCACGCCGGTGGCGCGCCAGCCCTCCTCCGGCCGAACCACCCATTCGCCACCGGTCACGCGCGCCATCTCGTTGGCGGTCCACGCGGCGCCGTCGTCGCGGGTACTGCCGGCGGTGGCACCAGGCACTGCGCGACGCTCTTGCAGGTAGCGGTGGTAGGCCGCAAGGCCCGACACGTACTGCGCCACGTCGTCCACGCGCACGCGAAAGGCGTGGTGCCGGGTAAAGAAAGACCCGACGACGGTGGACGGCCGCCGGAAGTACATCGCCATCTCGGGCCAGAAGAAGCCGTTGAGCAGGTAGTGGGCGCGGTATTCGAGCGCGCGGTGAAACTTTTCGGTGTCCAGCTCTTCGAGCAGGTGCCGCATGGCGGGCATGCCCTCTAGCCGCTGCAGCATCTGCTGTGCGGCCAGCATGAGCTCGAGCAGCGTCGGAAACGTGGTCTTGCGGTCGAGCACGAAGTCCAGGTAGCCGGCCACGTTCTGCAGGCCGAAGCGAAAGTACTTTTCCTGCGGGCTCCAGCGCGTGAGCTCGTTGACGCAGCAGCTCAGCCCGTGGTCGTGCGCCTGCCAGTGCTGGCTTGCAATGAAATGCTCGAACGCTTTCTCGACCGCCGCGAGCCATCGCGCATCGCGCGTGAGGCCGTACAGGCGCATGAGGCCCAAGGCCGCCTCGCCGTCGTAGTAGGCGGCGCGCGAGGCCTGCTTCACCGTCAGGTCGGCGGCATGCAGCACGTGGTTGAACCGCCCCGTGTCGGCGTCCTGCATCGCCACGAGGCCCAGCGCCAGCTTTTCGAGCAGCGGCAGCCAGTGGCGCGTGTCGGTCGCTTCGCAGTACTTTGCCAATGCGAGCACGCAGGCCGCGGTGCCGCTCAGCTTGATCTCTTCACCGGCTTCGACGAGAAACGCGGCTTCGCTGCCGTCCGCGAGCCTGTAGCCGCGTATGAGCCAGTTGGACAGATGGTCCAGCGCGCGGTCGATGGCGGTCCGCAGGTTGTCTTCACGCGTGAGCTCCCACGCCTCGATCATGGCGTGGAGCACGCTCGGATGGCGCGTGGGGTCCGAGGTCGGAATGCGGCGATCGAAGCACGGAAAGTAGCCGTACGCAAACCGCCCGTCGACCTGGACCTGCCGCGCAAGATAGGAGGCGCCGCTGCGCACGAGTTCGAGTGCCGACTGCGGCGTGAGCGCGGGCGCCTGGCGCCGCCCTGCATCGAGCCCCGTTCCCACCAGCTTGTGCACCACGCAATCAGGCTGGCAAAAAACACCCACCGTGGCCAGCAGGTAGACCGGCTGGTCCGCCGGCAAGTCGAGCATGAGCGTGCGTGCGAAGCGTGCCTGGCTGTAGCTCTCGAAGTTGCGCATGTTCACCACCGCATGCGCGATGGTCGAATCGGCATAGAGCATGGCGTTGGCATTGAGCTCCTGCTCGGTGAATGCCGTCTCGAAGTTCTTGTCGAACGCCAGGCCGAGCCGGAAGTAATTGCGCTTGACGGCCGCGAGCTGCGCCTTGAACTGGGCCCAGTCGATGGGGCTTGCGCCCTCGACCCAGTCGATGCGCAGCCACGGCGACACGATGCCGTTTTCGCGCACCCAGCGCGCGATGATTCCGGAGCCTTCGCGCCACGCGGTCTCGAACTCGGCCGCGCGCGCATGCACCACGTGCGCTCGCTGCGACCCGTCGCTGACCGAGAAGAAAAGCGTGAACGCCGGATAGGGCGCCGGCAGCGCCGCGCACACCGACACCAGGCGCTCGTGGCAGGCATGGAGCTGGTCGGAGAAGGACATCATTCGGCCTCGATCGAATACGGGAGACCGATCGCGCCCGTCATGTGCTCTCGCTTTTTTGACGCAGCGGACCGAAAGCTCCCCTCGAAGGCATCGCAGATCTCCGGATTTCAGCGGTAGCTGAATTCGGCTCGGCGATTGAGCTGATAGCCCTCCTCGGTGGTTTCAGGAGACGCGGGCTTTTCGATGCCCCAGCTGACGGCCTCGATGCGATCGGCCGGCACGCCCAACTGCGTGAGCGCGCGCTGCACCGATTCGGCCCGGCGCTGGCCCAGCGCAAGGTTGTATTCGCGGCCGCCGCGCGAGTCGGTGTGGCCCTCGATCATCACCTTGCTCGCAGGCCGGTTCCGCAGGAAGTTCGCATGCGCTTCCACCACGCTGCGGTACTGCGCCTTGATGTCGTATTTGTCGAAGTCGAAATACACGATCTTCGCTGCGGCCGGGCTCTCCTGTACCGGCGGAGCGGCCGGAGGCGGCTCCACCTTGGCCACCGGCGCGGCCTTGTTCGAGTAGTAGTACGTCGCGTCTTCGCGTCCGCTCTTGGGGCCTGTTCCGCAGGCGGCAAGGCTTGCCCCGAGTGCGACGACGGCCAGTATCCGGGAAGTGTTTTTCATGTTCGGTCCTTTTCGCGCGGGGCAGGCCGGTAAGGCCTGCCCCTTGCTTTGTTTTTCTTCTCCTACTGCTGCCCTTGTTCCTTAGCCGAGCAAGCCGTGCAGGATGTTCGTGACCGGAGTCAGAACGCTGCCGGTGCCGGCCGCCTGATCGACCAGGCTCGTGATCGGGGTCACGACATCGGTGACGATCGGTGCGGCTTGTTCCACGGTGTCCACCAGGCCGGCGACCGTTTCGACCACCGGCGCAAGCGTCGGGGCCGTACCGGCCAGGATGTCGGTCACCGGCTCGGCCACTTCGGACACCGCGGCGACCACCGGTTCGAGCGTCTCGCCCACGGAGCCGGCGGCGTCGAGCACCGGATCCAGGATGTTGGCGACCGGGCTGGTGTCGCCCAGCACGCCGCCAAGCAGGCCGCCATTGCCGAGCAGGCTGCCGACGAGGCCTTCGTCACCCAGGAGACCGCCGAGGAGGTCGCCACCGAGGACGTCGCCCCCAGCAGATCGCCGCCGAGCAGGCCGCCTACGACGCCGTCTTCGCCGAGCACACCGCCCAGCAGGTCGCCGCCGAGGAGATCGCCGCCAACCAGGCCGCCGACGATGCCGTCTTCACCGAGCACGCCGCCCAGCAGGTCACCGCCGAGCAGGTCTCCACCAACCAGGCCGCCGACGATGCCGTCTTCACCGAGCACACCGCCCAGCAAGTCACCGCCGAGGAGATCGCCACCGACCAGGCCACCGACGATGCCGTCTTCGCCGAGCACGCCGCCCAGCAGGTCGCCGCCGAGGAGGTCACCATCAAGCAGGCCACCCACGACGCCGTCGTCGCCCAGGAGGCCGCCGACAATGCCCTCTTCTCCCAGCAAGCCGCCAAGCAAGCCGTCTCCGCCGAGGACGCCGCCCAGCAAGCCGTCGTCGCCAAGCAGGCCGCCCACCACGCCCTCGTCGCCGAGCACGCCGCCGAGGAGGCCGTCTTCGGCAAGGAGGCTGCCCAGCGGGCCGGTACCACCCAGCAGGCCATCGTCGCCGAGCAGGCCGCCCACCACGCCTTCGCTGCCGAGAACGCCGCCCAGCACACCGTCGGTGAGGCCACCGAGCAGGCCGTCTTCACCGCCCAGCAGCCCGCCGAGCGGACTGCCTTCGATCAGGCCGCCAACCACGCCGTTCGCCCCGAGCAGGTTGTCGACCACGCCCTCCTGGCCCAGCAATCCGCCGGTCAGGCCTTCGCTGCCGAGCAGGCCGGCCAAGGTGCCTTCTCCGCCGAGCAGGCCACCCACCAAGCCGTCCCCCAGCAGACCGCCCACCAGGCCGTCGCCGCCGAGCACACCACCCAGCAGGCCCTCATCGCCCAGCGGTCCGCCGAGCACGCCGCCCAGCAAGCCGTCATCGCCGAGCAGGCCACCTGCGAGGCCGTCTTCGCCCAGCACGTTGTTCAGCAGGCCGCCCACAGCGCTGTCTTCTCCGATGAGATTGCCCAAGGCACCGTCTTCTGCGAGAAGGCCCCCACGAGGCCGTCCTCGCTCACCAGAGTCTGGAGCAGGCTGCCGTCGCCGAGAACGCCTTCGACCACGTTGCCAAGCGCGCCGCCGTCGCCGACGAGGTCTTCAAGAACACCGTCCAGGCCCAGGGCCGTGGTTGCGCCGCTGAGGATGCCGTTTTCGCCCACGAGATTGTCGAGACCGTTCTGGAGAGCGTCTGTGACGTGGTCGACCTGGCCCACCACCGAATCGAGAGCGCCTTCGCCCAGAAGGGCGCTGGCAATGGGGCCTGCCACGCCGCCCAAGCCGTCGACAACGGTTTCGGCGAAATCGTCGACCGGGTCGAGTTGGTTCGGATCGTTGCGCGTGAAGTTCTCGCCGAGCAACGGGGAGACCAGGTCATCGACGAGGTCGGTTGTGCTGTCGATCACACCCGGCACCGGGTTGAGAGAACCACCGAGGCCCAAGTTGCCGTCTGTCGTGCCGACTGCGCCTTCAAGGAGGTTGTCGCCCGGGTTGAGGAGGCCATTGCCGTCGGCATCGGAGTCCGAGTCTGCGTCTGCATCGGCGTCTGCATCGGCGTCTGCATCGGCGTCTGCATCGGCGTCTGCATCGGCGTCTGCATCGGCGTCGGCGTCGGCATCGGCATCGGCATCGGCATCGGCATCGGCGTCGGCGTCAGCGTCAGCGTCAGCGTCGGCGTCAGCGTCAGCGTCAGCGTCAGCGTCAGCGTCAGCGTCAGCGTCAGCGTCGGCATCGGCATCGGCATCGGCATCGGCATCGGCGTCAGCGTCAGCGTCAGCGTCAGCGTCCGCGTCCGCGTCAGCGTCAGCATCGGCATCGGCATCGGCATCGGCATCGGCATCGGCGTCGGCATCGGCATCGGCATCGGCGTCGGCGTCAGCATCGGCGTCAGCGTCACCGTCCGCATCTCCATCCGCGTCGGCGTCCGCATCCGCGTCGGCATCCGTCTCACCCGCGCCGACGAAGAACGGAATCGTTCCACCATCGCCGCCGCCGCCACCGCCGAGTGCGGCACCCAGGCCTGCGGCGCCCAGTGCGCCCAGCGCGAATTCGCCCAGGCCGAGGCCGCCGCCTGCGGCAACCTTCTTGGTGACGGCCAGCGCGGCCGCATCGGCATCGCTGTCGGGAGGGGTCACCTGCAGGTCGCCCGAGGCGACGTCCACGTTCACTTGTTCGAGGCCGCCGGGCAGCTTGGTCGAGCCGATGGTGGCGTCGGTGCCACCGGTGAAGACGCCGGCCAGCGGTGCCTTGTTGGTGGCCGAGCCGGGGAACAGCACGTTGGCCTGGCCGCCTTCGGGAACGATCACGCGGTCACCCGCCATCAGTGTCTGGTTGCCGTCCACCGGAATGCGGACGCCTTCGCGCATCACAGCGACGCCCGGCGTAGCATTGGACAATGTGCCAATGCCGGCGGGCGCCGCGGTCGCGGCGGGCGCCATCGCGCTGGCTGCGGCGGGGGCGCCGAGCGGCATGCTGGTGGCTTGGGCGATGACCACAGGAGCCACGCCACTGGCGGCGGGTCCTTCGGTCGAAACGGTCGATGCTTGGGGTGCGTTCATGGTTGGCCTCTGTGACAAAAGATGCATGTACAGGGGCAACTGGCGTGCCAAATCGTTAACAGATGTTCGCCGCCGCATCACAAACGATGCAAGTCTTTGATTTACATGGCTATTTTTTTAATTTCCGGGTCAAGAGGTCCGGCCAAAAACAGGCCTCGTGGAGGTGTTTTGGCCTTTCGTTACGTAACGATGTAACGTCGTGCTACCGGAACATCGGGCACGTTCAGAGCCCGCCCGCACGCGGATTTCTCCCTCTCCCTTCTTCTCTTTTTTCGGTCCCTCATATAGATATGTTCAATCCCTCCCAGGAAGACGTGCGCCGCTTCTTCTGCGACGTGTATGCGAAGCACCGGCAAGGCTTGCCGATGGAAGCCCTCGAGACGATTGCCGCGGGATGGATCGACGCGCACCCCGAATACCATGCGGATCTGGCCGACGCCGACGCGGCGGTGGCGCGCGTTTACGACGGCGCGAACGGCCGCGAGAACCCGTTCCTGCACCTTTCGATGCACCTTTCGATCAGCGAGCAATGCTCGATCGACCAGCCCCGCGGAATCCGCCAGGCGGTCGAACTGCTGGCCGCGCGCCGCGGCTCGCTGCTCGACGCACATCACGAGGCGATGGAGTGCCTCGGCCAGATGATGTGGGAGAGCCAGCGCGCCGGCCGCCCACCTGACGGCGATGGCTACGTCGCGTGCGTGCAGCGCCGGGCAACAAAATAAGGCTCGCCCCCAGGCTTCGCGCACTTCGTGTCGCTACTCCCACCCCTACCGGGGGCAACACCTGTGGCCCGGCGAAGCCGGTTCCACGGTGTTTCGCGAATGGATCAAGCCTGTGGCTTTTTTAAGGATCGGGCTGGAAGTGCTCCCTGCTGCTTCGCGCCTTCACGCAGCAGGGTGGCCATGGCGCCGCGCAGGGCGGAAGGCTCGGCCTCGCTGCGCAGCAGCAGGCCCACGGGCTCGTCGGTGCCGGCGGTTTCGATACGCAGCCTGACCAGGCGCGCGTCGGCCAGTTCCCCGCGCGCGGCGCCCAGAGGGGTGATCCACACCGCATCGGAAACCGCCAGCAGGCCGCGCGCCACCGCAACGTCGAGCGTCTGCAGCGCATTGGCGGGCAGCGCCAGGCCGCGCGCGGACAGGAAGCTTTCGGTGTTGTGGCGCGGGATCGTGCCCTCGCCGTACACCACGAGCGGATAGCCGAGCACCGCCTGCACCGACACCGCCCGGGCGGGCCGCACCGCGAGCGGATGGCCGGTGCGCACGGCAAACACCAGCGGCTCGGTGTAGAGCAGCTCGAAGCTGAGCCCGCCCATCAGGCGCGGGTCGCTCATGCGGCCGACCACCAGGTCGAGCTCGCCGGCGCGCAGTTCATCGAGCAACACCGGGTTGGCCGCAGTCTTCACCACCACCTGCACCGCGGGCCAGCGCTCGCGAAAGCGCGCAAGCGCCATGGGCAGCAGGGCCGGCGCCACGCTCGGCAGCGCGCCGATGCGCAGCCGCTCGACGCGCTCACCCGAGGCGGGCGCCACGGCCTCGGCGCTGGCGTCGAGCGCCTCGAGCACGCGCAGGGCATGGGCCAGCAGTTGCTCGCCGGCCGGTGCAAGCCCCTGAACGCCGCGCCGGCCGGCCTTGCTGCGCTCGACCAGGCGCGTGCCGACGATGGATTCAAGCTCGGAGAGCGTCTTGGAAACCGCCGGCTGGCTCAATGAAAGGCGCTCCGCGGCGCGCGCCAGATGGCGCTCCTGCGCCACGGCGACAAGGCAGCGCAGGTGGCGCAACTGCACGTTGCGCACAAAATCCTGGCGAAGGTCAGCTGTGTTTTTCAATTACCGTTGGTTATTCAGAACGAATCAATCTTCAATTTACATCATCGGACCGGACTTCTAAAGTCCGGGTTCCGGATTCGATCCGTCCCCACGACAGGAGACAACGAGATGTTGACCAATACCAAGGCCAAGACCCCCTCGGCCATCCTCACGCCGCGCGACTGGGAAGCCCATCCCTCCTACGTCTACCCCGGCTACAAGTCCACCGTGAAGCGCGGCCCGCAAAAGCCGCTGGTGCCGCTGAAGGCCTCGCTGGGCGAGCTGCAGCAGCCGGTCTACGGCCACGACAGCATCGGCGAGTTCGACCATGACCTGACGCGCAACGCGCGCAAGAACGGCGAGCCGCTGGGCGAACGCATGATCCTGACCGGCCAGGTGCTCGACGAGCGCCGCCGCCCGGTTGCCAACACGCTGGTGGAGCTGTGGCAGGCCAATGCCTCGGGCCGCTACGTGCACAAGGTCGACCAGCACGACGCACCGCTTGACCCCAACTTTCTGGGCGCGGGCCGCTGCCTGACGGACAGCGAAGGCCGCTACCGCTTTCTCACCATCAAGCCCGGCGCCTACCCGTGGGGCAACCATCCGAACGCCTGGCGTCCGCAGCACATCCACCTGTCGCTGTTCGGCCAGAGCTTTGCGAGCCGCCTGGTCACGCAGATGTACTTTCCCGGCGACCCGCTGCTGCAGTACGACCCGATGATCACCGGCACGCCCGAGCGCTACCGCAACCGCCTCATCGCCGATTTCAGCCTCGACATCACCGAAGAGGGCTACGCGCTGGGCTACCAGTTCGACATCGTGCTGCGCGGCGCAGACGAAACGCCGTTCGAGAACCGCTGAAAGGATTTCCCATGCCATTGATGACCGCCCAGGAAGCCGACTTCGGCCAGACCCCCTCCCAGACGGTGGGCCCCTACTTCGCCTACGGCCTCACGGCCACGCAGTACGGCTACGACTTCAACCAGCCCTTCGACGCCACCGTGGCGCTGGACAATGCCGCGGGCGAGCGCATTCGCCTCGAAGGCCGTGTGCTCGACGGCGACGGCAACCCGATCGGCGACGCGCTAGTCGAAATCAGCCAGGCGGACGGCGAAGGCCGCTACCCGCAAACCCCGGCCGAGGCGCGCGAAATAGGCTTTCGCGCCTTCGGACGCGCCGGCACCGGCACCGATCCGCAGAGCCGCTTCGTGTTCCACACGGTAAAGCCGGGCGCTGAAACGCCGGGCGAAGCCCCGCACATCAACGTGATCGTGCTGATGCGCGGCCTGCTGCTGCATGCGTTCACGCGCGTGTATTTCAGCGACGAGGCCGAGGCGAACGCAAAAGACGCCGTGCTGGCCAGCGTGCCGGCCGAGCGCCGCCACACGCTGATTGCCGAGCGCGTGGAGCGCGGCGGCGCGGTGAGCTACCGCATCGACATCCGCATGCAGGGCGCCGACGAAACGGTGTTCTTCGACGTCTGACCGCGGGGAAACCCGCAGGCGCAAAAAAGCCCGCTCGAAGCGGGCTTTTTTCGTGTGCGGCAGGCAACTGGGTTGCTGCCGGGCCTTGGGGCCGGTTATTCGCCGCCGCTGCGGTGCAGGCGCGATTCAGGCACCGTTTTGAGCTCGCCCGGCAGTGTGCTGATGTAGTTGGCGAGCGTCTTGAGTTCGGCGTTGGTGAACTTCTTGGGCTCGACCTGCTGCGCCATGACCGCGTTCGAACGGCCCAGGTGCAGGTTGTTCTTGACGCGGTACGACTTGAGCGCCACGAAGAGGTAGTCGGCATGCTGGCCGGCCAGCTTGGGCACCGTGCCGTCGTTCGGCGTGTTGAAGTTGGCGCCGTGGCACTTGGTGCAGCTGTTGTCCTTGTCGCGCGACACCAGGGCCTGGATGTTCTCAGGCATGGGCTTGGCCGTTGCGGCCGGGGGTGCGTCGCCTTCCTTGAGGCCCAGTTGGCTGTAGTAGGCGGCAATGTCGGCAATGTCCTGCTCGCTCAGGCTGTCGGCAATAGCGCGCATGGTGGGGTGCTTGCGGTCGCCGCCCTTGTAGGCGGTGAGCGCGGCCGAGATGTAGCTGGCGCTCTGGCCGGCAATCATCGGTACCTTGTGGATCTCCGGAAAGCTGGCCTGGTAGCCAATGATGCCGTGGCAGCCCACGCACATTGCCACCTTCTTGGAACCGTCCTGGGCCTTGCCCGTGACTTGCTGGGCTTGCGCCGAGACCGTCACGCAAGCGACAGCGAAGGCAAACATCGTGGTCAACAACTTGTTCATTTTGCGCGCACAATCTCGTGGAGATACAGTTTTTCGAATCAACATTCGATTATATGCAAGGGTCTTCCAAGACCCCCGGCAAGCCGCCCAAGAGGTTGCGCGAAGCGAATCGAGTGTGTTCTTTTCTCCACCCTGCCTCCTCCACTTGCTTCCCGTTCACTCATGAAATTCAAGGGCTCAGACAATTACGTTGCCACCCAGGACCTGATGCTGGCCGTCAATGCCGCCATCACCCTCAAGCGCCCGCTGCTCGTCAAGGGCGAGCCCGGCACCGGCAAGACCATGCTGGCAGAGGAAGTGGCCGAATCGCTCGGGCTGCCGCTCCTGCAGTGGCACATCAAGTCGACCACCAAGGCGCAGCAGGGCCTGTATGAATACGACGCGGTGAGCCGCCTGCGCGACTCGCAGCTCAAGGACGTGGACGGCGGCGAGCGCGTCAAAGACATCCAGAACTACATCGTCAAGGGCGTGCTCTGGCAGGCCTTCACGGCCGACCAGCCGGTGGCGCTTCTCATCGACGAGATCGACAAGGCCGACATCGAGTTTCCGAACGACCTGCTGCGAGAAATCGACCGCATGGAGTTCTACTGCTACGAAACGCGCGAGCTCATCCGCGCCAAGCACCGGCCGGTGGTGTTCATCACCTCCAACAACGAGAAGGAGCTGCCCGACGCCTTTTTGCGCCGCTGCTTCTTCCACTACATCAAGTTCCCCGACGCCGAGACGATGAAGCACATCGTCGCCGTGCACTTCCCCGGCCTGAAGCAAGAGCTGCTCACGGCTGCGATGAAGACCTTCTACGACGTGCGCAACCTGCCGGGCCTGAAGAAGAAGCCCTCCACCTCGGAGCTGCTCGACTGGCTCAAGCTGCTGGTGGCCGAGGACATTCCGCTCGAAGCCCTGCAAAGCAAGGACGACAAGGTTGCGGTGCCGCCCCTTGTGGGCGCGCTGCTCAAGAACGAGCAAGACGTGACGCTGTTCGAGAAGCTCGTCTTCATGCAGCGGAACAACCGATGAGTCCCCGCCCGGCCGCTTCGAAGGGGACTCGCACCGCAGTGCGAAGCACGGAGGTTTTCTTGTGAGCCAGCAGCCGCATCCCGTCGGCCAGCTGCTCAAGCTGGGCGTTGCGCAGGCCGTGCTGTTCGTGGCCGGTGCACTGCTCGGCCGCTGGATCGGCCTCCAGCTGGGCCTCGACGCCTTCGGCGCCAACGGCTACGGCAACCGCGAGATCTTCGGCATTCTGCTGATCGGCCTGGGTGGCGGCTGCGGCGTGCAACTGGCGCGCGCGTGGTACGACCGCAAGTACGGCAAGCCGCAGCGCTGAAAAATTCAATCGAGAAGGGTGTCTGCAAGATGGCGTTCGTCGAACCTGTCACGCTGAAGGCGCGCGACCTGGCCCTGGTGCCGCTGTCGCTCGACCATGAAGAGGGCCTGCGCGCCGCCGCGGCCGACGGCGAGCTCTGGAAGCTGCGCATCACCTCCGTGCCCGAGCCGCACGAAACCCGCGCCTACATCGAAGCCGCCTTGCAGGGGCGCGAAGCCGGCCACCGCTTTGCCTTTGCCGTGACCGAGGCCGAAACCGGCACCGTGCTCGGCAGCACCAGCTTTCACGACATCCTGCCGGCCGTGAAGCGGGTGGAGATCGGCTACACGTGGTATGCCAAGCGCTGCCAGCGCACGCACGTCAACACCACCTGCAAGCTGCTCATGCTGACGCATGCCTTCGATACCCTCGGCTGCAACGTGGTGGGCTGGCGCACCGACAATTTCAACTTCGCTTCGCAGCAAGCCATCGAGCGGCTCGGCGCGAAGAAAGACGGCGTGATTCGCGGTCACGCCATGCGCCGCGACGGCACGATCCGCGACACGGTCATGTACAGCCTGCGCTCGGGCGAGTGGCCGGACGTGAAGGCCCAGCTGCTCTACCTGCTCGACAAGCCGCGAAGCTGAAGCGAAGTTCAAGGAAAGAAAAGCCCGACCATGCTGATCGATTTCTTCTACACCCTGCGCTCGGCCAAGCTGCCGGTGTCGGTCAAGGAATACCTCACGCTGCTCGAGGCGCTGCAGGCCGATGTGGTGGGGCCCAATTCCGACGGCGCCTACGGCATCGACGACTTCTACTATCTCTCGCGCACCGCGCTCGTCAAGGACGAGAAGCACTACGACAAGTTCGACCGCGCCTTTGCCGCCTACTTCAAGGGCGTGGAAATGCTGGCCGACTTCACCAAGGAAGTGCCGCTCGACTGGCTGCGCAAGACACTGGAACGGGAATTCACCGCCGAGGAAAAAGCCAAGATCGAGAAGATGGGCTGGGACGAGCTCATGGAAACGCTCAAGAAGCGCTTCGAAGAGCAGAAAGAGCGCCACGAGGGCGGCAACAAGTGGATCGGCACCGGCGGCACCTCGCCCTTCGGCCACGGCGGCTACAACCCGCAGGGCATTCGCATCGGCGGCGCGGGCAAGAACAAGAGCGCCGTGAAGGTGTGGGACCAGCGCGCCTACAAGGACTACGACGACAGCCAGGAGCTGGGCACGCGCAACATCAAGGTGGCGCTGCGGCGCCTGCGCAAGTTTGCGCGCGAAGGCCACGACGAAGAGCTGGACCTGGACGACACCATCCACTCCACCGCGGCCAATGCGGGCTACCTCGACATCAAGATGCGGCCGGAGCGCCACAACAACGTGAAGGTGCTGCTGCTGATGGACGTGGGCGGCACCATGGACGAGCACATCCAGCGCGTGGAAGAGCTGTTCTCGGCCGTGAAGACCGAGTTCAAGCACCTGGAGTTCTACTACTTCCACAACTGCGTGTACGACTTCATGTGGAAGAACAACAAGCGCCGCTTCTCCGAGAAGTTCGCAACCTGGGACATCCTGCGCAAGTACAACAAGGACTACAAGCTCATCTTCGTCGGCGACGCGACCATGAGCCCGTACGAAATCCTGCAGCCCGGCGGCAGCGTCGAATACAACAACGAGGAAGCCGGCGCCGAGTGGATCCAGCGCCTGACGCACACCTTCCCCAAGTTCGCCTGGATCAACCCGGAGCCGCAAGGCGTGTGGCAATACCGCCAGAGCATTGCGGTGATGCAGCAGCTCATGTCCAACCGCATGTACCCGCTCACGCTGCGGGGCCTCGAAGAAGCAATGCGAATGCTTTCGAAGTAAGCCCGCGTGGGTGGGGCCGACCTGTTTCCGGATGCTTCCAAAGCCCGCTCGCCTTGCTGTCAAAATCCGCCCATGTTCAGGGTGGTTCCAGTCTTTGCGCCGGCGTGGTTGCCGGCTTTGCTTTTTTGCGGCGTCCTGCTTTTGCAGGGGTGCAGTCTGCTGCCCAAGAAAGACGCAGCCAAGGACACCCCCTCCCCCGTGCTGGTGCGCAACGGCGACACCGCGGCTACAGCCGCTGATGAAGGCACCAAGGAAGGCGAGAAGCGCGGCCGGCGCGATGCCTTCACCGTGGATGTTCGCGGGCCCGCCGCGGTGCGCGAATACCTCTCGCTGCACCTGGACATCCAGCGCTACCGCACGCTCGACGACCTGGGCGCCACCGAGATCTCGCGGCTCATGGTGGCCGCGGAAGCCAATGCCCGCGAACTGCTCGGCACGCTGGGCTACTTCACGCCCACGCTGACGCTGGAACTCAACGAAACGCCGGCCAGCACCAAGGCCCCGCGCGAGATCGTCATTACCGTGGCGCCCGGCGAGCTCACCCGCGTGAGCACGGTGCAGATCAGCTACGGCGGCCAGATTGCCAGCGACCCCACCGCCGAAGCCCAGCGCGATTCGATACGCACCGCCTGGGCGCTGCGGGCCGGCCAACCCTTCACGCAGCAGGGCTGGGACAACGCCAAGAACACCGCCTTGCGCAGCCTCACGGCCAAGCGCTTTCCCATCGGCAGCATCGAGGTGAGCCGCGCCGAGGTCGATGCCGACCGGCAGGAGGTGCGGCTCAGCGTCACCTACCAATCGGGGCCGGCCTACCGCTTCGGCCCGCTCGTGCTGCGCGGCGTCGAGCGCTACGACGCGGACGGCGCGCGCCGCATCGCGCAGCTTCCGACCGGCACCGACTACGACCAGCAGAAGCTGCTCGATGCCCAGCAGCGCCTGGCCAGCAGCGGTTACTACGACTCGGTGTTCCTCACGCTCGACACCGAAAGCGGCACGCCGCTGGCCGCTCCCGTGATCGCGCAATTGCGCGAAGCCCCCATGCAGAAGGTGGTGCTGGGCGCCGGCTTCACCACCGACAACGGTCCGCGGCTGTCGGTGGACCACATCCACAACCGCCTGCCGCTGCTCGGCTGGCGCGCGGTGTCGCGCCTGTCGGTCGACCGGGACATCAAGTCGCTGGGCACGGAATGGAACGGCATTCCCGACGACACCGGCTGGCGCTGGTTTGCCGGCGCCGAACTCAAGAGCGAAACCTCGGGCAGCTATGTGGTCGACAGCGGCCGCGTGCGCAGCGGGCGCAACAAGTCGAGCGGCCACATCGACCGCAGCTACTTCCTGCAGTACGACTACGCGCAGAACCGCGGCACCAACGCCCCGCCCTCCGCCTCCGCCGTCACTGCCAACTGGGGCTGGACCGGCCGCTACTTCGACGACAACGCCGCGCCCACGCGCGGCTACGGCCTGGCGCTCGAGCTTGCCGCGGGCTACACGCTGACGGGCGAACAAGTGCCTTTCACGCGCACCTATGCGCGCTGGCTGGGCGTGCTGCCGCTGGGCTTTGGAAACGGACAGGACGCCGCCACGCTCGCGCGCCGCAGCCGGCTCCAGCTGCGCGCCGAAGCCGGTGCTGTGTCCGCCAAGGAAAGCGCACAGATCCCCTCCACGCTGATGTTCCTGACCGGCGGCGACACCACGGTGCGCGGCTACAGCTACCGCCAGATCGGCACCGTGCGCAGCGACGGGCAAATCGTGGCAGGCCGCTACCTCGGCGTGATGAGCCTCGAATGGCAGCGGCCCTTCGTCTACAACGACAAGCTCACCGAGTGGGAAAGCACCGTCTTCGTCGACGCGGGTGCGGTCGCCGACAAGCCCGGGGAGCTCAAGCCCAAGGTTGGCGTGGGCGTGGGTGCGCGCTGGCGCAGCCCCGTGGGGCCGGTGCAGGCCGACCTTGCCTACGGCGTGGACACGAAGAAGTTCCGCCTTCACTTCCGCCTGGGCTTTACCTTTTGACCCAGCACGCACGGATGCAGACAGACGCCGAACCCCAGCCAGACAAGGCAGCGCCGCGCGCACGGCGCTCGCGCACGCGCCGGGTGCTGCGTGGGCTGGGCTGGACCGCCGCGGGCCTGCTCGCGCTGGTGCTTGTGCTGGGCGCGGGTACCTGGTGGTGGCTCGGCTCCAACCAGTCGCTGGCATTCGCGCTTGCCAAGGCCGCGCACTACCTGCCCGCCGGCCAGACGCTCGAAAGCCGCGACGTCACGGGCTCGCTACGCACCGGTGGGCGCATCGGCTGGCTGCGCTGGCAAAGCGAGAAATTGGCTGTGGAGGTGCACGAGGCGGACATCGGCTGGCAGCTCGCGCCACTCTTCAAGCGCAAGCTGCAACTCGGCGAAGTGCACGCGGCGCGGCTCGTCATCGAAAAGCGCGGCCCGCCGAGCGACACGCCCACCGAGCCGCTCGAGCAGCTCGCGCTACCCATCGAGGTCGACGTGCCGTTTCGCATCGACCAACTGCAGTGGAGCGGCCCGCCCGCGCTCCAGGCCAACCAGCTCGCGGGCAGCTATCGCTATACCGGCGCCGAGCATCAGCTGGAGGTCAAGGGCGTCGACATTGCCGAAGGCCACTACAGCGCGCGCGTGAAGCTGCAGGGCCCCGCGCCCATGGCGATCGACGCCACGCTGAACGGCCGCGTGAAGGCACCGCTGGCAGAAGGACGCAGCATCGACGTGCTGGCGCAAGCGGCCATCAAGGGCACGCTTGCCGGCACCGATGCGCGGCTGCAAGTCGCCGCCGAACTGAAGCCGGCCGAGCCCGCCGCGGAAGACCCGATGGAAGCGAAGCTGCAGGCCAACATCGCACCGTGGCTGCCGCAGCCCGTCATCGACGCCAAGGCCGACCTGCGCAACGTGGATGCGACCGCCCTGTGGCCCGGCGCACCGCGCACGCGCCTGACCGGCACGGTCGAACTGCAGCCCGACGCGGCCACCGGCGCATCGGCCTGGCTGGCCTCGGCCAGCATCCGCAACGCGGTGCCCGGGCCCTGGGACAAGGGCGCGCTGCCGCTCGAGCAGGTGGAAGCGCGCGTAGGCTTCGACGGCACCAACTGGACCATTCCCAATGCCGTGGTGCGCGCAGGCGGCGGCCGCATCGAAGCGGAGGGCCGCTGGAGCCCCGCCCCCGCGCCATGGCAAGTGCGCGCCACGGTGCGCGGTGTGCGCGCAGGCCTGCTGCACAGCGAGCTGTCGGGCGCGCCCATCAGCGGCACGGCGACGGCGCAGCAGCGCGAAGACACCATCGGCTTCGACCTGGCACTGCGGGCCGAAGGCGGCGCCGGCAGCAAGGCGATGCCCGGCTTCGGCCTGGACCGCGCGCTTGCGCAGGGCCAATGGAAGAACCAGGTGCTCGACCTGCGCACGTTGCGCCTGGAGGCTGAAGGCGCCAGCATCGCAGGCAAGCTGCAGGTGCGCGTGGCCGAGCAGGCCGCGAGCGGCAAGCTCGACTTGGCGTTGCCGGGCGGCGGCGCGCAGCTCGAAGGCCGCATCGCGCCGTCGCAGGGCGGCGGCGACATCAAGGCACGCATCGACGACGCCGACGCGGTGCAGCGCTGGATCGAGGGCCTGCCCGAAATGGCGAACGTGTTCGCCGGCAAGACGGCCAAGGGCTCCGCGCAGTTGGACGCCAGCTGGCAGGGCGGCTGGCAGACCATTCAGCGACGGCTCGAGAACCCCGGTGCGCCGGCCCAGCGCGGCGCGGTGGAACCGAGCATCAAGGCCACGCTCGGCGTGCCGCGCCTCGATCTGCACATGCCGGCGGCCAACGCCAATGCCAATGCCAATGCGGCAGCCACCGCGGTTCAATTGAAGGACGTGCATGCCACCCTCGACGGCAGCCTGACGCAGGCCACGCTCGCGATGCAGGGCGAGGCCACCACCGGCACGCAAAGGCTCACGCTCGACGCCCGCGCGAGCGGCGGCATTGCGGGCCCCAACCATTGGCGCGCTGCCCTTGCCAGCCTGCGGCTGCAGGCCCAGGACAGCGCGCGGGTCAACACCGCGGGCACCACCGCCGCACCGTGGACCGTGGAGCTCGGCCGCGAAGTCACCGCCACCATCAGGACGAGCGGGAGCGGCACCACCAGCCGGCTCGACCTGGAGGCCTCCGCGGCCGAGGCCACGCTGCGCGGCCCGGCGCCCGGCACCGTTCGCATCGAATGGCAGCCGCTGCGCTTCACCCGCAGCGGCGCGGGGCCCAACCAGGCTTTTCGCGTGCAGTCGAAGGGCAAGCTGCAGGGCCTGCCGATGGCATGGGCCGAGGCTTTCGGCGCCAGCACCACCTTGAATGAACTGGGCGTGAGCGGCGACCTGATGTTCGACGGCGACTGGGACATCGATGCCGGCGACACGCTGCGCGCGCACGCGCGGCTCGCGCGCCAGAGCGGCGACATCCGCGTGCAGGCCGGCGAAGCGGCCTTGGTCACGCGCATCACCAGCCGCGGCACCGGCACGGCCAGCGAGCGCACGATGAACTCCGCCACCGCCGGCGCGGAGGCACCCAGCACGCCCGCCGGCCTGCGCCAGGCCGAGCTGCGGCTCGATGCGCAAGGCCAGGCCGTGCGCGCCACCCTGGCGTGGGACAGCGAGCGCGCCGGAAAGATCAATGCCGAGCTGAACACGCGCATGCAGCAGCGCGCGGACGGCTGGCAATGGGCAGCCGATGCGCCGCTGGCCGGCAACATCAAGGCCACGCTGCCCAACCTCGGCGTGTGGTCGATGCTCGCGCCGCCCGGCTGGCGCGTGGCCGGCACGCTGGATGCGGACGCTGTTCTGGCGGGCAACCGCGCGGCACCGCGCTGGAACGGCACGCTCGGCGCCGACAAGCTTGCGCTGCGCGCGCCGGTCGAAGGGCTGGACCTGCGCGACGGCCGCCTGCGCGCCTCGCTCACGGGCGAGCGCATCGAGATCACCGAATTCACGCTGAAGGGCGGCGCCGGCAGCACCGCGCGCATTGCGGGCCAGAGCGGCAACCGCAGCACGGCGGCCAGCGAAGCTGGCACCGACGGCGGCTCGCTCACCGCGCGCGGCGACATCGGCTGGGGCGCGGCCAGTTCGTCGAGCACGGGCATCCGCATGGCCCTGCAGGCCGACCTGCGCGCGCTGCGCGTGCTGGTGCGCACCGATCGGCAAGTCACGCTCTCGGGCAACCTGCAGGCGCGGCTCGACAACGGCCAGTTCAACGTGCGCGGCAAGCTCAAGACCGACCGCGCCGTGATCATCCTGCCCGACGAGACCGCACCCAGCCTGGGCTCCGACGTGGTCGTGCGCTCCGCCGCCAAGGACCGGGAGGCGGCCGAGCAGGCCCAGCGCGATGCCGCGCGCAACGAGGCGCAGGCCGCCAAGCCGCAGACGGCGAAACCGCCCGACATCGTGGTGAACTTCGACCTGGGCGACGACTTCGCGGTGCAGGGCCGCGGCATCACGACGCGGCTCGAAGGCGATCTGGAAATCCGCAGCAACCGGCTCAATGCGCCGCCGCGCATCACCGGCGAGGTCAGGACCGTCAAGGGCCAGTACCGCGCCTACGGACAGCAGCTCGATGTCGAAACAGGCCTCGCGCGCTTCAACGGCCCGTTCGACAATCCGTCGCTCGACATCCTCGCCATTCGGCCCAACATCTCGCAGCGCGCCGGCGTGCAGATCACGGGCACCGCGCAGTCGCCGCGCGTCAAGCTCTATTCCGAGCCCGCGCTGTCGGATGCGGAAACCCTTTCGTGGGTGGTGCTGGGCCGCGCATCGGCCACCAGCGGCGGCGAATCGGCATTGCTGCAGCAGGCGGCTCTCGCGTTGATCGGCCATGTGAGCAAGAGCGGGAGCGGCGGCAGCCTGGCCAGCCGCTTCGGCCTGGACGAACTCGGCTTCAAGGGGCCGGGCAACGGCGGCGACCTGCGCGAGTCGGCGGTGACGCTCGGCAAGCGGCTGTCGAAGGATTTCTACCTCACCTACGAGCGCAGCGTGGGCGGCACCTTCGGCACCCTTTTCATCTTCTACGACCTGACGCAGCGGCTCACGTTGCGCGGGCAGGCCGGCCAGACGAGCGGGCTCGACCTGATCTACACGCTGAAGTACGACTGAGTCCGGGTCTGCCGCCTTGACCGCGGCAATCGCCAGGGATAAGAATCATCTGCGCCCTCCAATACAAGGAACGACGATGCACGATGATGGAGACAAGGGCGAGTGTTCCCGGCTGGACCGTCAGAAGTACGACCCCCCTGGGTACTCGCGAACTACGTTCTTGCGCAACGCACTCCGCTGCGTGATTGCCGCCATTGCGGCGGGCGCCGCGGTGGCGTCCATCCCCTACTGGGGCGGCGATGACTTTCCGCTGATGGGCCTGATCGTCTACGTGGCCGGCATGGTGTTCATCGCCATGCCGCTGTGCCTTTACTACGAGTCGCTGCTCCAATCACACGAAGAGCGCGTGGAGCACGCAAGGCACACGCTCACGCCCACCTAGTCCGTATTGGCAGGCTTGGTCTTCACCACCTGCCTGAGGCCCGCCAGGGCGGGATCCACGATGGCTGCATCCGCGCCGACCGCATACACCGCATAGGCCGGGTACAGAAACTCCGGCGTGTTGGGCACGCGGCGCAGCCGGCCCGATTCGAGATGGCTGCGCACCACGTCGTGCCTGAAGTAGCCCGTGCCGCCCGCGGCCAGCAAATACTCGCGGCCGAGCGGCCCCAGCCCCGCCATCACCGCCGCATTCGAGAGCTCCGGAAACGCGAGGCCGTGCTGCGCCGCGAACTCCGGGCCCCAGTCCACGTACACATAGTCTGCAGGCTTGGGCACGCGCGGGCGTTGCGCAGTGGTGACCATGACGAGCTTTTCTTCGATGAGCAGCTCCACGCGCAGGCCGGGCCGCTGCTGCGGTGCATAGGCAATGGCAATGTCGAGCACTCCGGCCGCGACCTTGTCGAGCAGGTCGTGCGGAAAACCGACCTCGGTGCGAATGGCCAGGTGCGGCGCGGCGATGCGCATCCATAGAAGCCATTGCAGCAGCAGCGGGTCCCACAGGCTGATCTCGCAGCCGATGGCGAGCACGGCGCGGCTGCCGCTTGGCACCGCGACCTGATGGCGCGCACGCTCCCACACCTGCACCAGCGTGGTGGCATGCGGCAAGAACTGCTCGCCTGCCGCGGTGAGCACCGCGCCGGCCTTGTTGCGCACGAAGAGGGGCCGGCCCAGCAGCTCTTCGAGCGTGCGCACACGCGCGCTCACCGAGGTCTGCGTCACGTGCAGCCGCTCGGCGGCTCGCTGGAAGCTGCGCGTGTCCACGATCGCGAGAAAGGTCCGGGCCAGGTTGATGTCCATCTCGGCGCCTCCAAGTTTCAATGCATTATTTTTGCATTCAAATGGCAATTAATATCGTTTTACTTACTGCGAACGCAGCCGGAAGATCGGGGCATCCAAAAAGCAACCAAGGAGCTTCCGAATGCCAACCCTTCGCCAACCGTTCCATGCTGCCGCTTCCGAGAGCTTTGCCGATGCGTTCAAGGCGCTTGTCGACGAAGCGCTGATGCTCGCCGAGGCCCTGCTGAGCCCGAACAAGATCATCGGCGAGGTGGAGCAGATGCGTTCGCTGCAAGTTGCGGCGGACAACATCGAAGCCACCGATCCGGTGCAAGCCGAAGCGCTGCGCTCGCGCGCCTCGCGCATCGGCCTGCGCTAACCCGCCAGCGGCCGCACGGTCTCAGGCAGGCCGCGCGTCCTGCGAGGCCGACTCGAACGGCACGATCTGCGAAATGAGCGTCGGGCCGTCGGCGAGCAGAAAGTCCTTGAAGGCTTGCGCCACCGGCGGCAGGCGCTTGGCGCGCCGGTGCACCACGTACCAGTTGAGCATCAGCGGAAAGCCCTGCACATCGAGCACGCGCAGGCTGCCCGCGCGGGTTTCCTGGCTGATGGTGTGGGCCGAGACAAAGCTCACGCCCATGCCCGCGATCACCGCCTGCTTGATGGTTTCGGTGCTGCGTATTTCCATGGCAATGTTGATGCCGCTCAGGTCGCCGCCAAAGCCCTCTTCCATCGAATGCCAGGTGTCCGAGGCCTTCTCGCGCACCACGAAGGGCTCGCGCATCAGCCGGTCCAGCGGGATTCTGGGCACGCCCACCAGTGGATGGTTGGGCGCCGCAACAATCACGTAGGGGTGCGGCGCGAACGGCTGGTTGACCGTGTCCAGGTCGGTCGGGGGCCGCACCATGATCGCCAGGTCGGTCAGGTTCTCCGCAATGTGGGTCATGAGCCCTTCGCGGTTGTGCACCGTGAAATTGAGCGTCACGCCGCGGTGCCGGCTCGCAAACTCGACCAGAAGGCGCGGGAAGAAGTAGTCGCCCGCGCTGATCACGCCCACGTTGAGCTTGCCGCCCGAGACGCCGTTGAACTGCAGCATTGCGTTCTCGGCCGCCTCGAACTGCTGGATGATGGCGCGGCTGATCTGCAGCAGCTCGGTGCCCGCGGGGGTCAGGTAGATCTTCTTGCCGAACTGCTCGAAGAGCGCGTTGCCCGCATGTTCTTCTAGCTTTCGCACCTGCGTGGAAACGGCCGGCTGCGTGAGGTGCAGTTCTTCCGCGGCGCGCGAAAAGCTCAGCAGCCGCGCCACCGCTTCGAAGACTTTCAACTGGCGCAGGGTCGCGTGCTTCATTCGGAAAAAGATGGCTGCTGCCGCAATCGGCCAGGCATCGTACTGCGCACCAGGCCGCTCTGGAGAAGGGCCTAGGGTATGCGCGCCACGTGCAGCAGGTTCGTCGTTCCCGAAAGCCCGAACGGCAGACCGGCCACGACCACAACATCGCTGCCTGTGCTTGCAAAGCCTTCGGTGCACGCCACGCGGCAGGCGCACTCGATCATCTCGGCCACGTCGTGCACGTCGTCGACCAGCACCGCATGCACGCCCCACACCATCGCCATGCGCCGGGCCGTGGCAATGTCTGGCGTCAAGCTCAAAATGGGAACGGCCGGCCGCTCGCGCGCGGCGCGCAGGCTGGTAAAGCCCGACGAGGTATACGTTGCAGTCGCGGCAGGCGCGAGCAGTGCGGCCACCTGGCGCATCGAAGCGCACACCGCATCGGCCGTGGTCGAGAGCGACGCCTCGTGCGTGGCGTCGATGCCGATTCGGTAGGACGCATCGGCCTCCACGCGCGAGATGATGCGGTCCATCATGGCCACGGCCTCGAGCGGGTATTTGCCGGAGGCGGATTCGGCCGAGAGCATCACCGCGTCCACACCGTCGTAGACCGCGGTTGCAACGTCGGACACTTCGGCGCGTGTGGGCACCGGCGCGGCAATCATCGACTCGAGCATTTGCGTGGCCACCACCACCGGCTTGCCGCGCTTGCGGCAGGCGCGCACGATGAGGCGCTGCAGCTCGGGCACGCGCTCGGGCGGCAGCTCCACGCCCAGGTCGCCGCGCGCCACCATCACGCCGTCGCACAGGTCGACGATGGCGTCCAGGTGGTCGATGGCCGCGGGCTTCTCGAGCTTGGCCATGATCCATGCGCGGTTGCCGATGATGGCGCGCGCCTCTTCGATGTCTTCAGGGCGCTGCACGAAAGAAAGCGCCACCCAGTCCACGCCCATTGCCAGGCCGCAGGCCAGGTCGTCCAGGTCCTTGGGCGTGAGCGGCGAGATAGGCAGCAGCACGCTCGGCACGTTGACGCCCTTGCGGTCAGAGATGGGTCCGCCGACGAGCACCGTGGTCTCGGCAAAGTCTGCGCCGTAGCTGTCCACGCGCAGCCGCAGCTTGCCGTCGTCGAGCAGCAGCTCGGTGCCGACCTGCAGCGCCGCGAAGATCTCGGGATGCAGCAGCGGTGCGCGGCGCGCATTGCCGCTCGTCTTGTCCATGTCGAGCCGGAAGCGCGCGCCCGCATCGAGCTGCGCGCGCCCGCCCTCGAAAGTGCCCAGCCGCAGCTTCGGCCCCTGCAGGTCGAGCAGCACGCCGATGGGCCGGCCAAACTCCGCCTCGAGCCGGCGGATGGTGTCGAGCCGGCGCGCATGGTCATGCTGCGTGCCGTGGCTGAAGTTGAGCCGGAACACATCCACACCGCGTTCGAACAGGGCACGAATGGCCGGCTCGTCGGTGGTGGCGGGGCCCAGCGTGGCCACGATCTTCGCCCTGCGTGTACGTCGCATCATCCGTTCCATTTCATTGATCACAGCGCACACATGCTGCGCAAAATCGCCCAGCCCAGTGGTGCTAGCCGGCCATCTCTTGAAGACAAACCCGGCCGCGCTGCTCTTCCATGGTACGCGCCAGCAATTTGACGAGCGCATACACGGTGTCGATGTGCGGCGTGGGGGTTTCGGTAAGCCGAGCCAGTTCGACCACGGCGCCCACCAGCGCATCGATCTCGGGCGCGCGCCCTGCCTCGACGTCCTGCAGCATCGATGTCTTGTGCTTGCCCACCTTCTCGGCACCGGCAATGCGCTTGTCGAGCGTCACGCGAAACTCGATGTCCAGCTTATGGGCCACGGCCTGCGCCTCCTGCATCATCGCGGCGGCCAGTTCGCGCGACGGCGGGTACTGGCAGATGTCGACCAGCGTGGAGTGCGAAAGGCTGCTGATCGGATTGAAGGTCAGGTTGCCCCAGAGCTTCAGCCAGATTTCAGAGCGGATGTTGTCGAGCACCGGCGCCTTGAAGCCGGCCGCGGTGAGGCAGGCCGAAACGCGGCTGACGCGCTCGCTCGAAGAGCCGTCGAGTTCGCCGACAGGAAAGCGGTCGCCTTCGATGTGCTTCACCACGCCCGGCGCAATCAGCTCCGACGCCGGGTACACCACGCAGCCGATGACGCGCTCGGCGGGAATCTTTGCGGCCACCACGCCCGTGGGGTCGACACTGCGCACGGGCGTGCCCGCCAATGCCCCGCCATGGTTGTGGAAGTACCAGAAGGGAATGCCGTTCTGCATCGTGACCACGACGGTCTCGGGTCCGAAGAGCTTGGGAACGTCGTTCGCCACGGCCTCGACCTGGTGCGCCTTCATCGCCAGGATGACGATGTCCTGCGGACCCGCCTGGTCGTAGCGGTCTGTCGCTTTTGCATTCAGCGCCACCTGCTCGGTGCCATCGGCCCCGATGAGCTTGAAGCCGTTGGTGGCAATGGCGTCGAGATTCTTTCCGCGCACGATGAACGTCACGTCCTCGCCGGCCAGGGCGAGCTTGGCGCCCACCAGGCCGCCGATGGCGCCCGCTCCGATGACTGCTATCTTCATGTCGATCCCCAAGTTGTTGATTCTTTGTGCGCGGGCAGGCATCAGCCGAAGCGGTTGCCGAGCCTGCCGATGCCGCCGATCTCCACCTCGACAAGGCTGCCGGGCTTCATCGAACCAACGCCGATGGAAGTGCCGCACAGGATCACGTCGCCGGGGTACAGCGTCATGTCGAGGGAGATCAGGCTCACGAGTTGCTGGACCGAAAAGCGCATATCGCTGATCGGATAGTTCTGGCGCACCTCGCCGTTGAGCAGCGTGGTCACTGTCAGCGTGGCGGGGTCGAGGCCGGTGGCCACCACCGGACCCATCGGGCAGAAGGTGTCGAAGCCTTTGGCCCGCACCCACTGCGCGAAGGAAGCGTCGCGGTTCAGTATGTCGGCCACCGTCACGTCGTTGGCGCAGGTGTAGCCGAACACATGGCTGAGCGCTTCGGCCTCGGGCACTGCGGTGCAGGTCTTGCCGATGACGATGCCGAGCTCGCCCTCGAACACGACCTTGCCGTCGCACAGGGGCTTGCGAATGTCCGCGCCGGGCGAGAGATAGGAGTTGGGCGACTTCAGCAGGTAGAGCGGCTCCGCAGGCACCGGCAGCTGGAGCTTTTCGCCGAGTGCGTGAAAGTTGTTCCACAGCGCGATGACCTTGGTCGGCTCGGTGGGCGTGAGCAGCCGCACGCCCGAGAGCACGAACACGCGGCCGGTGGGCTCGGGGCGGTCGAACATGTTGCCGCGGTGCTCGTGCACGGTGTCGCCGTCGAGCGTGCCGAAGCCGGTTTCACCGCCGTGCTCGAAACGGACCCATCGCTGTTGCTGTTGTGCTTGCTTGCTGCTGCATGTCGTGCCTTCCTTGGTTTCTGTTGGAGTGGTTTTTGCAGGGCTCAGTCGAAAGGCAGGTAGTCGGGAACCACGAGCGACGCGAGCAGCTTTCCCATCTCGGCGGGGTTGTCGGTCACGTGAATGCCGCACTCCTTCATGACCGCGAGCTTTTCCTGCGCGGTGCCCTTGCCACCGGAGACGATGGCGCCCGCATGGCCCATGCGCTTGCCGGGCGGTGCGCTCGCACCGGCAATGAAGCCGACCACGGGCTTTTGCATGTGGTCCTTGATCCAGCGCGCGCAGATCTCTTCGTCGTTGCCGCCGATTTCTCCGACCATGATCACGGCGTCGGTGCGAGGGTCGTCGTTGAACATCTTCAGCACGTCGACGTGCCGCAGCCCGCCGACCGGATCGCCGCCAATGCCGACGACGGTCGATTGCCCGATGCCAAAGCTCGCAAGCTGGCTCGCGGCCTCGTAGGTGAGCGTGCCCGAGCGCGACACCACGCCGATGCGGCCCTTCTGGTGAATGTGGCCGGGCATGATCCCGATCTTGATTTCGTCGGGCGTGATGAGGCCTGGGCAATTGGGTCCGAGCAGCAGGGTCTTGCTACCCTCCATGCGGTGCCGTGTGCGGATCATGTCGCGCACCGGAATGCCTTCGGTAATGCACACGACGAGGTCGAGGCCGGCATCGACAGCCTCGTCGATGGCGGCAGCCGCGAAGGGTGGTGGCACATAGATGACCGACACGGTGGCACCGGTCTCGGCCTTGGCTTCTTTCACTGTGCCGAAGACCGGGATGCCGTCGAATGACTTGCCTGCCTTGTTGGGGTTGACTCCGGCGACGAAGCACTTCTGGCCGTGGCCGTAGTCGCGGCACATGGCGGTGTGGAACTGTCCTGTCTTGCCGGTGATACCTTGGGTGATCACGCGGGTGTGCTTGTTGATCAGGATCGACATGTCTCAGCTCTCCGTCTCTTGTTCTTGGCGCTGCTGTTCTTTGGCGCTGCCGTCTTTGGTGCTGCTATTCAGGGCGGGTGCACAGCCGATCAACGACCGCCGTTCATCACGCACACGTCGATGGGGTGCCTTGCGCAGCGAAATAAAGGAGGAGGGGCGCAGCCCCGGGGGACATTCGCGGAGAAAGGTACCCCGTCGGCGGGTGCGCCGCCCTGAACGCACGACCCGGCAAATCAAGCAGCGACCCTTCATCGAGCCCCCGACGAGCCGCAGCCACAACCGTCTGGGCCGCATCCGCCATGTCGTTGGCAGAAATGATCGGAAGCCCCGATTGCCCGAGGATGGTTCGCCCCAGGGTTTCGTTGGTGCCCTTCATGCGCACCACCAGTGGCACCGATAGATCGACCTCGCGCGCCGCGGCGATGATGCCGCGCGCAATCACGTCGCACTTCATGATGCCGCCGAAGATGTTGACCAGGATGGCCCGCAGATTCGGGTTGCGCAGCATCAGCTTGAAGGCTTCCGTCACCTTCTCGGCGGTGGCGCCGCCGCCCACGTCCAGAAAATTGGCCGGCGATCCGCCGTAGAGCTTGATCGCGTCCATCGTGGCCATTGCCAAGCCCGCGCCATTCACCAGGCAGCCGATGTCGCCGCCGAGCGGAATGTAGGAAAGATCGAACTTCGAAGCTTCCACCTCGGCTGGGTCTTCCTCGTCGAAATCGCGCATCGCGGCGATCTCCGGTTGGCGGAAGAGCGCGTTGGGATCGAAGTTGAACTTGGCGTCCAGCGCCATCACGCGGCCGTCGCGCGTCAGCACCAGCGGGTTGATCTCGGCCAGCGATGCATCGCTGGCATCGAAGGCCTGGTAGAGGCTTTGCACCAGCGTGCGCACCTGCAGCATCGCCTTTCCGGAAAAGCCGATGTCGCGTGCCAGGCCGTCGGCCTCGGCCGCCTTCACGCCTGTGGCGGGGTCGATGAGCAGCTTGCGGATTTTTTCCGGCGTGCGCGCCGCAACCTCTTCGATGTCCATGCCGCCTTCGCTCGACGCCATCAGCGCAATGCGGCGCGACTCCCGGTCGACCACCATGCCGAGATAGAACTCCTTCTCGATCTCGACGCTCTCCTCGACCAGCAGGCGCTTGACCAGGCGGCCTTCGGGGCCGGTCTGGTGCGTTCTCAAGGTCATGCCCAGCAACTCGTCGGCGTGGCGCCGCACTTCGGCTGCCGACCAGGCCAGCCGGACACCGCCGCCCTTGCCGCGGCCGCCGGCATGAATCTGCGCCTTGACCACCCAGGCCCGGCCACCGAGCCGCGTGGCGGCATCGGCTGCCTCGTCGGGCGAAAAGCATGCATATCCACGCGGCGTGGGCACGCCGTATTTGCGCAATACGTCCTTGCCTTGGTATTCGTGGATATTCATGGCAATTTCAGGCGCCGAGTTCGGCGCCGCGGCTTTCGGCCCAATTGAAATAGCGCTTTTTCATGGCGCCGGCTTCGAGCTCCCGCTTTTGATGCTCTTCCTTCTTCTGCTCGATCACTTCAGCCAGAAATTTGGCGTCGTAGGCGCGCAAAAGATGCGGCTGGTGGTCGGCCAGGTAATTGCACACGCGCTCGATGCCGTCCTGGCTCTGGCGCAGCAGCTGGCAGTAGATTTCGCGATCCCAATGCCAGCGGAAACCCAACTCATAGAACGCTGCGTTGTAGGCATTGCGCTCCGTTTCACTGCTCCAATATTGAACCGGCAAATCATCGATCATGAAATTTCTCCTAGAAATTGAACGCCGTGCGGCAAATGTTTTGCGTGTCGGCATGATCAAAATGTAGATTCGATGATCGATAAATAATAGTTAAACTATTTTATTGAATACATTCGCGATAAGTTATACATAAATGGCCGTGAATTCCCGAAGCGGGTGAATTCGCACCCGCAATTCTTCCGGCCTTCAAAGACAGCGTTTCTTCAGCTCAAGCTTAGATCACGCCCTCGGCGCGCAGCGCCGCAACGTCGCCCGCCGTATAGCCGAGCTGCGTCAGCACTTCTTCGGTGTGCTCGCCGAGAAGCGGCGAGCGCGTCACTTCGGTCGGGCTGTCGGACATCTTGATCGGGTTGCCCACCGTCAGGTACTTGCCGCGGGTGGGGTGGTCCACCTCGACGATGGTGCCGGTCTCGCGCAGCGACTCGTCGGCGGCGATTTCCTTCATCGAAAGAATCGGCCCGCACGGAATGTCGTACTGGTTGAGGATGTCCATGGCCTCGAACTTGGTCTTGGTCATGGTCCATTGCTCGATGCGCGCGAAGATCGGCTTCAGGTGCAGCAGGCGCGCCGCCGGCGTGGCATAGGCCTCGTCGGTAATCCAGCCTTCTTCGCCGATGACCTTGCACACAGCCGGCCACACCGCACCCTGAGTGATGAAGTAGATGTACGCGTTGGGGTCGGTTTCCCAGCCCTTGCACTTGAGAATGGAGCCCGGCTGGCCGCCGCCCGATGCATTGCCCGCGCGCGGCACCGCGTCGCCAAACTTGCCGTCGGGGTACTGCGGGTACTCGTGCATGGTGCCGGTGCGCTCCAGCCGCTGCTGGTCGCGCATCTTCACGCGGCAGAGGTTCAGCACCGCGTCCTGCATGGGCGCGAGCACCTGCTGGCCGCGGCCCGTGTTGTTGCGCTGATAGAGCGCCGCCACGATGCCCAGCGCCAGGTGCAGGCCGGTGCCGCTGTCGCCGATCTGCGCGCCCGTGACCACCGGCGGTCCGTCTTCGAAGCCCGTGGTCGACGCCGCGCCGCCCGCGCACTGCGCCACGTTCTCGTACACCTTGCAGTGCTCGTACTTGCCGGGGCCGAAGCCCTTGACCGAGGCCACGATCATGCGCGGGTTCAGCTCCTGGATGTGGGCCCAGGTAATGCCCATGCGGTCGAGCGCGCCGGGTGCGAAGTTTTCCACCAGCACGTCGCACGTCTTGATCAGCGAGTCGAGCACCTGCTTGCCCTTGGGCTTCTTGGTGTCCAGCGTGATCGAGCGCTTGTTGTGGTTCAGCATCGTGAAGTAGAGGCTGTCCACACCGGGAATGTCGCGCAGCTGTGCGCGCGTTGCGTCGCCTTCGCCGGCGCGCTCCACCTTGATCACGTCGGCGCCGAACCACGCCAGCAGCTGGGTGCAGGTGGGGCCAGACTGGACATGGGTGAAGTCGAGAATGCGAACGCCCTCAAGTGCCTTGCTCATCAGCTGTCTCCTTTGATCGTGGTCTCTGCTTCTTGCAGTCGAGCGCGCAATTTACGCTCTTCGGCAAAGCGGGCGGTTTCGTCTCGCACGATGGCAACGATGCCCGTGACCTCGCGATCCTCCGAGAACAGCATCGACACCGTGAAGGCGATCGACAGCGTGTGCCCGTCCTTGTGCAGCGCGGGGACGCGCAGCAGGTCGGCTCCGTACTTGGTGATGCCGGTTTCCATGGTCTTGTGGTAACCGTCCCAGTGGCGCTGGCGCTGCCGCTGGGGAATGATCATGTCGAGCGACTGGCCCAGTGCCTCGGCTTCGGTAAAGCCGAAGATCCGCTCGGCGGCGCGGTTCCAGAGCGTGATCGCTCCTTTCGCATCGCACACCATGATCGCGTCGCCGGCGCCTTCGACGAGCTGCTTGAAATCAACGTTCGCTTGCATGTTTACCTCTGGCGCTTCAATGTCGATTCCCGGCTCCGCCCGCCGTGGGAGCGGCGAAGCCGGGGAGCCGCTACACGGCTTTTGCTTCCTTCAGGTTGGCGATCTGTTCCTTGGTGTAGCCCAGTTCGGCCAGCACTTCGTCAGTGTGCTCGCCCAAGAGCGGCGAGGCGGTGACCTCGGGCTTGAGGTCCGAGAACTTGATCGGGCTGCCGATGGTCCAGTAGCTGCCGCGCTCCTTGTGCGGCACTTCGACGATGGAGCCGCTCTTGCGCAGCGACTCGTCGTGCAGCAGTTCCTTCATCGACAGCACCGGGGCGCAAGGAATATCGTGCTTGCGGAAGATGTCCACAGCCTCGAACTTGGTCTTGTCCTTGATGAAGTCCTCGATGGTTGCGAAGATCTGGTCGATGTGCGGCTGACGGGCCTTAGGGGTCATGTAGTCCGGGTCGGTCTTCCATTCGGGCTTGCCGAGCGCGTCGCAGATCGGGTCCCAGGCATGGCCCTGCACCGTGAAGTAGATGTAGGCGTTGGGGTCGGTCTGCCAGCCCTTGCACTTCAAGATCCAGCCCGGCTGGCCGCCGCCGCCGGCATTGCCGCCGCGCGGCACCACCTTGTCCTTGAAGGCGTCCATCTCGTGCGGGTACTGGGGGTATTCCTCCAGGTAGCCCACGCTGTCCAGGCGCTGCTGGTCGCGCATCTTCACGCGGCACAGGTTGAGCACGGCGTCCTGCATCGAGCAGGCCACCTTCTGGCCCTTGCCCGTTTGCTGGCGGCCGATGATGGCCGTCAGGATGCCGATGGCCAGGTGCATGCCGGTGTTGGAGTCGCCCAACGCCGCCGCCGAAATGGTGGGCACCGAGTTTTCGCCCTTCCACCAGCCGGTGGTGGAGGCGGCGCCGCCGGCGCACTGCGCCACGTTCTCGTACACCTTCAGGTCTTCGTAGTGGTGGCCGTCGCTGAAGCCCTTGACCGAGGCGACGATCATCTTGGGGTTCAGTTCCTGGATGCGCGTCCAGGTAAAGCCCATGCGGTCGAGCGCGCCGGGGCCGAAGTTTTCCACCAGCACATCGGATTCGCGGATCAGCTTTTCCAGCACCGCCTTGCCTTCGGGCTTCTTGGTGTCCAGCGTGATCGAGCGCTTGTTGCTGTTGAGCATGGTGAAGTACAGCGCGTCGACATTCGGGATGTCACGCAGCTGGCTGCGCGTGACGTCGCCGGCGCCCGGGCGCTCGACCTTGATCACGTCGGCGCCGAACCAGGCCAGCATCTGCGTGCATGCCGGACCGGCTTGCACGTGCGTGAAGTCGATGATCTTGATGCCGTTGAGGGGTTTGTTGTTGCTGCTCATTGCTGCGATCTCCTGGTTGAATGGAACGGATTACTTCTTCTTGGCCGTGGCCGGATTGAGGCTGGTGATGCGGCCGCTCTCGGTGCCGGCGGTCTCGTCGATCACGGCGTTGATGAGCGTGGGGCGGCGGGAAGCCACGGCTTCGGCCAGCGCCTTCTGCAGTTCGTCCGCGGTGGTGGCGTTGACCCCCACGCCGCCGAAGGCTTCCATCAGCTTGTCGTACCGCGCGTTCTTCACGAACACGGTGGGCGCCACGTCGGGCGTACCGCTCGGGTTGACGTCGGTGCCGCGGTAGACACCGTTGTTGTTGAACACGACGATGCAGATCGGCAGGTTGTAGCGGCAGATGGTTTCCACCTCCATGCCGCTGAAGCCGAAGGCGCTATCGCCTTCGATGGCAATCACCGGCTTGTCGGTGACCACCGCGGCCGCCACGGCAAAGCCCATGCCGATGCCCATGATTCCCCACGTGCCCACGTCCAGGCGCTTGCGCGGCTCGTACATGTCGACGATGCTGCGCGCGAAGTCGAGCGTGTTGGCGCCCTCGTTCACCACAATGGCGTCGGGCCGGGCCTTCACCTGGTCGCGAATCACGCTCAGCGCGCTGTGGAAGTTCATCGGCGAGGGCCGCGCGGCCAGCGTCACGGCCATCTTCGACAGGTTCTTGTCCTTGCGCTCGGCAATGGCGCCGGTCCATTCGGCCGGCGGCTTGGCCCACTTGGCATCGACACCAGCAAGCAGCGCCGCCACGCAGGAGCCGATGTCGCCGATTACCGGCGCGGCAATGGCCACGTTGCTGTCGATCTCGGTCGGTGCGATGTCGATCTGGATGAACTGCTTGGCGCCCTTCTCCTGGCCCCAGGTCTTGCCCTTGCCGTGCGACAGCAGCCAGTTGAGGCGCGCGCCCACCAGCATCACCACGTCGGCTTCTTGCAGCACATAGGAGCGCGCCGCCGCGGCCGATTGCGCATGCGTGTCGGGCAACAGGCCCTTGGCCATCGACATCGGCAGGTAGGGAATGCCGGTCTTCTCGATCAGCGCGCGGATATCGGCATCGGCCTGTGCGTAGGCGGCACCCTTGCCGAGCAGGATCAGCGGCTTCTTGGCGCCCTTGAGCAGGTCGAGCGCGCGCTGCACCGCATCGGGCGCCGGAATCTGGCGCGGGGCCGGATCGACCACCTTGATGAGCGACCTGCGACCGGCCTCGGCGTCCATGGTCTGCGCAAACAGCTTGGCCGGCAGGTCGAGGTACACGCCGCCGGGGCGGCCCGACACCGCCGAGCGGATGGCCCGTGCAATGCCCACGCCGATGTCTTCGGCGTGCAGCACGCGGAACGCGGCCTTGCACAGCGGCTTGGCGATGGCCAGCTGGTCCATCTCTTCGTAGTCGCCTTGCTGCAGGTCGACGATCTCGCGCTCGCTCGAGCCGCTGATGAGAATCATCGGGAAGCAATTGGTGGTGGCGTTGGCCAGCGCCGTCAGGCCGTTCAGGAAGCCCGGCGCGGACACCGTGAGGCAGATGCCCGGCTTTTGCGTGAGAAAGCCCGCAGCCGCCGCGGCATTGCCCGCATGCTGCTCGTGGCGGAACGAGATGACGCGCAGGCCTTCTGCCTGGGCCATGCGCGTCAGGTCGGTGATCGGGATGCCCGGCAAGCCGAAGATCGTGTCGATATCGTTCAGCTTCAGCGCATCGATGACCAGGTGGAAGCCGTCGATCGTGTTGTCGTGCGCCTCTTCCGGCGGTTGCTTGAGTGCGAGCACGACCGCGTCGCCTTCGGCAGCCTTGTTCTTTGGCTTGAGGGCGTCGTCGAGGGTCGTGGATGCCTCTTTATCCGTTCTTACTGAAGACATGTCTCTCCTTCTTGCTTGGGTGAATGGCCGAGGCCCGAGCCGGGACTATGATTCGGGGGCATGTCTTTCGGGCGTTGACCTCGGTCAACTTTCCGGAAAACGGCACCAGCCAGATGAACCAGAAGTTGTTGTTGCGAATTCGAGCAAGACGGGCCCCATGACTTTGTTGGAAAACCATCCGGAGAAAAACATCATTCGCGCGCAGCTCCGGCAGAACATCCTTCTCAAGGACCTGAGCGAGAGCGAACGCGCCGAGCTGGAAACCCATCTCGTCATCGTGGACGGCAACAAGGGCGACTTTCTGCTGCACCAGGGCGTGCGCGAGATGGAGCAGTACTTCATCCTCGACGGCATCCTCAAGCGGGTGGTGAGCAACCCCGAGGGCAAGGAAATGATCCTGCGCTTTGCCGACGCGCACGACATGGAAACCAGCTACGCGGCCCTGCGGCTGGGCACGCCCACGCCCTACGGCATCGTGTGCGTCACCAAGGCCCGGGTGGCCAGCCTGCCGCTGAAGGAGTGGATCGCGTTCCTGAACCGCCACCCTGAAACGAAAGAGCTGTTCGAGTACTGCGTGATGCGCGGCATGAGCGAAATCATGGCGCACACCATCACGCTGCATCTGCTCGATGCACCCGGGCGCGTGCACCGATTCATGCGCAAGCACCCCGAGTTGGAAGACCGCATTCCCAGCAAGGAGCTTGCGTCGTATCTCAACCTCTCCGCAGAAACCCTTAGCCGCCTGCGCAAGCGCGGAAAGATCTAGGCAGTCGCCCAGTCGCGCGCGGAATTCAGGTCTGCTTGGACGACGCGAAGCGGCGCGGAACGGTCATCAGGCGCAGCGCGTTGTCCACGCTGCTTACGCCGCCCACTTTGGAGGCCACGTCCTCCGTAAGCGCGCGCTCTTCCGCATTGAGAACGATGCCGCTCAGCTTTACCTTGCCCTGGTCGGCCTCGACGGTCACGCGGATGTCGCTGGTCGCCTCGTCGTCCTTCAGCGCCGACTTCACGCGCGCCGCAAGCGTCATGTTGGCCAGCAGTGCGCGCGAGGCCGGTGTTTCGGCAAACTCCGGCCGCTCGACCAGCGCGCGGATCTGCGCCACGCAGCTGTCCACCGAAATGCGATCTGTGTTGAGCACCAGGTCGTAGAGCACCGGGTCGCCCCATGTCACGCCGAACTGCGCATGCATGCGCGCCGCGTGCGCGTCGTCGCTGCGCCGGATTTCGGCCTCGGCAAACTCGGCGTCGTCGGTTTCCAGGTGCGCCATCAGCCATGCGACGCGATTCTTCATCGAGCGGGTGATGCGCACGCACACCACGTGCGGCACAGGCCGCAGCAGGCAGGTGGCGCCCCAGCCGCGCAGCACCACGTTGCCGCGGTCCGCCAGTGCAAAGAGTTCTTCGGCCGTGTAGAGCGCGAGGCTGCGCTTGTCGGCGGTGAGCCGTTCGACAAAGCCGGCCTTGCCGTCGCGCAGGCGGCCGATGAAGCTGGTCGGTACCTGCATGCGGTCGGCCACGCGCTCGATCGTCTCGTGGCGCATGATCTCGAGGCCGAGCTGCTCGGCAAGGCGCTGCGACACGTCCTTGGCGAGGGAGCCCATCTCCTGGGTGAGTGCAATCACTGGCATGTTGGTTGTTCTCCGGTCAGTCCACGGGACGCTCGACGGCAAACTCGTCCGGCTTCTTCGGCTTGATGAAGGCCAGCACCTTCGAGATCAGCGGCCAGAACAGCAGCACCAGCGCCAGGGTGGTGATGCCACCGACCAGCGGGTTGGAGAACATGATCATCACATCGCCCTGCGAGACCAGCATGGCCTGGCGGAACGAGTCTTCGGCCTTGTCGCCGAGCACCAGCGCCAGCACCAGCGGCGCCAGCGGGAAGTCGAGCTTCTTGAACAGATACCCCACCACGCCGAAGCCGAGCATGAACCAGATGTCGAGCATCGCGTTGTGCACCGTGTAGGCGCCAATGGCGCAGATCACGATGATTACTGGCGCAATGATCGAGAACGGAATGCGCAGGATCGAGGCGAACAGCGGCACCGTGCTCAACACCACGATGAGGCCGACGATGTTGCCCAGGTACATGCTGGCGATGAGCCCCCAGACGAAGTCTTTCTGCTCGACGAACAGCAGCGGCCCGGGTTGCAGGCCCCAGATCAGCAGGCCGCCCAGCAGCACTGCGGCCGTGGGCGAACCCGGAATGCCCAGCGCCAGCATCGGCAGCAGCGCGCTGGTGCCTGCGGCGTGCGCCGCGGTCTCGGGCGCAACCACGCCTTCCATTTGGCCAGTGCCGAACTTGGAGCCGCGCTTGGACATTTTCTTGGCCAGGCCATAGGCCATGAACGAGGCCGGGGTGGCGCCGCCGGGCGTGATGCCCATCCAGATGCCGATGAGCGAACTGCGCAGCGACGTGACCCAGTACTGCGGCAGCTGCTTCCAGGTCTGCAGCACCACCTTCGGATCGATCTTCGCGGTCTTGCCGGAGAACTTGAGGCCCTCTTCCATCGACAGCAGGATTTCGCCGATGCCGAACAGGCCGATCACCGCAATCAGGAAGTCGAAACCTCGCATCAGCTCGGGTTGGCCGAAGGTGAGTCGCAGTTGGCCCGTGACCGTATCCATGCCCACGCTCGCCAGCGCAAAGCCGAGCGCCATGGACGCCAGGATCTTGAACGGCGACCCCTTGCCCATGCCCACGAAGCTGCAGAAGGTGAGCAGGTACACCGCAAAGAATTCGGGCGAGCCAAACTTCAGCGCAAACTTGGCCACCAGCGGCGCCAGGAAGGTGATCATGATCACCGCCAGCAGCGCGCCGATGAACGACGAGGTGAACGCCGTGGTGAGCGCGGCGCCTGCATTGCCCTGCTGCGCCATCGGGTAGCCGTCGAAGGTGGTGGCCACCGACCACGGCTCGCCCGGAATGTTGAACAGAATGGAGGTGATGGCGCCGCCGAACAGCGCCCCCCAGTAGATGCACGACAGCATGATGATCGCCGAGGTGGGCGACATCGTGAACGTGAGGGGCAGCAGAATGGCCACGCCGTTGGCGCCGCCGAGCCCCGGGAGCACGCCGATCAGTACCCCCAGGATGATGCCGACGAACATCAGGCCGATGTTCATGGGGGTGAGGATCACCGAGAAGCCCTGCAGCAGGGCGCTGATTTCTTCCATTTCGCGTTTGCTCCGTGAAATTCAGTAGCCGAGGAATCGGAGGGGATCGAGAGCGCCCTTGAACAGCGGCACCTTGAACCACACCTCGAACATGAAGAAGAAAACCGTGTTGACGACCAGTGCCGCGATGACGCTCTTCACCCACGAGTACTTGCCGAGAAACACCATGAAGAGCGCGATGTAGATCGCCGACGCCAGGTACAGCCCGAGCAAGGAGATTGCGAGTACGTACACGATGGCCGGCAGAAGCACCGACAGCACGCGCTTGAGCTGCACGGAGTCGACGAAGATTTCGGTCTTCTTCTCTTTGCCCAGCAGCGCCTGGTACAGGATGCCGGCGCCGGAGATCGCGATGATCGCGCCGATGTAGAAGGGAAAGTAACCCGCGCCGGGGCCGTCGCTGGTCCAGCCGGAGCCCAGCCTCTGGCTCTCGACGATGACTACAAGGCCTATTGCCAGCAGGACCGCTGCAACCACCGCCTCGACCACGTTGGTCGCTACGCCGGTGCGTGCCGCGCCTTCGGAATTCTCGTCGTGCTCCATGGAGACCTCATCGTTCGTGTGTATGTACCGGGAAAGAAACGAGAGTGCAGCGCCCCGCCCGCCGCGTATCGGCGGCGGCCGCGTCCTCAGGCAAGGAGCGCTGCAGGGCGCTCGATTGCTGCTACTTGCTGCTGGCCAGGAAACCGGCTTCGCTCATCAGCGTGCGGTGCGTGGCTTCCGCTTCGGTCAGCCACTTGGTGAAGGGTTCGCCCGTCATGAACGTCGGGTTGAACGCGCCCTTCTCCATGTATTCCTTCCAGTCGGGCGTGGCTGCGATCTTGGTCAGCAGGTCGACATAGAAAGCGCGCTGCTCGGGCGTGACGCCCGGGGCCATGAAGATGCCACGCAGCATCGTGTACTTGGTGGGAACACCGGCTTCCTTGCAGGTGGGAATGTCGTTCCACGACTGCGTCTCGGTCACCTTGGCCTTGAACGGCATGCGCTCGTCGTCGAACACGCACAGCGCACGCAGCTTGCCCGCGCGCCACTGGGCCACGGCCTCGATCGGGTTGTTCACGGTCGACTGCACATGGCCGCCCACCAGCTGCACCGCCACTTCGCCGCCGCCCTTGAACGGCACATAGATGAACTTGGTGCCGGTGGCCTTCTCGAGCGCCACGGTGATGATCTGGTCTTCCTGCTTGGAGCCGGTGCCAGCCATCTTGAACTTGCTCGGTCCCGCCGCCTTGGCTGCCGCGATGTACTCCGCGGCGCTCTTGTACGGCTGCTCGGCATTGGTCCACAGCACGAACTGGTCGAGCGCCAGCATCGCTACAGGCGTCATGTCCTTCCAGTTGAAGGGCACGCCGGTGGCCATGGGCGTGGTGAACAGGTTCGACAGCGAGATGATGATCTTGTGCGGATCGCCCTTGGCTTCCTTCACCGCCAGAAAGCCTTCGGCGCCCGCGCCTCCCGACTTGTTGACGACGATCAGCGGCTCTTTCATCAGCTTGTACTTGATGACGATGCCCTGCAGCAATCGGCCCATCTGGTCGGCGCCTCCGCCGGTGCCCGCTGGAATCACGAACTCCACCGGCTTGGCGGGTTCCCATGCTGCAGCTGGTGCAGTGGCCGCGAGTGCCAGCATGGCAGCGGTAAAGACTTTGGCCCGGCAAGCGTGGGCACGCGAAAAGAAGTTCTTCATCATGTTGTCTCCTGTGTAAGGGTGCGCTCTATTTTTTAAAGAATCTGAGCCGAGATGCGAACAGGGCAGATGGTGCGCGCAGCACGAACATCGCTTGCTTGACCATGGTCAACTTTTCAAAGATTTTGTCTTGGGGTTAGCCCGCGCCGTGTGGTTGGACGGGCTGCGCAAGCGAGCCGCGCGGAGCCCACTCCCGGTGCGTGCGGGTGCCCATTTCCCCCGCTCCAGGGTGTATTCGGGTAAACCCTAGAATAGAGGGGTCTACCCACTCACCAGATCCAGGAGTCCCTTTTATGTCTACCCTTGACCGATCGTCCAGCGCGAGCACATTCGGCAGTGGCTTGGCTGGCGCGCTCAAGGCGCTTGCAGAAGAAGCAAGCGTGCTCGTTCAGGCCCTGCTGAGCCCAGGCAAGATCATCAGCGAGGTCGAAGAAATGCGCGCCCTTCAAACGCGCGCCGACCGCATCGAAGCCTCCGACCCGGCGCGCGCAGCCGCGCTGCGCTGGCACGCCTCGCGCGTCGGCCTGCGCTGAGCGCTGCCGCCCCCAAAGCAAGGGGCAGTTCGAGCCGCAAGCGAACTGGTAAAGTTCGGGCCGTCTACCGCGTCTTCGTAGTTCAATGGATAGAACGGGGTCCTCCTAAGACTCAGATACAGGTTCGATTCCTGTCGAAGGCACCACCGCACACCAAGTTCAGATGCCGCCACGTTGCGTGCGGCTGATGAAGTCAAGCATGAGCGCCACGGCAGCGGCCGCGTGCGTCTCGAGCAGGAAATGCCCGCCGTCGAAAACATGCGCTTCCATGCGCGGCAGGTCCTGCATCCACGACAGCGTTTCAGCGATATCGAAGTAGGGGTCGTGACGGCCCCACAGCATGAGCGCGGGCGGTTGCCATTCTTTCAGGTACTTCGCGATCACATCGAAACGCGCGGCGTGGTTCTTGTAGTCGGCAATGAGCGCGCGCTGGGTTTCCATGCGCCCGGGAAGGTTCATCACCCTCCAGTCCTCCACCCAGGTTCCGCCTCTGATCGTGGCGGCGACTTCTTCCGGCAGGCCGCCGGTGTATTGCTCGCGCGTGAACTCGAAGGTCAGTTCGACGGCCGCGGCTGCCTCGTTCTCCTTGGTCGGATTCGACCAGAGCTTCAATTGGGCGTCCCAGACGGGGCCGAAGCCGGTTCGATGCGCGTTCGCGTTCTGGATGACGAGCCCCGCAACCAACTCCGGCGCGCGCATGGCAATCTGAAGGCCGACGGCCGCGCCCGAGTCATGCAGGTAGATCAAGCGACGCTTGATCGCCAGTCGATCCAGCAGTTCGAGAATCGCATCGCTGAACGCTGCAAATGAAGGCGACGGCAGAACATCGGACTGGCCAAAGCCGGGAAGGTCGGGCGCGATCACATGAGCGACTTGCGACAGCTCGGGTATGACGTCCCGAAACTCGCGCGCGGAGCTCGGAAATCCGTGCAGGAGCAGTACGGTGGGCTTGGAGGCCTCCCCGCCGTGATGAAGGCCAGCTCCGTGCCGCCGGACAAGCGCAGCCGTTGCGGGGTTGCCGGGTTCATGTCAGAACTCCTTGACCGGTTAAATCACTCCGCAGGATAGGAAGCATTTCGCTGCGTGTGAAGACCACCTCAGGTGGTCTCGAACGCCGGCCTGAAAACCCTGGCCGCAAAATCCGCGAGCGTCGTCGGGGTGATCTCGGTAGGGCCCTTGTCGTACTCGCCGTCCAGGCGTCCCAAAGAGAATGCCTCGCTCATTTCCGCCAACTGCGCGGCGGCGTTCGCCGAGAAGCCCTGCTGCATCAGCACCGCCTTGGCTTGCGCCGGATCGGATTGGACATACGCGAGGTCCGGCCTGCCGATGGCCTTGCCGAGCAACGCCGTCGCTTCCTTCATCGTGTAGAGGCTTGGCGCACGCAGATGGAGCACGCGCTTGCCCTTGCCCGAGGGCGTGCCCAACTCGCGCGCTATGACTTGCGCGATGTCGGCCGTGGCCACCATCGGCAGCGGCGAATTGGGCGCGGTCATGTCCGCGTACGCGCCGATGCTGCGGATCATCTCTATCGCGGCCAGGTGGTTCTCGAAGAAGTAGCCGGGCCGCGCGTGCAGCACGTCCACGCCGGCGAGTTGGTCGAGGCGCTGCTCCTGCCGATGCAGGCCCGCGATCGGTCCGGTTCCCGCGCTCACATGCGCGCCGACGCTGCTGAGATTCACGACGCGTTTCACCTCGGCCGCGGCGATTGCGCGCGTGATGGCATCGCCCAGCCGATCTTGCTCCGCAAGCATATCGTCCGCTGCGTAATCGGTAGGGATCATCGTGTAGACGGCCGTGGCACCAGCGAATGCGCGGGCCAGGAAGCCCGCATCGCCGATGTCGCCAGCCGCGATGTCCGCGCCCGCGGCCTTCAGGGAAGCGAGCGATCCCGCATGGCGGCCGACAACGCGTACGGCCATGCCTTGCGCGAGCAACAGTGCCGCGACTTTGGAGCTGATGTTGCCGTTGGAGCCGAGAAGTACATACATGGCGGTTTCCTTCATGGGTGATGTTGCGATGGGTGCCATGGTGCGCGCTGCGGTTGTTTCCAGAAAGCGCCTGCGACAGAATTCATTGTCCAGTTGTGGAGAACAATCGCATGAAGGCTCCTGCCATCTCCTTCGGCCGCCTGGCGGCCTTCGTCGCGGTGGCCGAGGCCGGCACCTTCACCGCCGCTGCCGAACGCCTGAACACGACCAAGTCCGCGGTGAGCCAGGCGGTGGCGTTGCTCGAGCGTGAACTGGGCACGCAGCTTTTGCAGCGATCCACGCGCAAGCTCGCCATCACCGAAGCAGGGGTTGCGTTTCTCGCCGACTGCCGTGAGCTGCTGGCCGGTGCGGAGGCTGCGATGGAGCGGGCACGCAGCGGGCGCGCGCAACCTTCGGGTACGTTGCGGCTCACCAGCCCGCAAGCATCGGCCGGCATGGTCGCGAGCTGGATCGCGGCGTATAGCGAGCGCTATCCGGCAATGCGCGTGGACTATGTGCCCACCGACCGCAAACTCGATGTGATTGCCGAGCACTTCGACCTCACGATCCGCATCGGGCCGATGGCCGATTCCGGCCTTCGCGCGGTGGTGCTCGAGGAACTCGGGCTTTGGACCGTCGCCGCGCCCAGCTATCTCGCCCGCCATGGCACGCCGCGCAAGCCAGAGGAGCTCGCGAAGCACGAGTGGATTGCGCTGTCGCTGCTGCCGGCTCCGTGGTCGATCGATCTCGAGCGCGGCGGCCGAAAGGTGCGTGTGAAGCTGCGCGGATCGATATCGGCGGCGAGCACGGACGCCGTGCTGCAACTGGTGCGCCAGGGCGCGGGCATCTCTTTTTTTCCGAGTACGGCAAACGTCCGCGCCGAGGTGGAAGCCGGGCGCCTTGTTCGTCTTTTTCCTGGCTGGGCGTCGGGCCGCATGTTTCTCTACGCGGCCTATCCGGGCAACATCGCCCCTCCCGCAAAGACGCGCGCGTTCATCGACCTTGCGAAGGAAGCGGTGCGATCTCGCAGCAAAGGACAAGAGTCCTGACAGTTCTCCCGTCAGCTTGGGGCGCTACTGGCCTTCGAGATGCCGAGTGCCTATTCCGGCGCGGCCGGCGTACGCAAGGCCGGCGACGATGCCTGTTGCTGGCCCTGCATCGGGCCGACGAAAGCGACCGGTCCGGGCTCGCCTTGCGTCCTGCGCCCGATGCCTCGTACGAGGTGGCGCGGTAGATGGTGGGTTCTTCTCAACTGCTCCAGCGCCTCGCTGCGGGCTGGTTCCGACACCGGTAGAAACATCTGCAATACGCTCATGATGTCATCCCGTGAGGCCAGAAAAGAATGTGGCTGGCTCGCAGTGATCGGAGCACAGCTTCCAGTTTCAGCGGCCTCTGGCGTGGCCGCAGGAGGCGCATTATGGGCGCACTGCGCCGGCACGCCACTACAGCCACGCGGGCAGTAGTGTTGCTGTGTTTTCTCAGTTGCCGGAATCTTCGCGGCGGGCGCTCTCTTCGGCGGCGCGGCGGCGTGCACGGCGCGTGGCCAGCTCGGCCGCCCGTTGCAATGCCCGCAGCTGAAAGGTCACATCGTGAATTTCGCCGACAAGGCCGAACTGCTTGCAGGCGTCGATGCGATCGGCGGCGCCGCCGCGCCAGTCCACAGGCGCCGAGGCTCCTTTCGGGGCAACGAGGTGCATCAGCTCGGCGACGCAGGCGGTCACGTCGTCGGCGGCGGCTCTCAGCGCGGATGTCGCTGTATCGACATCGCTGTCGCGCTTCATCATTGCGTCCTTGACGGTGACGCGCACAGGCGGTCTCGGGCGCCTCTCCGTGCTTCGCTCATGCATTTTCTTGTCCACGGCATTCGATTCCGAAAGGGAGTTCATTGCGCTGGTCGGTGAGCAGCATCGGCGGGCGATCCACCGGCTTGAAGTTGCGCATGCTACTGCTATTGGCCTAGCGAGGCTTCGGACAGCCGGATTCACTCCCCTGAAACGCATGCACACGCATGTTTCTTCGCAGCCACTGTGTGGGCCCGAATAGGCATTGAAGCCGAGCTAAACGGCGCGTCGAAGTGTCTAATGCATTGATCATGTAAGGAGCCGCAACATGAGGCATTTGGTACGCACATTCGCAGCATTCGCGCTCGGACTTGCGATCAGGAAAGCGGACGAAGCCCTATGAGCAAACAGCAAAACCGGCGCATCCTGCTGGCGGACGACACGCCCGCCATCCACGAGGACTTCCGGAAGATTCTCCTGGCGGAGGCCACCGCATCGGACCTTGACGACATGGAGGCCGCACTGTTCGGCACCTCGGCCAGGCAGGCCACGGTGGACTTTGTGCTGGACAGTGCCTACCAGGGACAGGAAGCGCTTGCCAAGGTGCGCGAGGCACTGGAGGCCGGCAAGCCCTACGCCATGGCGTTCATCGACATGCGCATGCCCCCGGGCTGGGACGGCGTGGAGACGATCGAGCAGCTGTGGCTGGTAGACCCGCGCCTGCAGATCGTGATCTGCACGGCCTATGCGGACCAGTCTTGGGTCGAGGTGTTCGAGCGCCTGGACGCGCGCGACCGCCTGCTGGTGCTCAAGAAGCCGTTCGATCCGATCGAGGTGCGCCAGCTGGCCAGTGCGCTCACGATGAAGTGGCAAATGACGGAAGACGCCGCCTTCAAGATGAACATGCTCGAGCAGGCCGTCGAAGAGCGCACGCGGGAGCTGTCGGACGCCAACATCATCGTGCAGAACAGCCCGACCATCCTCTACCGCCTGCGCGGCGAGCCCGCGTTTCCGCTGATCTACATCTCGCACAACATCACCAAGTTCGGCCACGATCCGGCCGGCCTGATGGCGAACCCGGACTGGGCCGACGTGCTCATCGACCCGGCCGACCAGGCCGGAGTTGCCGATGCGATGGCCCGCGTGCTGGAGAAGGACGCGGAAGGCGCCTCGATCGAATACCGCCTGTGCACCGGTGACGGCGGGCGGCGCTGGGTGGAAAACCGCTACGTGCCGGTCCGCGACAAGGAAGGCCGGCTCATCGAGGTCGAGGGCATCGTCATCGACGTCACGGAGCGCAAGGCGGCGGAAGAGCAGCTCGCGCGGCTGGCGCGCACCGACGGGCTGACCGGGCTCGCCAACCGCGCCACCCTCACCGAACGCCTGCACCAGGCCCATGCGGCCGCACGGCGGGGCTCCATGCCCTTTGCGCTGCACTACCTCGACCTGGACCACTTCAAGCCGGTCAACGACATGTACGGCCACCCGACCGGTGACCTGCTGCTGCGCGAAGTGGCGCAGCGCCTGAAGAACTGCACGCGCGAGACCGACGTGGTGGCCCGCCTGGGCGGGGACGAGTTTGCGGTGCTGCAAAGCGAAATGGGCGAGCCCGCGGCCGCGGGCGCGCTGGCCGCGAAGATCCAGGCGGAACTGGCGCGCCCCTACATGCTGGGCGGCAACGAGGTGCATGTGTCCGTCAGCATCGGCATCTGCCCCTACATCGCGGGCAGCGCAGGGCCGGACGAAATGCTCGTGCAGGCCGACCTGGCGCTCTACCGGTCGAAGGAAGAGGGGCGCAACCAGTTTCACTTTCACTCCGAGGAGATCGACCACGAAGTGCGCGACCGCGTGGCGCTGGGCGAAGACCTGAAGAAAGCGATCGAACGCGAAGAGCTGGAGCTTTATTACCAGCCGCAGGTCGAACTGTCTTCCGGAAAGATCGTGGGCGTGGAAGCGCTGCTGCGCTGGAACCACCCCGAACGCGGCCTGCTCGACGCGGGCGCATTCGTGCCTATTGCCGAGCGCACCGGGAGCATCGTCACGCTGGGCCGCTGGGTGCTGGACCGGGCGTGCGGTCAGATGAGCCAGTGGCGCCAACAGGGCGTGGCGCCGCCCGTGCTGGCCATCAACCTGTCGCTCGGCCAGCTCAGAAAAGGCGCCGAGCTGGTTCGCGATGTGGTCGATTGCCTTGCGAAGTGGCAGCTCAACCCTTCCGACCTGGAGTTCGACGTGACGGAGTCGACGCTGGCCCAGATGACGTGGAGCCACAACGACGTGCTGCCACAGCTGCGGGCACTCGGCGTGCGGATTGCCATCGACGACTTCGGTACCGAGTATTCGTCGTTCGAATACCTGCGGACCTACCGAGTCAACCACCTGAAGATCGCGCAATCGATGCTCAAGCGGGCCATCGACGACCCCGACAGCGCTGCGACCGTTCGCGCCATCATGAACCTGGCGCGGGAGGCCCGCATCGGCATCATCGTCGAGGGTCTGGAGACGGAAGCGCAGCGGGCCTTTCTGCACTCGACGGGCTCCACCACGCTTGCACAGGGCTATTACTTCAGCGAAGCCGTGGTCGCCGACGAGGCTGGCGACCTCCTGCGCTCGGGCACCATGGAGCAGAGCGAGCGCAGCAAGGGCGAAGGCCAGGAGCCACCCGGCTGACTGCGGGCATGCCTCTGCGCAGCGGCCTTGGACGCCCGGCCTACGTATGTAGGCACTCGCCCACGCGCATGAACTGACTTCTCCCGCAAGCCGCGGCCGCCGCAGCGTTCAACCTGCAGTCAAGCTCGCAAGGGCACCCCGCCCTTGGTGCGGCTTCTCATTGCGGTTCCTCCTCACGGCGCATTCGTGCGTCGTTAAGCGCTCCTTCGGGAGCGCTTTTTTTGCCCGGTGTGTTTCTTTCAGTGTGTTTCGCGGCGCAATTGCTGCACGTCTTCATGCAGCGACTGCGCCCAGGCGCGGCGCTCGCGGCCCAGCGAGGACTGCGGCTCGCCGAAGCGCACGATCGCCAGGAGGGGCGGTGCGCGCAGCGTGTTCCAGAGCGAGGTCAGCAGGTTGTCGTCGTCGATGTAGCGCGGCGCCTGGCTGGTTTCTCCGGTGGCCGCATCGGCAAAGCGCAGTGCGGCGGGCAGCACCGGCGCGCCCGACGAGATGGCGGCCTGCAGCAGGTTGGCGTGAAAGGGCAGCAGCCCGCGGCCGTCGCTGGTGGTGCCTTCAGGGAACACACCGATGCGGTCTCCGCCTTGCAGGGCTTCGGTCATGTGGTGCACCACCCGCAATGCATCGCGTCGGCGCTCGCGCTCGATATAGAGCGAACCCGCGCCCGTGGACAGCGTGCCGATCAGCGGCCAGTGCTTCACGCCCGCCTTGGAAACAAAGCGCACGTGGCAGGCGGCATGAATGGCGGTGATGTCGAGCCACGAGAGATGGTTGCAAATGAGCAGCACCGGCCCCTTGGCGGGCGGCGTGCCCTGTACCTTGAGCGTGACGCCCATGATCTCGAGCAGGCGCCGCGACCACTGCTGCACCCGCAGGTTGCGCTCCTCCTGCGAAAGCCGCGGAAAGGTGAAGCGGATCGTCCACCACCCGCCCAGCGCGTGCCCTACGGCATGCAGCAGGCGCCAGCAGGCCTTCAGCGAATGAACCATCGAGACGTGCGCCCTCTTCTTCTCGTCAGCCGTGGACCACGCGGCCTGCAACCAGCGTGTGGCGGGCGCGGCCCTGCAGCGGGTAGCCCGCGAACGGCGTGTGCTTGCCCTGGCTCTTCAGCGCGTCGGGCTGCACCTGCCACTCGAGCGCCGGATCGAATACGCAGAGGTCGGCCACGCCGCCCTCGGACAGGCGGCCGATGCCGGTGCCCGCATCGGCGGCGGCCAGCAGCCGCGCGGGTGCGGAGGTAACCACCTCGAGCGCGCGCGCAATGCCGGCGCCGCTGCGCTCGCCCCATTGCAGCGCCAGCGGCAGCAGCAGCTCGAGCCCGGTCGCGCCCGGTTCGGCTTCGGCAAAAGGCAGCGTCTTGGCGTCGGCCTCGACCGGCGTGTGGTCGGACACCAGCGCGTCGATGGTGCCGTCGGCCAGCGCGGCCGAGAGCGCATCGCGGTCGCCCTGCTGGCGCAGCGGCGGGTTCAGGCGTGCGCGGCTGTCGAAAAAGCCGATGTCCGTGTCGGCCAGGTGCAGCGAATTGATGCTCACGTCGCATGTGAGCGGCAGGCCTTGCGCCTTGGCTTCGCGCACCAACGCCACGCCTCGGGCGCTGGAGATACGGCACAGGTGCACGCGCGCGCCGGTGCTCTTCATGAGCTCGATGATGGTGAAGATGGCGATGGTTTCCGCCGACACCGGCACGCCCGAGAGGCCGAGCCGCGTGGCCAGCGGGCCGCTCGCGGCCACGCCCTTGCCCAGGTCGCGGTCCTGCGGGCGCAGCCATACGGTGTAGCCGAAGGTGCTTGCATAAAGCAGTGCGCGCTGCAGCACCTGCGTGTCCGCCAAGGGCACGTCGGCCTGGCTGAAGCCGATGCAGCCGGCCTCGGTGAGCTCGGCCATCTCGGTGAGCACGCCGCCGGCCAGGCTGCGCGTGAGCGCGCCCAGAGGAAACAGGCGCGCGCCCTGCAGCTTCTCTGCGCGGAACTTGAGCATTTCAACCAGGCCGGGCTCGTCGAGCACGGGGTCGGTGTCGGGCGGGCACACGAGGCTGGTCACGCCACCCGCAATGGCGGCGGCCATTTCGCTTTCGAGCATGCCCTCGTGTTCGTAGCCGGGTTCGCGCAGGCGCGCGGCCAGGTCGACAAGGCCGGGCGCGACGACGCAGCCCGCGGCATCGATGGTGCGCTCCGCCTTGAAGCCGGGCGGCACGCTGCCGACGCTGGTGATCTTGCCGTCGGCAATGGCGATGTCGGCTTTCTTGTCGGTGCCCGAGGCGGGGTCGACCACGCGGCCGTTGATGATCAGTGTGTTCATGCTTCGTTACCTGCGACGATGCTCATGACGGCCATTCGCACCGCGATGCCGAAGGTGACCTGCGGAAGGATCACGCTCTGCTTTCCGTCCACCACGGCGGAGTCGATCTCGACACCGCGGTTGATCGGACCCGGGTGCATCACGATGGCATCCGGCTTGGCCAGTTGCAGCTTCTCCGGCGTGAGGCCGTAGGTCTTGAAGAACTCCTGCGACGAGGGCAGCAGCGCGCCGCTCATGCGCTCGTTCTGCAGGCGCAGCATGATGATGACGTCGCAGTCCTTGATGCCCTCTTCGAGCGTGTGGCACACGCGCACGCCCATGCCCGCCATGTCGCCAGGCACGAGAGTCTTGGGGCCGACCACGCGCACTTCGGCGCAGCCCAGCGTGGTGAGCGCATGGATGTCGGAGCGAGCCACGCGCGAATGCAGCACGTCGCCGACGATGGCGACCGTGAGGTTCGCAAAGTCCTTCTTGTAGTGGCGGATCGTGTACATGTCGAGCAGCCCCTGCGTGGGGTGCGCATGGCGCCCGTCGCCGGCGTTCACCACGTGCACGTGCGGCGCCACATGCTGCGCAATGAGGTACGGCGCGCCCGACTCGCTGTGGCGCACCACGAACAGGTCCGCGGCCATGGCGCTCAGGTTGGCGATGGTGTCGAGCAGCGACTCGCCCTTGGTGGCCGAGGAGCGCGCAATGTCGAGGTTGATGACGTCGGCGGAGAGGCGCTTGGCCGCGATCTCGAAGGTGGTGCGGGTGCGCGTCGAGTTCTCGAAGAACAGGTTGAACACGCTCTTGCCGCGCAGGAGCGGCACCTTCTTCACCTCGCGGTCGCTCACGCTCGTGAAGTTGGCGGCGGTGTCCAGGATGTGCGTGATGATGTCCTTGGGCAGGCCCTCGATCGACAGCAGGTGAATCAGTTCGCCGTTCTTGTTGAGCTGCGGGTTTCGCTTGTAGAGCATCAGCTGTTCTCCTCCACTTTGAGACTGAACGCACCGTCTTCCGCACGGGCGAGCGCGAGGAGTTGGGTATCGGGCAGCGTGAGTTTCGCGGCCGCGAAATCGGCCGCCACCGGCAGCTCGCGTCCACCGCGGTCGACCAGCACCGCCAGCCGCACGCAGGCCGGGCGGCCGAAGTCGAACAGCTCGTTGAGTACCGCGCGGATGGTGCGGCCGGTGTAGAGCACGTCGTCCAGCAGCAGCACGTCGGCACCGTTCACGTCGAAGGGCAGCGCGGTCTGCGCGCTGGCCGAAAGGCCGCGGCGCGCGAAGTCGTCGCGGTGCATGGCCGACGAAATGACGCCGGGCGCGCCGGCAAGGCCCAGGTCTTTTTGCAGCCGCTCGACCAGCCATGCGCCGCCGGAGGTAATGCCCACCAGCTTTGTCTCTGTGCGCATCAGCGCTTTCACGCCGTTCAGCAGCTCCTTGTAGAGCGCTTCGGCATCGGGTATTGAACTCACGGGAGACTCCTCAAAAATTGCTCCAGGATGATGCAGGCCGATGCGGCATCGGCATCGCGGGCGCCGGAAGCCAGCGCCTCGGTGGTGCTGTAGCGCTCGTCGACCTCGAACACCTGGAGATTGAAACGGCCGCGCAGCTGGCGCGCAAACTTCTGCGCGCGGCGGGTGTTCTCGTGGGGGGCACCGTCGGGGTGATACGGCACACCCACAACCAATGCGTCGGGCTGCCATTCCTTGATGCGTGCCTCGACCTGCGCAAAGCGGGCATCGCCCTCGGCCTTGATGGTGGCCTGCGGCGTGGCGGCGCCCAGCAGGCGGTTTCCGCTCGCGACGCCGGTTCGCTTCAGGCCGAAGTCGAAGGCCAGGAAGCTCTGGAAATGGGAGGGGACGGCAACGGAAACAGGAGAAGCGGAGGGAACGGGAGCGTCTGGCATGGCAGCGGCCATCACGCGTGTCCCGCTTCCGGCGACAGTTTCCAGGCCTCCAGGCCCAGCAGCATCAGCGCCTTGTCGTAGCGCTGCTCGATGGGCGTGTCGAAGATCACGGCCGGATCGGCGCTCACGGTGAGCCAGCTGTTTTCGGCCAGTTCCGACTCGAGCTGGCCCTCGCCCCAAGCCGAATAACCCAGCGAAACCAGCACCTTGCGCGGCCCGGCGCCGGTGGCCAGGGCCTCCAGCACGTCCTTGGAGGTGGTCATTTCAAGGCCGCCCGGAATGGTCATGGTCGAGGCGTAGACCGACTCCTCGGGCTTTTCGGCGTGGGAGAACACGGGCTCGTGCAGCACGAAGCCGCGCTCGGTTTGCACCGGGCCGCCCTGGAAAACCGGCGCGTCGCCGAGTTCGGGGCGCGCCAGGTGGAGCTCGATCTTCTCGAACAGCACCTTCAGGTTGATGTCGCTGGGTTTGTTGATCACAAGGCCGAGCGCACCGCGCTCGCTGTGCTCGCAGAGGTAGACGACGCTGCGGTTGAAAGTTTTATCTTCCATCCCCGGCATCGCTATCAAAAAGTGATGCGTGAGGTTCATCGGGGCAGAATCGGAAGCCATATGCCGCCGATTTTACTGGCCGTCGACAAGACCTATCCCAAAGGGCTCATGTGGTTTCGCCGCGATCTGCGCGTGGACGACAACGCGGCGCTCTACCACGCCCTGCGGGCCTGCCGCCAGGTGGTGTGCGTTTTCGTGTTCGACCGGGCCATTCTGGACCCCCTGCCCCCGGCCGACCGCCGGGTGGAATTCATCCGCGAGTCGCTCGTGGAGCTCGATGCCGAGCTGCGCGACCTGAGCGGCGGGCTCATCGTGCGCCATGCCGCCGCGGTCGACGAGCTTCCGGCGCTGGCGCACGCGCTGGACGTGCAGGCCGTGTTTGCCAACCGGGACGACGAGCCCGACGCGCTGGCGCGCGATGCCCAGGTGCTCGGCGCGCTGGCCAACGCGGGCGTGGCTTTTCACACCTACAAGGACTCGACCGTCTTCGACCGCGACGAGGTAATGACCAAGACCGGCCAGCCCTACACGGTGTTCACGCCCTACAAGCGGGCCTGGCTGGCCAAGGTGGATTCGTTCTTTCTCAAGTCGTACCCGGTTCGGGCATACGCCGACGCGCTGGCCGCCCCGCCCGAGCCGTGGCGCGCGCCGGTGCCCTCGCTCGAGGAAATCGGCTTTCAGCAAACCAACCTTTCCGAACTCGAGATTCCCACGGGCACCCAAGGGGCGGCGGCGCTGTTCGAAGACTTTTTCCAGCGCATCGACCGCTACGATGCGGCGCGCAATTTTCCGGCCGTGCGGGGGCCCAGCTACCTGGGCGTGCACCTGCGCTTCGGCACGGTGTCGATCCGGCAGGTGGCGGGGGTCGCGCACCAGCTTTCGCTTCAGGGCGATGCGGGCGCGGCCACCTGGCTCAGCGAGCTGATCTGGCGGGAGTTCTACTTCCAGATCCTGGCGCACTTCCCGCACGTGCATTCGGGCGGCGAATCGAAGAGCTTTCGCCCCGAGTACGACAAGATCCAGTGGCACCACGGCAAGCATGCCGACCAGCTGTTCGAGGCCTGGTGCCAGGGCCGCACCGGCTATCCGCTGGTGGACGCGGCCATGATGCAGATCAACCAGAGCGGCTACATGCACAACCGCCTGCGCATGGTGACGGCGAGTTTTCTGTGCAAGGACCTGGGGCTGGATTGGCGCCGCGGCGAGCGCTACTTTGCGCTGCACCTGAACGACTTCGAGCTGGCCTCGAACAACGGCGGCTGGCAATGGGCAAGCTCCAGCGGCTGCGATGCGCAGCCCTACTTCCGCATTTTCAACCCCGTGACGCAGAGCGAGCGCTTCGATCCCGAGGGCAAGTTCATCCGCCGCTACCTGCCGCAGTTGGCAGGGCTGTCGAATGCCGCGATCCACTCGCCGTGGACGGCCTCTCCGGTGGAGCTGGAAGCGGCGGGCATCAAGCTTGGCGAGACGTACCCCAAGCCTGTGGTCGACCACGCCGAGGCGCGCGAGAAAACGCTGCAGCGCTACGGCGTGGCGCGGGCCAAGGCGCTGCAAAAATAAAGGGGCCCGGCGGGCCCCTTTACTGGTCGAGCGCTGGAGAGCGTCAGGCCGCTGCGGCCAATGCCGGTTCGCTCGTGTACGCACGCACCAGGCGCAGCAGTTCGTCTTCCGAGTACGGCTTGCCCAGGTAGTGGTTCACGCCCAGCGTGCGGGCGTAGTCGCGGTGTTTCTCGGCGATGCGCGAGGTGATCATGATGATCGGCAGGCCGGCCATCGACTCGTCCGCACGGATGTTGCGGGCCAGGTCGAAGCCGTCCATGCGCGGCATCTCGATGTCGGACAGCACCACCGCCGGCCGCTCCTGCTGGAGCCGCTCGAGCGCCTGCAGGCCGTCGGCCGCGAGCGACACGCGATAGCCTTCGCGCTGCAGCAGGCGCTGCGTCACGCGGCGCACGGTGATCGAGTCGTCGACCACCAGCACCAGCGGAACCTGCGGCACCGGCGGAGCCAGCATCGGCAACGGCTCTTGCGGCGCGCCGTGGTCGGCTTCGGCCGATCCGGCCTGCGCGGACACGGCCAGCGCGGCGGCCTGGCGCATGCGCGCCTGTTCGCCGTGCACCGCGGCCAGCGCCACCGGGTTGTAGATCAGCGCCACCGCGCCGGAAGCCAGCACCGAGATGCCCGCCAGACCCGGCAAGCGCGCAAGTTGCGGCCCGAGGTTCTTGACCACGACTTCCTGGTTGCCCAGCACTTCGTCCACGTGCAGGCCCACGCGCTGTGCCGCGCTTCGCACGATCACGACGGTGTTGTTCTTGCTGGTGGGATGCTCGCTGTGTGCCGAGGCCTGCAGCAGCGCGCCCGCCCAGTAGAAAGGCACCTGTTCGCTGCCGAACGGATGGCTGTTGTGCAGGTAGGCGGCTTCGAGCTCGGTGCTGCTCACGCGCTGCACCAGCTCCACCAGGTTGGACGGCACGCCGATCGACACTTCGCCGGCGCGCAGCATCACCACGTGCGTCACCGCGGTGGTGAGCGGCAGCACCAGCTTGAAGGTGGTGCCCTGTCCGGCCGTGCTGTGCGTTTCGATGCGGCCGCCGAGCGCGGCGATCTGCGCGCGCACCACGTCCATGCCGATGCCGCGGCCGGCCAGTTCGGACACCTGCCCCGCCGTGGAGAAGCCGGGCTTGAAGATCAGCTCGGTGGCTTCTTCGGGCGAGAGTTCCTGGCCCGGCTCGAGCAGGCCCAGCGTGCGGGCACGCTCGGCAATGCGCTTGTGGTCCAGGCCGGCGCCGTCGTCGCGGAAGCTCACCGAGACGTCGTTGCCTTCATGGTGCAGGTCGATCACGATCAAGCCGTTGGCGTCCTTGCCGGCCTTTTCGCGCGCGGCCGGGTCTTCGATGCCGTGCGCCACGCAATTGCGCAGCAGGTGCTCGAAGGCGGGCGTCATCCGGTCGAGCACGCCGCGGTCCATCTCGATGGAGCCGCCGACGATGTCCAGGCGCACCTGCTTGCCGGTGTCTTTCGACGCCTGGCGCACCACGCGGTAGAGGCGGTCGGAAATGCCTTCGAACTCCACCATGCGCGTGCGCAGCAGGCCGCGCTGCAGTTCACGCGTCTGGCGTGCCTGCACGCTCAGGTCGTCTTCCGTGGCTTGCACCGTCTTTTGCAGCGTGCGCTGCACGGTGGCCACGTCGTTCACCGACTCGGCCATCATGCGCGTGAGTTCCTGCACGCGGGTGAAGCGGTCGAACTCGAGCGGGTCGAAGCTCTGCTGCGAATCCTTCGCCTGTGCCAGGCGGGACTGCATCTGGCTTTCGGCCTGCACCTCGATGTCGCGCAATTGCTGGCGCAGGCGGTCGAGGTTGCCCGTCAGGTCGGAGAGCGAACCGCGCAGCTGGCCCAGTTCGGCCTCGAGGCGCGAACGCGTGATGATGACCTCGCCGGTCTGCGCCACCAGCCGGTCGAGCAGTTGGGTGCGAATGCGAACGGCCTGGGTAGACGCAGTGCGCAAAGGAGCGAGCAGCGCCGGAGCCGGACGCGGCAGGAGCGACGGCACGGCGGCCGTTTCCACGGCATCGGCGTTCTGGTCGCCGCCCGCAGCAATCTCGTCGTTGGCGGGCACGCCGGCTTCGGCGGCAACCTGCACCAGTTGAACGCCCGGCTGGGCAGCGGTTGCCGCCACCACGAGCTGGGCCACTTCGGCCTGGGTGGCATCGTCCGCCGCGCGCAGCGCGTCGAAGGTGGACTGCAGCGAATCGAGCCGCGTGAGCAGCTTTTCGATTTCCGCCCGGTCGGCACCGCCCTGGGTACCCAGGACTTCGATCTCCGACTCCATGCGGTGCGCCCGCTCGCCAAGGCGCATGGCGCCGGCCAGCCGGGCACTGCCCTTGAGCGTGTGCAGCGTGCGCAGCACCGAGGCGCGGGGCGCGTTGTCGTCAGGGTGGTGCGCCCACTGGCGCAGCGCCTGGCCGAGTTGCGGCAGCAGTTCCGCGGCCTCTTCCTCGAAGATCGGGAACAGGTCGACGTCGACCGCATCGGCCACGTCGATCGCGTCTTCGGAGTCGTCCAGCGCCACGTCGGCAACGCTGTCGGTGGCCACCATGTGCTGCAGCGGCCGCACATCGGCACGGGCGGCAGCCTCGGCCGGCATGGGCGCGGCGGCAATGTCGCGCAGCGCCTGCAACGTTCCCTCGGACGGCTCGCGCAGGAAGCCGACGGCAAACTGGTGCAGCAGGCGGCGCAGCTCGTCGGCCGCGGCAACCAGCACCACGCCCTGCTCACGCGTACCGCTGCCCTGCATTTGCAGATGCTGCAGCGCGGCTTCGAGCAGGCGGGCCATGCCCGACAGGCTGTGGAAGCCGACCGTGGCCGAGCTGCCGGCCAGCGAATGCGCCAGCGCGACGGTCGAATCGGACAGGCGCTCGTGCGATTCGAGCGCCCACTCGCCGACTTCGGTGGCCAGTTGCCTGGACCATTCGTCGGCTTCGTTGAGATAGACGTTGTAGAGCGCAATGCCGATGCGCAGCGGTCCGATGACCTTGACCTGGTCATCCGCACCGGAGGGCGCAGCCGCCTCGGCGGTTTCCTGCACTTCGGCTTCGGGCTCAGGTTCGGGCTGCGGCGCTTCTTCGGCAACTGCAACCGCGTCTGCAACCGCCACCGGCGGCTCGACCGGCCCAGGCGCTGCCGCGGGCGTTTCGTCCACGGCTGCAACGGGTTCTTCCGGTGCCAGCAGGAACGCGGGTTCGGTGACCGCGGGCTCTTCTTGCACCGGCTCGGCCGCGGCAACGGCCGCAGGCTCGCTCTCCTTGGCCTGCAAGGGCTCGGGTGCCCAGTCCAGGTCGGGCAGTGCCACGGGCGTTTGCAGCAGCTCAGGCGTGGCGACCGGCGCGGGTTCTTCGGCGGGTTCGACGGCAAATTGAGCGGCGGACGGTGCGGGTTCTGCCTTTTCGGGCGCCAGGAAATCGAAATCTCCGCTGCCGGTCAGCACCTCGAAAGACTCTTCCGGGCTCGGCTTGGTATCGAAGTCGAGGAAGTCGGTCGATGCGAAGTCGTCGTCGGTTTCGTGCTTGGCGGGTTGCTCCAGCACCTGCGGCGGCAATTCGAAGTCCGGGGCGGGCGCGGCGGCTGGCGACGCGACGGGTGACAGCGCCAGATCCGGCAAGCCGCGCAGTTCCGGAAGCTCGGGCAACTCCGGCAGTTCCGGCATCGGCAGGGGAGCAGCCACGGGCGGCTCTGCGGCAATATGGCGCGCGGCCACCGCAAGGGCGTCCGCATCGACGCGCGGCGGCGCGGTCGGCACGGGTTCGCCGGCCAGCAGGGCGTTGGCCACGCGGCTGAAATGCGACGACTGCCAGCTGTGCTGGGCGCCCGACGCAATGGCTTCCACCCATTCGCTGAATTCGCCGAGTGCATTGCGGGTGGCGGAAAGCAGCTCGGGCGTGGCGTCGCGCTGGTCGGCCAGCCAGGTGTTGAGCACCTGCTCGAAGGACCAGGCGGCATCGCCGAAATCGGTGAGGCCGACCATGCGCGAACTGCCCTTGAGCGTGTGGAACGCGCGGCGCAGGATGGTGAGTTCTTCGGTATCGTCGGGGTGGCCGCCGAGTTCGTCGATGGCGGCCAGGCCGTTCTGCACCACTTCGCGGGCCTCGTCGAGGAAGATGTTCTGCAGGTCGTCTTCTTCGAGCTCGGTCACTTCAGTGTCGGGCAGCGCCGCGGGACCGGTGATCTTGTTGGTCCAGCTGTCGGCCTTGCGGCTGAATTCCTCGATGGGCGACACCTTCGCCTTGCGGTTGGGCGTGGCCAGCGCGGCCAGCTTCGAGGCGATCTGTGCGTCGACCTCTTCGATGCTGAGCACGGCTTCGGCGCCCGCGGGCTTGCCATCCGCCACCGCCGTATCGGCGGCATCGCTGTCGGCGGCCTGGCGGCCCATCAGCGGCTTGAGTTCACCGGCTTCGGCGTCGAACACGAACAGGCGCTTGGCCAGCGCCGGCTGGTAGCCCAGCATGTCGATCAGGAAGCCGAGCGCCCCCAGGTTGTTGCCCAGCGCATCGAAGCTGTGCATTTCCTCGACGGGAGATGCGTTGCCCACGAGCATCTGCTCGACGTCATCGCGCATGCGCTGCACGGTGTGCGCGGCCTGCTCCAGGCCCAGCACCGAGAACACGCCGCGCATTTGCAGCAACTGGCTCGGCACGGTGCGCAGCAGCGCCTTTTCGGCCGGGCGGCGGAAGTACTGGTCGAGCGACTTTTCAAGCTCGCTCAAGTGGCTGCGCAGCTCGTCGACCACGGTACCCATGGTCTGGCGATCGCTCACGCGGCGATACAGGTCTTCCATCCAGGGCTCGAGCGGCTCCGAATGGCCGCCAGCGCGCACGCGCTCGATGCGGCCGGCCAGCTGCAGCGTGCGGGAGGTGAGCTGCGGATCGCTCGGGTCCAGATCTTCGAGCGCGGCTTCCAGGTAGAGCACCGAGGTGGCGACTTCCATCGCGAGCTCGGTGTCCGGCGCCTGGCCGGTGCGCACGGAGGCTTCGACCGCATGCGTCAGCGCTTCCACCATCGGCAGGCTCGGCGGATGCAGCTTCTGCAGCGATTCGCCCAGCTGGGCGAAGGTGTCGGCCACCTGGCGCGTGCGGGTGACGTCGCCGCCCGAAAGCGCGGACCACATTTCCTTGGCGGTTTCGATGCGCTTGCGGGCTTGCGTGAGCACCAGCGGATCGAAGCGGCCGAACTGCTCGACGCTGTAGTTGATGTACGGCTCGCTCGCAACGCCCCAGGCGCTGCGCACGGTGCGCAGCGTGGCGGCGTCGTCGCGGCCGGTAGGCACGGCTTGCGCGCAGAAGAACAGCAGGTCCTGGCCGAGCCGGTCGGACACGGTGCTGTCGCCGCGTGCCAGCGTGGCGTACTGCAGCAGCACGCGCGAAGCCGCGCGTTTCACGTACGAATCGGCGGGAATCAGCTCGAGCGCCAGGGCCTCGAAGAAGCCCGCGGCCAAGGTCCAGAAGCTCGCGACGCGGGGCAGGAGCGCGCCGCGTCCGAGCCCCAGGCACAGGGCGTGCAGCCGGCGAGCGGCCTGCGCGTCGCCGGTCTTGACCAGCTGCAGCACTTCGCGGTCGAGCCGCGAACGCACCGCCGGGTCATAGGCCAACGCGGCCTGGGTGAGCGCGGGACGGACTTCGACCCAGCGCCAGGCAATGCTCCACAGGTCCGCCGGGTGAACGCGCTCGTTGCCGACCAGTTCGAGCACATCGCGGTACTGCGGAAACAGCGCCACCGACGACACGGGCTTGCCGGCCAGCAGCGCGTTGAGGAAATCGACGACGGCAAAGCCGGCACGCTCGATCTTTACGACGGCGCTCTCGGTGCAGCGCTGCGGTTCGGCAATGAAGCCCTGGACCGCGAATTCGATGGAGCCGAGCACCAGCGCCGGCGCGGTGTTGCCCACCATCTGCAAGGCACCGACGGACTGGTGCAGTTGCTGGCGAGCCATTTGCAGCGGGCCGCTCTCGAGCTCCGAGGTATTGCCTACGTCGCGCACAAAGCGACGCAGCGACTTGGCAACGCTGTCGAGGGATTTCTGGATTTCTCCCAGAACCCAGGCCAGCGGCCCAAGGTCTTCGGTGGCCGGCACATTGCCAGCGAGGGGGGCCGTGGCAGGGGTTTGAATCGACACGTTGGATGCTCGCCGTTCTTATCTCTTGTCAGGCAATTTTGAAACGGGCGACGGAGCGGCGCAGTTCTTCGGCCATCTGCGAAAGCTCGCGCACCTGCTGGGCGGTGGTACGGGTACCTTCTCCGGTCTGCTCGGTCACCGCAAAAATGTGCTGGATGTTGGCAGCCACCACGTTGGCCGAATCGGCTTCGCGGGAGGCGGATTGCGAAATCTGCTCAATCAGTTCTGCAAGGCGGCGCGACACGCGGTCAATCTCCGTCAGTGCGGTACCGGCATTGTCGGACAGCTTGGCCCCTTCGACCACACCCTGCGTGGAACGCTCCATGGCGCCCACCGCGTCTTGCGTGTCGGTCTGAATGGCCTTCACCAGCGCCGAAATCTGGCGCGTGGCGTCCGCGGAGCGTTCAGCCAGCCGCTGCACTTCTTCCGCCACCACCGAGAAGCCGCGACCGGCTTCACCGGCCGATGCGGCCTGAATGGCGGCGTTCAGCGCCAGCACGTTCGTCTGTTCGGTAATGTCCGAGATCAGCTCGGTGATTTCACCGATCTCCTGCGAGGATTCGCCCAGGCGCTTGATCCGCTTGGAGGTTTCCTGGATCTGGTCGCGGATGGAGTTCATACCGCCGATGGCGTTCTGCACGGCCTGCAGGCCCGACGATGCGGCTTGCAGCGACTGGCGCGCCACCGTGGCGGACTCTTGCGCTTGCGAGGACACGCCGTTGATTCGCTCGGCCATGGTCAGCACCGACTGGCCGGTTTCGCGAATTTCGCGCAGCTGTTCGGTCGAGGCGGCGAGCAGTTCGGTCGAGGTGCTTTCCACCTGCGACGTCGTCTGCGCCACGCGGGTTGCCGTGTTCTGCACGTTACCCACCAGCAGTCGCAGTTCTTCCACCGTGTAGTTCACCGAGTCGGCGATGGCGCCGGTGATGTCCTCGGTCACGGTGGCTTCCTGCGTCAGGTCGCCTTCGGCCACTGTCTGCAGTTCGTTCATCAGCCGAAGAATGGCGGCCTGGTTGGCGTTGTTGATGCGGCCGGCTTCGTCGCTGGCCTGTTCGGCCGCGAGACGTTCGCGTTCGGCGATGGCGGCACGTTCACGGCCTTCGCGCACCTGCACGAAACCGATGGCGCCTGCCAGGGCCAGGGCGGCCAGCGACAGCACGAACAGCAGCACGATGGTTCCAGCGCCCAGGCCGGTGCGTGCGGAGAGCTTGTCCTGCAGCTCGCCGAGCGATTTGCGCAGCGGTTCGCTGTCGGTCAGGATGGAAGCCTGCGCTTCGCGCGCGGCCACCAGGCCCTGCAGGTTGCCCAGAATGGCGGAGGCCTGCGTGCGCATCTGCTCGTAGGTCTTCAGGATGGCTTCGAGCTGCTGGCGCGTTTGCGGGTCCTTGGAGCCGGGGAAGCGCTGCTGCGCATTGCCGTCGAGCAGGCCGCGGGTGGTTTCCTGGAAGGTGTTCAGGTCCTTGCCGAGCAGGAACACGGCGTCGGGGTTCACGCCTTCGACCGTGAAGAATTCGTTGGTCGACTTGCCAATGCGCTGGGTCAGCATCACGAGCTGGCCGGCGGCCGAGATTTCAGGCAGCGTGGCGTTCTGCTGCATCTTCAGCGAAGCGACGGTTTCCGTCATTTCGAGCAGCGCGGACGATTGCTGGTTGATGTCGCGCAAGGCGGCGCCCACCTGGGTCAGGATCTGGCGCTGCGACAGCACGACCTTGGCGCTGGCATCCGCACGGGCGACCAGCGGGTTGATCTTGGCCATGTCCTCGTCGTACTGGTTGCCCACGCGTTCGAGGCGCAGGGCATCGTCGCCGTTGGTCAGTCCCTGCACGCGGCGCGTGAGGTCGTCGGCGCTGTCCTTCACTTCGACGAACGCGGGCGCACTGCCCACGAGGGCCTGCGAGATCGATTTGGCGAGACGCTGCGACTGCATCAGCGACTGGCCGGTGGCGGCCACCTGCTGCGCGAGGCGCTCGGCGCGAAGAATGGCCGAACCGGCCACCAGCAACAGCAGCAGCACCACCACAGCCAGCATGATCGCAAGGATCCGCTGCTGGCGCGCCGGCCTGGAGCCGGCCTTGGCGGCTGCGGCCTGCGCTTCGTCGAGCGGGCCTGCGGCTGCCTCGTTGGCTGCTTCGCTGGGAGGCAGCGCGCCGTCGGCAAAGCCGGTGGGCGCGGGGTCGGCGGCGGAGCGGCCTTGTTTTCGGGCGAGGCGGACGGTCTTCTCGTCCAGCGCCTGCACCGTATCGACATCGTCGAGCGACAAGGTGGAACCTGAGCCGTCGACGCGGGCCTTTTCGTTGCCGCTGTTCGCGGGCAGTAATTTCTTGAACTTGTCGGCGATCGAGCTCACGGTCGGTCCTTCAGGGTGGTTGTCTTTGGGCTGTGCGAAAGCACTAGGCGCCAATACTCAAAAACTCGGGTTGCTGCGAAAGCGCCTGCAGGTTGATCTCCTGCCAGCGCTCACCCGCCGCATCGGTGTACAGATGCCCCAGCCACGCGGGTGCTTCTGCGCTTGGCGGCTCCGCGGCCGTGAAGGCCTCGGCGCCGCGCAACCCCGCCAGTCGGTCGACCAGCAATGCGCAGTTGACTTCGAGCAGCTCGTTGAGGGCAACGAGCCGCGATTGCATCCGGGCCGCCTCGGTGGCAGCCGGTCCGCTCGGAACGCCCGAGGCGAATGCCGATAGCTGCACCACGCCGAAGAGGCCGCCGCGCAGGTTGGCAACGCCAAGGAACCAGGGCTCCGTGTAGGGTACGGGCTGGGGGGGCGTCCAGGGAAAAATTTCGCCCGCGTGGCCGAGAGGAAAGAGGTACTTGCCCTCTCCCGCCTCGACCGCGAGCCACGTGGCGGCGACGCCAGTCGTGCGTGCGGCCTGCAGGCGGCTTGCTAGCCGGGACTGGAAGGCTCGGAGAGCGTCGCGATTCGCCATGGACTCGGTCGGCTCCAGCTCAGGCGAGCGCGGTGATCTTCGACATCAGGTCGGCCTCGTTGACCGGCTTCACGATGTAGTCGCGAGCGCCCTGGCGCATGCCCCAGACGCGATCGGTTTCCTGGTTCTTGCTGGTGCACAGGATGATCGGGATGGTGCCGTACTTCGGGTCGCGGGCAATCGCGCGCGTCAGCTGAAAGCCGTTCTGGCCGGGCATGACCACGTCCATGAGGATCAGGTCGGGCTGCTCTTCCTCGAGACGGCGCATGGCGTCGTCGGCGTTTTCGGCGGTCTTGACGGCAAAGCCGTTCTTGCGGAGCAGGTCTGACAGGAACACCAGTTCCGTCTTGGAGTCGTCGACGACGAGGATTTTTCGAATGGGCATTTACTGCACTTCCTGTTGAACAATGCCAAACTGCTGCACGGCCTGCAGCAGCTGGTCTTTGGTGAAAGGTTTGGTCAGGTAGTCCTGCGACCCGACCATGCGGCCGCGAGCCTTGTCGAAGACGCCGTCTTTCGAAGAGAGCATCACGACCGGAACATTGGAGAATTGAGCGTTGCGCTTGATGATGGCGCAGGTCTGATAACCGTCCAGGCGGGGCATCAGGATGTCGCAGAAAATCAGATGCGGCTTGTGATCGTTGATTTTCGAGAGCGCGTCAAAGCCGTCTTCCGCAAGAAGAACCTCGTGCCCGCCCTGCTTCAGAAATATTTCGGCACTGCGCCGGATCGTATTGCTGTCATCGATGACAAGCACCTTGTAACCTGATCCATTCGGCCCCATTGCACACACTCCTGCTGAGATGAGACTTGGATGCCCGCCGCGCCGTACATCGACGCAAATCGCGTAGCCCTATGCCATGCTCTTCAGATTTCAACCATTTCGAAGTCTTCCTTGCGCGCACCGCACTCAGGACAGGTCCAGTTCATCGGGACATCGGCCCAGGCCGTGCCTGCCGCGATGCCGTCCTCCGGCACACCAACCGCTTCGTCATAGATCCACCCACAAATCAGGCACATCCAAGTTTTCGTATTCATCGGAGCTTAAAGTCCTTGTTCATTAAATGCAACGAGTGTATCTATGCGTATCTCACTGGCGGACGGTAAACGTCGCGCCTATGCCACCATCCAGGGGATTTTGCCCGGCGTATGACCATTTACTTACATCCAGCAGACAACGCCCGCAAACCGGGCGATCTTAACGACCCCCCGGCGGACGCCGAAGAGGTGGCCGAGCGCGACCTGAATCCGCCCTGCGTGCTGGTCTTCAACGCCAGCGATCCGAGCGGCGCCGGCGGCCTGGGCGCCGATGCCCTGGCCATGGCGTCGGTGGGCGCCCACATGCTTCCCGTGGTCACGGGGGCCTACGCCCGGGACACGGCCGAGATATTCGACCATTTCGCCTTCGACGAAGAGGCCGTGGCCGAGCAGGCGCGCGCCATCCTCGAGGACGTGGAAGTCCAGCTCATCAAGGTGGGATTCGTGGGCAGCCCCGACACCCTGAGCACCATCGCCGAGACCGCCTCCGACTACCCGGAAGTGCCGCTGGTGGCCTATATGCCCAACCTCTCGTGGTGGGACGAGAACCTGATCGAGCCCTATCTGGACGCTTTTCGGGAGTTACTTCTTCCCCAGGCCACAGTGTTGGTTGGAAACCACAGTACGCTCTGGCGATGGCTGCTTCCCGACTGGAGCGGCGACCGTCCGCCCGGTGCGCGCGACATTGCCAAGGCCGCGGGGGAGTTCGGCGTGCCCTACACCCTGGTGACCGGCATGGTGCTGCCCGACCAGTTCATCGACAACGTGCTGGCCTCCCCGCAGTCAGTGCTCGCCAGCGAGAAATACGAGCGGCTCGAGGCCGTTTTTGCCGGCGCCGGCGACACCTTGTCGGCCGCGCTTGCCGCCCTGCTCGCAAGCGGTACCGACCTGGTGGCCGCTACCAGCGAAGCCCTGGCCTACATGGACCGCTGCCTGGACGCGGGCTTCAGGCCCGGCATGGGCCATGTGCTGCCCGACCGCCTGTTCTGGGCCGAGCCCGAAGACGACGAAGACGACGGTGAAGACCCCGACGCATCCCCAGACTTTGCCCTGCCCCCTCACGACACCAGACATTGATGCCAAACGCTGACCAAAACGACATTCTTTTCGACCGCGCCCGCGCCGTCATTCCCGGCGGCGTCAATTCGCCCGTGCGCGCCTTCAAGGCCGTGGGCGGCACGCCGCGCTTCATCCGCCGTGCCGAAGGCGCCTACTTCTGGGACGCCAACGACAAGCGCTACATCGACTACATCGGATCGTGGGGGCCGATGATCCTGGGCCACGGCCACCCGGCCGTCGTCGAGGCGGTGCAGAAGGCCGTGCTCGAGGGTTTCTCGTACGGCGCGCCCACCGAGCGCGAAATCGAGCTGGCCGAAGCCATCCTCGCGCTGGTGCCCTCGATGGAGATGGTGCGGCTGGTGAGCTCGGGCACCGAAGCCGCCATGAGCGCGCTGCGCCTGGCGCGCGGCGCTACGGGCCGCAAGCACATCATCAAGTTCGAAGGCTGCTACCACGGCCACGCCGATGCGCTGCTGGTGAAGGCCGGCTCGGGCCTGGCCACCTTCGGCCACCCCACTTCGGCCGGCGTACCGCCCGAAGTCACGCAGCACACGCTGGTGCTCGAGTACAACAACATCGCGCAGCTCGAAGAAGCCTTTGCGCTGCACGGCAACGACATCGCCTGCCTGATGATCGAGGCGATTGCCGGCAACATGAACTTCGTGCGAGCCACGCCCGAATTTGCCAAGCGCTGCCGTGATCTGTGCACGCAGCACGGCGCGCTGCTGGTGTTCGACGAAGTGATGACCGGCTTTCGCGTGGGGCTGCACGGCGCCCAGGGCGTGCTGGGCATCACGCCCGACCTCACGGTGCTCGGCAAGGTCATCGGCGGCGGCATGCCGCTAGCGGCTTTCGGCGGCCCGCGCGCCATCATGGAGCAGCTTGCACCCCTGGGCCCGGTGTACCAGGCCGGCACGCTTTCGGGCAACCCCGTGGCCACGGCCTGCGGCCTGGCAACGCTGAAGGAAATCGCCAAGCCCGGCTTCTACGAAGCGCTGTCGAAGAAAACGCAGTCGCTCGTCGCGGGCCTCAAGGCTGCCGCGGCGGCCGAAGGCCAGCCCTTCAACGCCGACAGCGAAGGCGGCATGTTCGGCTTCTTCCTGATGAACGAGCTGCCGCAGAACTACGCCACGGTGATGACCACCGACAACGCAAAGTTCAACGCGCTGTTCCACGGCCTGCTCGATCGCGGCGTGTACATCGCACCAGCGCTTTACGAAGCGGGCTTTGTGAGCGCCGCGCACAGCGACGACGACATCGCCGCCACGATCGAGGCTGCCAGGCAGATCTTCAAGGCCTCCGGGCCCCGCTAAGGGCGAACCTCCGGCCAAGAAAAAGCCGGGCTGCGCACGCCAGCAAAACGCTGGCGGTACAGCCCGGCCTTGCCCGAAGGGCCGTTGATGCTCAGTGGCGGAAGTGGCGCACGCCCGAAAGCACCATGACCACGCCGCGCTCGTCGGCCGCGTCGATCACTTCCTGGTCGCGCATCGAACCACCGGGCTGAATGACGCAGCTCGCACCGGCGTCGACCACCACGTCGAGGCCGTCGCGGAACGGGAAGAAGGCATCGCTCGCCACCGCCGTGTCCTTGAGCGACAGGCCCGCATGCTCGGCCTTGATGCTCGCGATGCGCGCCGAATCGAGGCGACTCATCTGGCCCGCACCCACGCCCATGGTCATGCCACCGGCGCAGAACACGATGGCGTTGCTCTTCACGTACTTGGCCACCTTCCATGCGAACAGCAGGTCTTGCAGTTGCTCGGGCGTGGGTTGCTTCCTGGTGACCACCTTGAGGTCGCTCGCCGCGAGCTCGTGGTTGTCCGCGGTCTGGATCAAGAGGCCCGAGCCGACGCGCTTGACGTCCATCGCGTTGCGGCCGCTGTCCCAGTCGGTAGCGCCGCCCTTGGAAACCTTCGGAAGAGCAATCTCGAGCACGCGAACGTTGAGCTTGGCCTTGGTCGCCTGGAACACCTCGAGCGCCTCGGGCGTGTAGCCCGGCGCCATCAGCACTTCGACGAACTGCTTGGCAATGGCCTGCGCCGTCTCGCCGTCGACCGGGCGGTTGAAGGCGATGATGCCGCCGAAGGCCGAAGTCGGATCGGTCTTGAAGGCCTTGCCGTAAGCCTCGGCCGCGTCCTTGCCCACGGCCACGCCGCAGGGGTTGGCGTGCTTCACGATCACGCAGGCCGGCACGTCGAAGCTCTTCACGCATTCCCATGCGGCGTCGGCATCGGCGATGTTGTTGTAGCTGAGCTCCTTGCCCTGCAGCTGCTTCGCGGACACGAGCGAGCCAGGCGCCGGGTGCAGATCGCGGTAGAACGCGGCCTGCTGGTGCGGGTTCTCGCCATAGCGCAGGTCTTGCACCTTCACGAAACGGCCGTTGCTTTGCGCCGGGAACAGCGAGCGTGTGGGCGACGGCTGGCCGATGCTGGCCTCGAAGTCGATGGCCGAAAGGTAGTCGCTGATGGCGCCGTCGTAGTCGGCAATGCGGTTGAACGCAGCGACCGAGAAAGTGAACTTGGTCTTGTCGCTGAGCTTGCCGCCGGCCTGCAGCTCGGCCAGCGCCACGGGGTACTGCGAGGCGTCGGTCAGCACGCCCACGTCCTTCCAGTTCTTGGCCGCGCTGCGCACCATGGCCGGGCCGCCGATGTCGATGTTCTCGATGGCATCTTCGAGCGTGCAGCCGGCCTTGGCCACCGTGGCTTCGAACGGATAGAGATTGACCACCAGCAGGTCGATGGTGTCGATGCCGTGCTCCTTGATGGCCGCCACGTGCGCCGGCAGGTCGCGCCGCGCCAGCAGGCCGCCGTGGATCTTGGGATGCAGCGTCTTCACACGGCCGTCGAGCATTTCAGGAAAACCGGTGTGGTCGGCCACTTCGGTCACAGGCAAGCCGGCATCGGCCAGCAGCTTGGCGGTGCCGCCGGTGGACAGCAGCTTGATGCCAAGGCCGTGCAGCGCTTGCGCGAATTCGAGGATGCCGGTTTTGTCGGAGACGGAGATGAGTGCGGTCTGGGCCATGGAATATGCCGTGTAGTTATTTCAAAAGTTTGTGTTCAACCAGCTTCTTGCGAAGCGTGTTGCGATTCAGGCCCAACCATTGCGCAGCCTTCGACTGGTTGCCCTCGGCGCGCGTCATCACGACATCGAGCAGAGGCTTCTCGACCACGCGCACGAGCATCTCGTACATGCCGTCGGGTTCGGTGCCGCGCAAATCGCGAAAGTAGCTGTCCAGACTGGTGCGAACGCAGTCCTCGATGTGTTTCTTGCTCATGCTTTTCTTCTCTTCTTCTCTCTCAATCAGCGGCGCAGGAGGCCTCCTCTTCACCGGACAGCTCTTCGGCCGCCTGGTGCACGGGCATGCGGTCCATGCGGTCCGCCAACCCGTCGAAATAATCGCCGACCGCACGCAGCTGCGCGGCGGAATCTTCGATGGTGTTCATCTGCGCGCGGAAGGCTTCGCCGTCCGGTAGCGTACGCACATACCAGCCGATGTGCTTGCGCGCAGTGCGCACGCCGCTGAACTCACCGTAGAGCGCATAGTGCTCCACCAGATGGTCGAGCAGCAAGCGGCGAACCTCTATGACCAGCGGCGGCGCAAGATGCGTACCCGTTGCAAGAAAGTGAGAAATCTCACGGAAGATCCAGGGCCGGCCTTGCGCCGCGCGGCCGATCATCACCGCATCGGCACCGGTGGCCGCGAGCACGTCGCGCGCCTTCTCCGGTGAATTGATGTCGCCGTTGGCCACCACGGGAATGCGCACCGCCGCCTTCACGGCGGCAATGGTGTCGTACTCGGCGCTGCCCTTGTAGCCTTGCTCTCGCGTGCGGCCATGCACGGTGAGCATCTGCACGCCGGCCGATTCGAAGTCGCGCGCGAGCCTCACCGCATTGCGGTGCTCCTGGCTCCAGCCGGTGCGCATCTTGAGCGTGACCGGCACGTTGAACGGTTGAGCCGCATCCACCACCGCCTGCACGATCTCGCGCGCCAGCGGCTCGTCGCGCATCAGCGCCGAGCCGGCCCACTTGTTGCAGACCTTCTTGGCCGGGCAGCCCATGTTGATGTCGATGATCTGCGCACCACGTTCGATGTTGTAGACCGTGGCCTCGGCCATCATGGCCGCATCGGTGCCGGCGATCTGCACCGCGATGGGGCCGGGCTCGCCGTCATGGTTGGCGCGGCGCGATGTCTTGAGCGTGTTCCACAGGTCTTTGCGCGAGGTCACCATCTCGCTGACCGCATAGCCCGCACCCAGTTGGCGGCACAGCATGCGGAACGGCCGGTCCGTCACGCCGGCCATGGGCGCGGCGAACAGGCGGTTTTCCAGCGTGTGAGTGCCGATCTGCAGGGTCATGGAGGAGAAAGCGTCGCGAGTTCGGCTGCTGAAAAATGAGGCACGATTGTAGCCACGCGGGATTTCGGCGAATGAAACGATTTGCGCTTGGGGTAGGGAAATAAAACCGGCGGTCCTCGGCGCTTTCTCCGACCTGTACAAGCAGGCGGGCTACCTATACTGCGTCGACTCATTTCACCTTATGCAAGCCTGGCTCGACGCTCTTCTGGCGCTACTCGCGCTTCCGCAATACGGACTCTCCACGCTGTTCATCGCGGCCTTTGTCTCGGCCACGCTGCTGCCGGTGGGCTCCGAGCCCATTCTGTTCGGCTTGCTCAAGCTCAACCCCGAACTGTTCTGGCCGGCGGTGCTGGTGGCAACGGCGGGCAACACTCTGGGCGGCGCGGTCGACTGGTGGATAGGCTACGGCGCGCACAAGGTCGCAGACAAATACTCGCACTCGAAACATCATGTGCGCGTATTGAGCTGGCTGGAGCGGCTCGGTCCGAAGGCATGCCTGCTGAGCTGGCTGCCGATCGTGGGCGATCCGCTCTGCGCGGTAGCGGGTTGGCTCAAGCTGCCGTTCTGGCCATGTCTTGGGTACATGGTCATCGGCAAATTCTTGCGCTACGTGTGCATGACCGTCGCGCTGCTCTATATCTTTCCGGGGTAGCCCACGCTGCCCCCGGCGGGCTCAGCTCAATAGATCGTAGGGACCGCCGCGTTCCAGCGCACGCTGGTAGGCCGGCCGCGCATAAATGCGCTCCAGGTAGGCCATGAGACGGGGGCGCGTTGCATTCAGGCCGCCGCGCGCCTGCGAGGCTTCGACGGGAAAGCTCATCTGGATGTCGGCGCCCGTGAATTCATTGCCCGCAAACCATTCGCTCTTGCCGAGCTCGGCTTCCATGAAGTTCAGGTGGCTCTCGATGTTGGGCATGATGATGGCCGCCTTGGCCTTGCCCGAGATCATCTTCGCGACCGGCTTCACGAAAAAAGGCATCTTGCTGCGCTCGATCTTGTCGAACACCAGCTTCAGCAGCAGCGGCGACATGGCCGTGCCCTCCGCGAAATGCATCCAGTAGCGGCAGCGCAGCGCCTCAGGCGTGCCCGGCGCCGGCGCCAACCGGCCGTTGCCGTAGCGCTCGATCACCGTCTCGATGATTGCGCCCGATTCCGCGAGCGTGAGCCCGTCGTCCGTCGTGACCACCGGCGACTTGCCAAGCGGATGAACGGCCCGCAGCGAAGCGGGCGCCAACATGGTCTTCGCATCGCGCTGGTAGTGAACGATCTCGTAGGGCAGCCCGAGTTCTTCGAGCAGCCACAGCACGCGCTGCGAGCGCGAGTTGTTCAGGTGATGGACGGTGAGCATAGGTCGGCAGGGGCTTGAAGGAAGGGGCGTGCCTTTTCGTGGAACACCGCGGAACCGGCTTCGCCGGGCCGCTGGTGTTGCCCCGGTGAGGGGGTTGGCGTAGCGACACGAAGTGCGCGAAGACTGGGGGTGAGCCAGTTAGGAGCTGAAGAGGAAGTTCATCACGTCGCCGTCCTTGACGACGTATTCCTTGCCTTCCGAACGCATCTTGCCCGCGTCCTTCGCGCCCTGCTCGCCCTTGTAGGCGATGTAGTCTTCGAACGCGATGGTCTGGGCGCGGATGTAGCCCTTTTCGAAGTCGCCGTGAATCACGCCGGCCGCCTGTGGGCCGGTGTCGCCGATGTGGATGGTCCAGGCGCGCACTTCCTTCACGCCCGCGGTGAAGTAGGTCTGCAGGCCCAGCAGCTTGAAGGCCGCGCGGATCAGGCGGTTGAGGCCCGGCTCTTCCTGGCCGATTTCGGCGAGGAACATCTTCTTGTCTTCGTCGTCCATCTCGGCCAGGTCGGCTTCGATCTTGGCGCAGATGGCGACCACGGGGGCGCCCTGCTTGGCGGCGTATTCGCGCAGGCGGTCGAGGTACGGATTGTTTTCGAAGCCGTCTTCGGCCACGTTGCCGACGAACATCGCGGGCTTGGCGGTGATGAGCGTGAACGACTTCACCAGCGGCTGCTCTTCCTTGGTGAACTCGAGCGCGCGCACCGGCGTGTTCTCGTTCAGCGCGGCCTGGCAACGCTCGAGCAGACCGACGAGCTTCTGCGCGTCCTTGTCGCCCGAACGGGCCACCTTGGTGTGGCGGTGCAGCGCCTTCTCGACCGTGGCGAGGTCGGCCAGGCAGAGCTCGGTCTGGATCACTTCGATGTCGGAGATCGGGTCGACCTTGCCGGCCACGTGGATCACGTTCTCGTCGTCGAAGCAGCGCACCACGTTCACCGTGGCGTCGGTTTCGCGGATGTGCGCGAGAAACTTGTTGCCCAGGCCTTCGCCCGTGCTGGCACCGGCCACCAGGCCGGCAATGTCGACGAACTCGACGATGGCGGGCACCACGCGCTCGGGCTTCACGATCTCGCTGAGCTGCGCGAGCCGCGGATCGGGCACTTCCACCACGCCCACGTTGGGCTCGATGGTGCAGAACGGATAGTTTTCCGCTGCGATACCGGCCTTGGTCAACGCATTGAAAAGGGTGGATTTACCGACGTTGGGCAGGCCGACGATGCCGCATTGCAAACTCATGGGGGTCCTCTGGGTAACCCGGGATTTTAGGCGAGCCGGCTCAGCCATCGCCGGCGGGCTTTGCAAGACGGCTTGAAACCTCAGGGTTAGACCCAACAAGCAAACGTTTGCGCAAACGTTTTCGTTAGTTAATATCGGAGCCCCCGGCCAAGACCGGCGCCCCCGCTCAACCATCTCAGGAGACACATCACCATGAAGTTCACCCGCCGTACGCTGCAAAGCGCAGCCGCACTGACGTTGCTGGGCGCCTTTGCCGCCACGCCCGCCTTCGCCCAGGAAAAGCCCAAGGTGGCGCTGGTCATGAAGTCGCTGGCCAACGAATTCTTCCGCACCATGGAAGACGGTGCCAAGGCGCACCAGAAAGCCAACGCCTCGCAATACACGCTGGTGGCCAACGGCATCAAGGACGAGACCGACACGGCCGCCCAGATCAAGATGGTCGAGCAGATGATGGCGCAGAAGATCAATGCGCTGGTCATTGCACCGGCCGATTCGAAGGCGCTGGTGCCGGTGGTCAAGGCGGCCATCGACCGGGGCATCCTGGTCGTCAACATCGACAACCAGTTCGACACCGCCGCGCTGAAGGAAAAAGGCATCCAGGTGCCGTTCGTCGGCCCCGACAACCGTGCCGGCGCCAAGCTGGTCGGCGACGAACTGGCCAAGAGCCTGAAGGCCGGCGACAAGGTCGGCATCATCGAAGGCGTGTCGACCACGTTCAATGCGCAGCAGCGCACCCTCGGCTACCAGGACGCAATGAAGGCCGCCGGCGTGACGGTGGTGGGCGTGCAGTCGGGCCAGTGGGAAATCGACAAGGGCAACACGGTGGCCGCCGGCATGATGCGCGAGCACCCCGACCTGAAGGCGCTGCTCGCGGGCAACGACAGCATGGCGCTCGGCGCGGTGGCTGCCGTCAAGGCCGCGGGCAAGACCGGCAAGGTGCTGGTGGTGGGCTACGACAACATCGGCGCCATCAAGCCGATGCTGAAGGACGGCCGCGTGCTTGCCACCGCCGACCAGTTCGCGGCCAAGCAGGCGGTGTTCGGCATCGAGACCGCGCTCAAGGCGCTGGCCGAGAAGAAGCCGCAGTCGAGCATGCCGGCTGAAGTGAAGACCGACGTGGTGCTGGTCACCAAGACGTCGTCCAAGTAAGCAACAACAAAAAGAGTCGCCGTTGAACGCATCCGCCGCCGCCATGAACGCAAGTCTTGCCACGCCCGTGCTCTCGCTGAGTGCGCTTGGCAAGGACTATGCGGCGCCGGTGCTCGACGACGTTTCTCTTGTGCTGAATGCCGGCGAGGTGCTCGCGCTCACGGGCGAGAACGGCGCGGGCAAGAGCACGCTCTCGAAAATCGTCTGCGGCCTGGTGCAGCCGACGCGCGGCCAGATGCTGCTGGGCGGCGGGCCGTTCCAGCCCGCATCGCGCCGCGACGCCGAGCGGTTGGGCGTGCGCATGGTCATGCAGGAGCTGGGGCTGGTCAACACGCTGTCGGTGGCCGAGAACCTGCTGCTCGACCGGCTGCCCAACCAGACCGGCTGGATTCGCCGCGGCAAGCTGCACGATCTGGCCGCGCAGCAGCTCGCAAAAATCGGCATGCAGAACATCGATCCGGCCACGCCCGTGGCGCGGCTCGGCATCGGCCAGCAGCAGATGGTCGAAATTGCGCGCAACCTGCAGGACGACACGCGCGTGCTGGTGCTCGACGAGCCCACCGCCATGCTCACGCCACGCGAAACCTCGCACCTGTTCGAGCAGATCGAACTGCTCAAGGCGCGCGGCGTGGCCATCGTCTATGTGTCGCACCGGCTCGAGGAATTGCAGCGCATTGCCGACCGCGTGGCGGTGCTGCGCGACGGCCGGCTGGTCGACGTGCGCGCGATGGCGGGCGTGCGCGAATCCGAACTGGTGCAGCGCATGGTCGGCCGTGCGGTGCACGAGCACGAAGGGCGTGACCGTCGGGTAGCCGGCCCCGTCCTACTGAGCGCACGCTGCATCGGCCGCGCCGAGGTCGTGAAGGGCGTGAACATCGACCTGCACGCGGGCGAAGTCATGGGCTTGGCTGGCCTGGTCGGCTCGGGCCGGACCGAACTCGTGCGGCTGCTGTTCGGTGCGGACCGTGCCGACAGCGGTGAAATTCTTCTCTACGACGGCATTTCCAGCACGCAGCCAGTGCAGCGCGCGCCCAAGGGTTGGCGATCGCCGATGCAGGCCATTCGCGCCGGCATCGGCCTGGTGACCGAAGACCGCAAGTCGCAAGGGCTGCTGCTCACGCAGCCGATTCGCGTCAACGCCACGTTGAGCGACCTGGGCGCCATTTCGCACGCCGGCTGGCTGCAACGCGCCAAGGAGCGCGGCATTGCCAGGCGGCTGGTCGAGCTGCTGCGCATTCGCTCGCGCAGCATCGAGCAACCCGTTGCCACCTTGAGCGGCGGCAACCAGCAGAAGGTGGTGTTCGCGCGCTGGCTGCACCGCGAATGCAAGGTGCTGCTGCTCGACGAGCCCACACGCGGCGTGGATGTGGGTGCGCGGGCCGATCTCTATACCGAACTCGACCGCATGACAGACGCCGGCAAGGCGCTCTTGATGGTGTCGAGCGACCTGCGCGAGCTGATGGCCATGTGCGACCGGATCGGCGTGATGAGCGCCGGCCGATTGGTTGCAGTGTTCGAGCGCGGCCAGTGGAGCGAACAATCGCTGCTCGCCGCGGCATTCAGCGACGCGACGGGACGCGCCACCGAGCCAACGCCCGCCACGGCGGGATCTGCCATTTCCGATTCGAACAAGGCCCAACCGGCCTCCGCCGAGACACCATGAACGCAGCCGCCGCTACATCCGCCCAGCCCTCCGCCCTCAAGGGCCAGTTGGGCACCTACCTTGGCCTCACGGTCGTGCTCGTGGGCATGGTCGTGCTCTTTGGTTCGCTGAGCGAGTACTTCTTTACCCGCGAAACCTTCATCTCGATTGCCAACGAAATTCCCGCCCTCGCCGTGATGGCTGTCGGCATGACCTTCGTGCTGATCATCGCGGGCATCGATCTTTCGGTGGGTTCGGTGCTGGCACTCAGCGCCGCGGTCACGGCTGCGGCCATCCTGCAGTGGCAGCTCCCGGTTCCCGCGGCCGCCGCGCTGGGCTTGGCGACCGGGCTGGTGTGCGGCACGGTCACGGGCGCGGTGTCGGTGGCGTGGCGCCTTCCGAGCTTCATCGTCTCGCTGGGCATGCTCGAAGCGGTGCGCGGCGGTGCGTACCTGGTGACCGATTCGCGCACGCAGTATGTGGGCGACGCGATCTCCGGCTTGGCTGCGCCCTGGGTCGGTGGCATCTCCGCGGCTTTCGTGCTGGCAGTGGTGCTGGTGGCGGTGGGCCAACTGGTTCTCACACGCACGGTGTTCGGCCGGCATGTAGTGGGCATCGGCACCAATGAAGAAGCGATGCGGCTTGCGGGCATCGATCCGCGGCCGATCCGCATCATCGTGTTTGCGGCCACCGGCCTCCTGGCCGGGCTCGCGGGGCTGATGCAGTCGGCACGGCTCGAGGCGGCCGACCCGAATGCCGGCGTCGGCATCGAGCTGCAGGTGATCGCGGCCGTGGTGATCGGCGGCACCAGCCTCATGGGCGGACGCGGCTCGGTGGTCAACACCTTCTTCGGCGTGCTCATCATCGCGGTGCTCGAAGCCGGGCTCGCACAGGTGGGCGCCAGCGAGCCGAGCAAACGCATCATCACCGGCGCGGTGATCGTGGTTGCGGTGATCATCGACACCTTGCGCCAGCGCCGGGCCGATCGCCGCCTGGCCTGACGCTTCAAAAAAAAGGAACACGCCATGGCCACCATCAAGGACGTTGCGTTGAGGGCGGGAGTTTCGGTTACCACCGTCTCGCATGTGGTCAACGACACGCGGCATGTAAGCGCCAAGGGCCGCGAGCGCGTGGAAGAGGCCATCCGCGAACTGGGTTACGTGCCCAACGCAATGGCGCGCAGCCTGAAGAGCAACACCACGTCGACGCTCGGCATGCTGATTCCGAACAGCTCGAACCCTTACTTTGCCGAGATCGTGCGCATCGTGGAAGACCGCTGCTTCGGCGCCGGCTACACGCTGGTGCTGTGCAACACCGACGACGAGCCCCGCCGCCAGAGCGTGTACCTGCAGGTGCTGGCCGAGCGCCGCATCGACGGGCTGATCGTGGTGTCCACGGGCGCGGGCGACGACGACTCGCTGGTCACGCAACTGCACGGCCTGCGCATTCCCACGGTGCTGGTCGACCGCGAGATTGCCGACCCGGCCTGCGATCTGGTGGAAACGGCCCACATGCAGGGCGGCCTGCTCGCGGTGCGGCACCTGCTGTCGCTCGGCCACAAGCGCATTGCCTGCATTGGCGGGCCAGTGGGCGTGATGCCGAGCGAGCAGCGCATCGAAGGCTGGCGCATGGCGCTGGCCGAAGCCGGCGCCGCCCCCAATGCGGACGCGCTGCTGTGGCGCGGCGGCTTCACGAGCCAAGGCGGCTACGAGGCGATGCACGCCATCTTGCGCACCGAGCACGCGCCTTCGGCCGTGTTCGTGTGCAACGACCTGATGGCCATCGGCGCCCTGCGCGCGGCGCATGAAAGCGGCGTGCATGTGCCGGATGATCTTTCGATCGTCGGCTTCGACGACATCGAACTCTCGGCCTACACCAGCCCGCCGCTCACCACCGTGGCGCAACCCAAGGAACGCATCGGCGCACTGGCGGTCGACATGCTGCTGGAGCGCGTGGGCGGCAAGCGGCGCGATACGCGCAAGGTGGTGCTGCAGCCCGAGCTGCGCGTGCGCGCCTCGACGGCGCGGCACGCCAGCTTCCGCGAGGCGAGCGCCCCCTCCACTGCTGCTTCTGCTCCTTCTTCAACGGAAAACCGAAAGTCCCGCGCCCCGTGAGTTCCCAGCCTTCTTCTACCAGCGCTGCGCAGCAGCCGCCCCGCATCGTGGTGCTCGGCAGCCTGAACATGGACATCGTGCTGCGCGTGCCGCAGGCGCCGTCCGCCGGCGAAACCCTGCTGGGCCGCTCGATCGCCCACATTCCCGGCGGCAAGGGCGCCAACCAGGCCGTGAGCTGCGCGCGCGAAGGGGGCAAGGTCAGCATGATCGGCTGCGTCGGCAACGACGCGCACGGCCAGGCATTGCGCGCCGCGCTCACGCAAGACGGCATCGACAGCGCCGCACTGCGCACGGATGGCAGCGAGCCCACCGGCACGGCGCTGATCCTGGTGGAGGACAGCGGCCAGAACCGCATCGTGATGATCCCCGGCGCCAATGCGAAGGTCGAGATCGACGAGGCGGCACTGCGGCAGCAGCTGCAAGGCGCGGCGTTTCTGGTGGCGCAGTTCGAGACACCAATGCACGAGGTTGCCCGCGCCATCACGGTGGCACACGACGCAGGCTGCAAGGTGCTGCTCAACCCGTCGCCGGTACAGCCCATCGCCCAGCCGCTGTGGCCGCGCATCGACACGCTGATCGTCAACGAGATCGAAGCCGAGGCGCTGTGCGGACAGGTCGCCGATAGCCCGCAGGAAGCCGCACTCGCCGGCCAGGCCTTGCGTGCAAAGGGCATCCAGCGCGTGGTCGTCACGCTCGGCGCGCGCGGCGCGGTGGCCGTCGATGCCAATGGCGCGCGCCACCATCCCGCACCCAAAGTGCAGGCGGTCGACACCACCGCGGCGGGAGACACCTTCCTCGGCGCGCTGGCTGTTGCCTTGGGCGAAGGCCAATCGTTCGACGAAGCCGTGCGCCTGGGCATCCGGGCCGCCGCGCTGTGCATTCAGCAGCCCGGCGCCCAACCTTCCATTCCGCAGCGCAGTGCCGTGCTGCAAAGCCCCATGCCCCCTGACTGGACCGCGCTGTGAAACGTACCGCCCTGCTCAACTCCGAACTGTCCCAGGTCATCGCCTCTCTCGGCCACGGCGACATGTTGGTGATCGGCGATGCGGGCCTGCCGATTCCCGACGGCCCGCGGCGCATCGATCTTGCGGTGACGCGCGGCGTGCCGCTGCTCACCGAGGTGCTTCAAGCCGTTCTTTCGGAAATGCAGGTCGAGGGCATCGTGGTGGCGGACGAGGCCCTGAACGGCGCCAAGGCCCTGCCCGCCTGGTATCCGCAATCGCTCGGCATTGCGCCGCAAACCGTGTCGCACGAAGAGTTCAAGCGCCGCAGCGCAAAGGCCCGCGCCATCGTGCGCACGGGCGAGTGCACGCCCTACGCAAACATCATGCTGATTGCCGGCGTGAGCTTCTGAGGCGCCACCGGCTTCAGTCCGGCACGCGGGAGCGCACTGCCGGACCGATGCGCTCGATGCGGTTGGTCCACAGCCCGCCGCGATAGTCGACGGGCAGCTCCGCAAGCGTCTCGGTGTTATCGATGCCACTGCTGAAGTCGCCGCCCGCATATGACCCGATCACCACCAGCCCGGTGCCGGCTGTCTCCAGCCGGCGCTGCAGCCGATGCGGCCAGCCCCAAAGCCACGGCGACACATTGACCGGCACCAGCATCAAGCCGCTCCGGCATGCTTTGGGCATGTAGCTCGACCAGCCAAGCGCCGCGTAGCGCAGCAGGCACTGCACCAGCGCACTGCGCGGCGCCACGCGAATGTCCGGCAATGCCTGGTTGAGCGCGCTGACCGGCTCGTCGCTGCCGTACACCACGAGTCGGCTTCTCTGCACGGCATCCAAAGCGGCGAGGCGGCCTGCAAGCAGCCGGCCTTCTTCCGCGTCGCGGCTCTTCATGTGAATGAGAAAGCGCCCCGTCGGAAACTCGCTCAGTACCTGCGACAGGCTCGGCATCAACCCGATGCCCTTACCCCGCAATGGGTAAGTCTTACCTCCGTCGGAGGTATAGCCGTAGCCGACGTCCAGCGCCTGCAGTTGCGCCAGCGTGTGATCGCGCACGACGCCTCGCCCCTCGGTTCGGCATTCGAGCGTCCAGTCGTGGAACACCGCAAACGCGCCGTCTTTGGTGGGATGGACATCGAACTCCACCATGTCCGCGCCGGCGTCGAAAGCTGCCCGCATCGACGGCAGCGTGTTTTCGATCAAAGCATGCGTCGGCGCGTGAATCTGGGCAGCGGTGCAGGTGTCGCTGCGCAAGCCGCGCACATCGAAAGTCTGGTGCACGCCGCGGTGGGACAGCAAAAAGGGCCGCGCGGCAGGCGGCTGGAGCCATCGCGACTGGTTGCCGGCAAAAAGCAGCACCGACGCCAGCGCGACGACCGCCAAAAGCACGGCCACCGAGCGCAGCGTGCGGCTGCCTTTCATTCGAACCGGTAGTTCGCGCCCACGGCCTGCCCCACCTTGAGCATGTGCTCCACGCCCTGCAGCACGATGCAGTTCATGCCGAAGGTGATCCGCCCGTCGACGCGCGCGTCCGCCCGGTAGGTGCGCAGCATGTCGCCGACCTCGGGGCTGCTGACGCCCGTGGCCGGGTCGATGTCCGGAATCGGGCAGCGCGTACAGGGCTTCACGGGCTTGAGCTCGGCCTCGCCTTCGGCTGTTTCGATGTGCAGCGCGTCGACGCGGTCTTCGTCGTGCGACTCGATACCGGCCAGCACGATATTGGGCCGAAAGCGTTCGATGCCGACCGCATCGTGCCCCGCGGCGGCCAGCCGCTCGTTGAGTTCGGCCAGCGAACCCTCGCTGGCCACCAGCAGCGGATAGCCGTCGGCAAACTGGTTCGTCGCCTCGACGCCATCCGTCCAATCCAGGCTTGAGAGGCGCTTTTGCTCAGGATCGAAGCGCACCAGGCGCAGCGTCTGCGGCTTGCCCGGCTCGGAGAGAAAGTCGCTGAACCATTGCGCAGCGATGTCGCCCATGTCGTAGGCGGCGACCTCGTCTTTCCAGACTTTCGCGCGAACCGGCTTTTCGACCTTGTCGAACGCGAGGTGCAGCGCCAGCATGCCGGGCGCCCGCAGCACCACTTCCATCTGCTTCATCTGCGGCTTGATCAGCGCCATGCGCGGCAGCTGGCGCTGGGTGACGAACTCGCCCTGTGCATCGACCACCATCCAGGCGCGGTCGAACTCGAGCCCGGTTTCGGTCAGCAGCGCTTCGGGGAGCTCGACCCCCGCGCATGATTTGACGGGATAGACGAACAGGCGCGCAATGGTGGCCTGAAGATCGAAAGCGGGCTGTGGCACGTGGGGTTCCTTGGAATTCGGCGCAGATTCTCCCGCATCGGCCATTCCGGGGCGAGCCCCGGGCCTGGGCATAGTTCTTACAATGGGCCGATGGCCCTCCCCCCTGAAGTTTGCATACGCGGTGCCGGCATCGTCGGCCGGACGTTGGCCCTGTTGCTTGCGCGCGAACGCGTGCGCGTTGCGCTGGTGGCTCCGCCCGCAACGGCGGGCAAGGACGACATCCGCGCCTACGCGCTCAACACCGCGTCGAAGAAGCTGCTCGAATCGCTGCGCGCCTGGCCGGATGCCGCGCATGCCACGCCGGTGCGCGAAATGCTCGTGAACGGCGACGAAGGCGGCCGCGTGCAGTTCAACGCCGTGCGCCAGAAGGTTGAGGCGCTGGCCTGGATCGTCGACGTGCCCGCGCTCGAAAAGCAGCTGGCGGACGCGGTCCGCTTCCAGCCCCAGGTCGAGGTGGTGGCCGATCCCGTCCCAGCGCCGCTCACGGTGGTATGCGAAGGCAAGGCCAGCACCACGCGCGAAGCGCTCGGCGTGAGCTACGCGGTCACGCGCTATCCGCAGCATGCGATTGCGGCGCGGCTCGAGGCGGCGCAGTCGCACGACGGCGTGGCACGCCAGTGGTTCAACGACAAGGGCGAGGTGCTGGCACTGCTGCCGATGGGCGGCGTGCACGGCCGCTCGGTCGCGCTGGTGTGGTCGGTCGACCAGCTTCGCGCGCCCGCGCTGCTCGCCCAGAGCACTGAAGAATTCAACGCCGCCGTGACCGAGGCCAGCCATGGCGCCCTGGGCACGCTGCAACTCGCGAGCGAACGCGCCGCCTGGCCGCTCGCGCGCGCCATTGCCGACCGCTGGACCGGCGCCATGCCCAACCAGGCGCAGGGTGCTTCTGCCCCTTCCTCTCAATCCTGGGCACTGGCCGGCGATGCCGCCCACACCGTGCATCCGCTCGCGGGCCAGGGCCTCAACCTGGGCCTGGCCGATGCGGCCATGCTGGCCGAGGTGATCAAGCAGCGCGAGTACTGGCGCAGCGTGGGCGATGCGCGCCTGCTGCGCCGCTACGAGCGCGCCCGCCGCGCCGACGTGCTCCAGATGAGCCTGGCCACCGACGGCCTGCAGCAACTTTTTTCGCACAGCACGGGGCCCCTGCCCGCGCTGCGCAATTGGGGCATGCGCGGCTTCGACCGCACGCGCCTCCTCAAGCACTGGATCGCCAGCCAGGCGATGGGCTTGAGGGCATGAATCCATCGACCGGACTTTCAATGAAACTCGCACGCCACCTTCTTCTCGCCGCCTGCACCCTGGGCGCGGCTGTCACAGCCCTTGCCGGCGAAGCCGAGATCCGCAAGAACCTGCAGGCCCGCATTCCGCAGTTTCCGGCCATCGACGAAGTCACCAAGTCGCCGCTGCCGGGCCTGTATGAAGTGCGCGTGAACGGCTTCCAGATCTACTACACCGACGAGCAGGGCAACTACCTGCTGCAGGGCAACCTCATCGACGTGAATGCGCGCAAGAACCTGACCGAGGAGCGCATCGAGAAGCTCAGCCAGGTTTCGTTCGACAAGCTGCCCGTGAAGGACGCGATCAAGATCGTGCGCGGCACCGGCAAGCGCAAACTCGCGGTGTTCGAAGACCCGAACTGCGGCTACTGCAAGCGCTTCGAGAAAGACATGAAGACGGTCGACAACGTGACCGTCTACCTGTTTCTCTACCCGGTGCTCGGTCCCGATTCGGCCACCAAGTCGCGTGACATCTGGTGCAGCAAGGACAAGGGCAAGGCCTGGGGCGACTGGATGGAAGCCAACGTCAAGCCCACCGCCGCTGCAAGCAGCTGCGACGTGACGGCGCTGCAGCGCAATGTGGAGTTCGGCCGCAAGTACAACATCACCGGCACGCCCACGCTGATCTTCGCCGACGGCACCCGCACGCCGGGCGCCATTCCGGCAGAGCAGGTCGAAAAGCAACTCACCGCTTCCACCAACTGATGGCCGCGCCGACGACCGCTTCTCGGCGCGCGCGAGCGGCTGCGCCGGCCGCCGCGGTGCGCTATCGCATCGAATGCGCGGACCTGCATGCGCACCTCTTCGGCGTGACGCTGACCATTGAAGCGCCCTCCGCGCAGCAGCGCGTGACGCTGCCGGTGTGGATTCCGGGCAGCTACCTGGTGCGCGAGTTCGCCAAGAACCTGCAGGGCCTGCGCGCCGTGCAGGGGCGCCGCAAGCCGGTGCTGACGCAGCTCGACAAGTGCAGCTGGCAGATCGATTGCGTGCCGGGCCAACCACTGGTGCTGCACTACCAGGTGTGCGCCTACGACAACTCAGTGCGCACCGCGTGGCTCGATGCCGAGCGCGGCTTCTTCAACGGCACGAGCCTGTGCCTGCGGGTCGAGGGCCAGACCGATGCGCCGCATGCGCTGGACATCGTTCCGCCTGCGCTGCCGGCTGAAAACGCGCCTTGGTCATGCGCCACCGCCCTTGTTCCGTCGAAGACCGACAAGCACGGCTTCGGCAGCTACCTGGCCGCCGGCTATGACGAGCTGGCCGACAGCCCGGTCGAGATGGGCGCCTTCTGGAGCGCGGAGTTCGAAGCCTGCGGCGTGCCGCACCGCTTCGTCATCGCGGGTGCCGCGGCCTCGTTCGACGGCGAGCGGCTCATCGCCGACACGCAGGCCATCTGCGAAGCCGAAATCCGCTTCTGGCATGGCGACAAGGCGGGCAAGCGCGGCGGGCCCAAGCTGCCTATCGACCGCTACGTGTTCATGCTCAACGCGGTGGACGACGGCTACGGCGGCCTCGAGCACCGGCATTCCACGGCGCTGATCTGCAACCGGCGCGACCTGCCGCAGCGCGGCGCCAAGAAGCAGCCCGAGGGCTACACCACGCTGATGGGGCTGATCAGCCACGAGTATTTCCACACCTGGAACGTCAAGCGCATGCGTCCGGCGGAATTCGCGCACTACGACTACAGCCGCGAAAACTACACGCAGCTGCTCTGGTTCTTCGAGGGCTTTACCAGCTACTACGACGACCTGCTGCTGCGCCGCGCCGGCCGCATCGACGACGCGGGCTACCTGCGCCTGCTCAACAAGACCATCAACCAGGTGCTGCAGACGCCGGGCCGGCTGGTGCAGCCGGTGGCCAACGCGAGCTTCGACGCCTGGATTAAATACTACCGGCAGGACGAGCAGACGCCCAACAGCACCGTGAGCTACTACACCAAGGGCGCGCTGGTGGCGTTGTGCTTCGACCTCACGCTGCGACGCGAAGGCAAGGGCACGCTCGACGACGTGATGCGCCACCTGTGGGTGCAAAGCGGCGGAGGTCCGACCAGCGAAGCCGACATGGCCGCTGCGCTCGAAGCGGTGGGCGGCCGCTCTTATTCAGCGGAGATTGCGCAGTGGGTGCACTCCACCGACGAGCTGCCGCTTTCAGACTTGCTGCGCGCGCATGGCGTTGCGGCGCTCGACGATCCGTCGCAGCCGGCGCAGGCACTGGGCCTGCGCGTGGCCGAAGCGAACGGCAGCGTTCAGGTCAAGGTCGTGCTGCGCGGCGGCGCGGCCGAAAAGGCCGGCTTCTCGGCCAACGACGAATGGATCGGCATCGAGCTGCCGGCCGTCGGCAAGAAGGGACAGCAGCGGCCCGCGCAGGCTTGGCGCATTACCAAGCTCGACGACCTGGCGCTGTATTTGGGCGATGCCACGCGCTTCACCGCGCTGGTGGCGCGCGACCGCAAGCTGTTGAGGCTGCCGCTGGTGCGGCCGGAAGGTGCCACAACGTGGCGCCTGTTCCTGCACGACGCGGCAAAAGTGGCGGCCTGGCTCGCGCCCGACGCGCGGCGCTGAGCCGAGGCGCTCGCTGAACTACCGACGCTCGTCTTGCGCGGCGGGCTCGGCGGCCGGCTGCTGCCGCACGAACTGAATCGGCTGGGGTTCGCCCACGAGCACGCAGGGCTTGCCGGTGCGCCGGCAATGGTCTTGCACGCGCCAGTAAGCGCCGTGGCTCACGCAGCCGGTCTGGCAGATCACCAGGTCGGCGGCGCGCAGGCCGGCCTCGAGCGCGGGGTCGTCGGCATCGTCGCCGCCGTCATGGTGCAAATAGTGGCCGCCGGCAATCTCCACCAGCTGCCGCGCGAGCGATGGCGCCTCTTCTCCCCGGCCCACGCACAGCACCGCTTTTTCGCGAAGGTCAGCAGGCGCGTCGTGAAGCGACGGCACGACGCGACGCCGGCTTGCCGGCGCCAGCAGCGCGTCGAGGCGCTTCGGCAATGCGTTGCCAACGGCAGCGCGTGCCGCGAGTTCCTCGCGCACGATGGAGATCGCCGAATCGCGCGCCACCAGCGCACCGCGCAGCCGCACGACCTGCGCCTCGAGCCGTTCGATCATCGCGGCCTGTTCGACCAGAAGGCGCGAGCAGCGCTCCTGGACGCGCGCATACGCACGCAGCAGCACGGCATGTTCTTGCTCTCGCGCTGGTTCTTGCTCTTGCATCGGGAACTCCATGGCGGCGATTCTAGATGAGAATAATTCTCAACTAAAGTCTTACCCGGCGCGACAGGGAAGGCCTGCATCGGATGCTGGGTATAGTGAAGCGCGTTTTTTCCCTTTCCCCGGAGACACCATGAGCTACGAAAACATCGAAGTGCGGACCGAAGCAGGCAAGGTCGGCATCATCACCCTCAACCGTCCCAAGGCGCTCAATGCACTGAACGACGCGCTCATGACCGAGCTGGGCACCGCGCTCAAGGCCTTCGATGCCGACGACGCCATCGGCTGCATCATCCTGACGGGCAGCGAGCGCGCCTTTGCGGCCGGCGCCGACATTGCGGCGATGGCCAAGTACAGCTTCATCGACACCTACAAGGGCGACTACATCACGCGCAACTGGGAAACCATCCGCTCGATCCGCAAGCCCGTGATCGCAGCCGTGAGCGGCTTTGCGCTGGGCGGCGGCTGCGAGCTCGCGATGATGTGCGACTTCATCATCGCGGCCGACAACGCCAAGTTCGGCCAGCCCGAAATCAAGATCGGCGTGATCCCCGGCGCCGGCGGCACGCAGCGCCTGCCGCGCGCGGTGGGCAAGAGCAAGGCGATGGACATGGCGCTCACCGCCCGCATGATGGACGCGGCCGAAGCCGAGCGCGCGGGCCTCGTGAGCCGCGTGGTGCCGTATGAAAAGCTGGCCGAAGAGGCGCTGGGCGCCGCGCTGGTCATTGCCGGCTATTCGCAGATCGCGGTGATGGCGGCCAAGGAATCAGTCAACCGCGCCTTCGAAAGCGGCCTCTCCGACGGCGTGATGTTCGAACGCCGGCTGTTCCACGCGCTGTTTGCCACGGCCGACCAGAAGGAAGGCATGGACGCCTTCCTCAACAAGCGCCAGCCCGATTTCAAGAACGCCTGACGTCGCCGCGGCGCTCTGCTGCTACTTGCGCGTGAGCAGCGCCCGCAGTGCGGCAAGCGCCGATGCCTGCGGCGTACCGATCGATGGACGGCCGCCCGCTTGCGGCGTCCATCGCACCTGGTCGCCCGCGATCTCGAGCACGGCGAGCAGGGCCGTGCCGCGATAGAGCTCCAGGCGCGCCTCGACGGGCGCGGCCAAGTCGCCGCCGGGAACGGTGGCAGAGCGCGCCACCGAATTCACCGATGCCGCCAGTCCTTCGACGTCGCCGCGCGCATGGCGCACGGCTTGCCCCGCACGCACGTAGTTGAAGGACGTCCAGCCGTCCAGCGCCGAGAACTGCGACATATCGCCCTGCGGGCTTGCACCCTTGGCGGCAGCTGCCGCGCGCGGAGCGGGTGCCTGGCGCATGGCGGGGGAAGACTCGGCATTGGCGTTGCGTTGTGCGGACAACGCCGGCGCGCTGCTGTCCGCAGACTCGCGCTGCACTGACGGGGGACCTGCCAGCACCATGGGCGCGGCGGGTGGAGCAGACGCGATCGCGGGCGCGCCACCGATGGCCCCGCTGGCGCGGTCACTTTCCGGTTCGGTTGGACGGCGGTCCTCCGTGCGCGGGAACGCCCGGGGCTCAGCCGCGGATTGCTCTGCAACGGAAGGCGGTAGTGCTGGTGCTGGTGCTGCTGCTGGTGCTGGTGCCGGAGGCGCCGCGGCTACGGGCGGCGGCACCTCCAACGTCTTCCTGTCCATCTCCGGCGTGGTCGCGGCCTGCTTGCCGGAAGGCGCCGGAGCAGGCCGGCGCAACGCATCGGCCCTGCTCCTGACCGACTCCTCATTCGCGGAATCGCGCGCAGGTTCGGTGGCTTTCGGAGCCGGCTGGACGGGCGCAGCCTCACGTATCGCCGGTGCTTGCGGCACCGGTGCGACAACCGCGGGACTGGGCACCGAAGGTTGCACAGGCGCCGGCGCTGCGGCTCCGCCAACCTGCGCCTCTCCATCGAGCCGCGCATCGGGAATCGGTTCGCGGTACCAGAGCACGGTCACGAAGGTGGCCACGAGCACGGTTGCAAAGGCCGCATTCCACGGCATGCGGGAGTGCGCTTCTCCGGCGCCGAACAAACGGCGCCACCACGGTGCGGCGCCCTCGCCGTCGGATATCGGCTCCAGTTTGGAAACAGGCGCCAGGTTGTGCGCCATCTTCCTTATTGCATCGCGGGTGCGCGGATCGGGCATGGCGCCACTGTCTGGCGCATGGTCCAGGGCGCGGCGCAACACCGGGTCGTGCAACGCGCCGTCGTTGTCGCCGCTCTCGAAACCGCTGCCGTTCTTGCCGCCGCTGCTCATGCGCGCCGCTCCAGCACCGACAGATAGCGCTCCATGCAGCCACGCAGTTTTTGCAGCCCATAGCGAAGACGGCTGCGCACGGTCTCGAAACCGATTTCCAGGCTGGCCGCGAGCGCCTCGACCGTCAACCCGTCTTCATGGTGCAGCAGGAATGCGGCGCGTTGCTCGGGCGGCAGTTCGTCGAGGCAGGCCAGCAGTCGGCGGCCGGCGGCGCGCCAGAACGCGAGTTCCTCGGCCGAGGGATGCGCGGCGGCATCGACCGCGCCGCGCACGCCGCGGTCGAGCGTGGGCACGGCAGCGTCGCCGTCGTCCGGATGGGGGTCGAGCGCCACTTCTCGGCCGCTCACGCGCAGCCGGTCCATGGCCAGGTTGTGCGCAATGGTGAAAGCCCAAGTTCGCCAGGCGGCGCCTTGCGGCGAGAAACTGTCGCGCGCGGAAATGATGCGCACCCAGGTGTCCTGGAACACCTCGTCGGCCTGCGCCGCCAGCCGCGCGCCCAGCAGCCGCTTGACGAAGCGGAACAGCCCGCCCTCGTGGCGCGCGTAGAGCACGTCGAACGCGGCGCCGTCGCCGCGCGCGTAGGCCAGCATCAGCTGATCGTCGGGCATGGCGTCGCGCTCGGTGGCGGTTTTGGCGGAAGGGGCGCGGGGAGCGCGGACATCGGAGGATTCTCACCCGGGCTTGTACGGGCGACGGGCGGCTTCGGGGTTGGTCCTTGCAAAAAGACACCTCCTGAATCCGCCAAGCCTTGATCGAAGGCGCGCAGCCTGCGCTATAATCTTGGGCTCGGCACAAAACTGCGCCGAACGGCTCTTTAGCTCAGTCGGTTAGAGCGATGGAATCATAATCCACAGGTCCGCGGTTCGAATCCGTGAAGAGCCACCAAGATCATTAAAAGCCTTGCAAGTCAACGACTTGCAGGGCTTTTTGTTTTCCGCGGCTCGCAAGATTGGCTCTTTTCGGCGCCGTTTTTTCCACTGCCGGCGCCGGCGCCCGTTCAACGGGCATTGTGGTGCAAACCCGCGCCAGTGCTTGCTCCGGCGACCCGGGTCCTCAGACAACCCACAGAGTTGTGCACAGAAAAGCGGGACAAGTCATCCGTTTGACTTGGTCGGAATGTAGCGCCGCCTGGCTCAGCCCGCCTTGCGGAAAGTGAGATTGATGCGCCGGCTGCCGAGCAGTGCATGCGGCCGGTCTTCGAGCGGCAGCACGCCGTGGTAGCGCAGCCGGTCCGGCCCACCCCAGACGACGACATCGCCGTGCCCGAGCGGAATGCGCACAGCCTTGTCGCCGCGCGCAAGCCCGCCGAAAAGAAACGTGGCGGGCATGCCGAGTGAAACCGAGACGATGGGCGCGCTGTAGTCGCGCTCATCCTTGTCCTGGTGCAGCGACAGGCGCGTGCCGGGCTCGTAGCGGTTGACCAGGCAGGCATCCGGCGCGAAGCCTTCGTACCCCGCTTCGGCCGCGGCTGCTTGCGCCAGGCGCTCGAACACAGCGGGCATCGGTGGCCACGGCCGGCCGGTTTCAGGATCGAGTTCGCCATAGCGGTAGCCGCGCCGGTCCGAGATCCAGCCGAGGCTGCCGCAGTTGGTCATTGCCACGGACATGGTGAGGCCGCCCGGCGTGACGAGGTGCCGGAAGGCAGCGCGCTGTTCGACCCCGTTCAATGCCGGCAGAAGTTCGTCCACGAAGGGCAGCGCAAAACCACGCAATACGAATGCGCCGGGCCCGATGGCCTCTTTGCCGCGCGGCATGTCGGCATCTGGAGCATCGGAAAAAGATCGAGCGTCACGAAGCGATTTTCTCGCGCACCGGGCTGCCGGCCGCCGCCTCGGCCACCAAATGCCCCAAGGTCTGCATCGCCTTTTCGGCCTGCGCGTCCCAGGCATGTCCGTAGTTCAACCGAAGGCAATGCGCGAAGCCGCGCGTCGCCGAAAAAATGGGCCCCGGCGCCACGCTGATGCCAAGCTCCAGCGCCTGGCGATGAATGTCGAGCGAATTCACATGCGCCGGCAACTCGACCCACATGAAATACCCGCCAAGCGGCCGCGTGGCGCGCGTGCCCGCCGGAAAGTAGTGGCCCACGGCTTGCGCAAAGCTCGCTTGCTGAAGAGCCAACGTCTGGCGCAGCTTGCGCAGGTGCTTGTCAAGGCCGCCCTTTTCCAGATAGCTGGCCAGCGCGAGTTGCGCAGGCACCGACGTGCTGAGCGTGGTGGTGAGCTTCAGCCGCGCCACCGAGCGCGCAAAGCGCCCTGCCGACGCCCACCCGATGCGATAGCCCGGCGCCAGGCACTTCGAGAACGAAGAGCAATGCAGCACGAGGCCCTGCGTGTCGAAGGCCTTGGCCGGAGGCGGGCGCCGGTCGCCGAAATAAAGTTCTGCGTACACGTCGTCTTCGATCAGCGGCACCGCGTGCCGCGCGAGCAGCTCCACCAAGGCCTTCTTCTTGGCATCGGGCATGAGGCTGCCGAGCGGGTTCTGGAAAGTGGTCATCAGCCAGCAGGCCTTGGGCCGGTGGGCCGCAATGGCGAGCTCCAGCGCTTCGAGGTCGATGCCTTCGCCGGGATGCGTGGGCACCTCGATCGCGCGCAGGCCCATGCGCTCCAGCGCCTGCAGGGCCGCATAGAAGGTGGGCGATTCGACGATCACCGAATCGCTGGGCCGGGTGACTGCCGCAAGGCACAGGTTGAGCGCCTCCAGCGCGCCGTTGGTGACGACGATTTCATCGGCCGGCACCTGCATGCCGTCGCCCAGGTAGCGCAATGCGATCTGCCGGCGCAGCGCCGCGCTGCCGGGCGTGAGGTCGTCCACCGTGCTCCACGGGTCGAGCGACTTGGCGCTGGCGGCCATGAACTGGCCCAGCCGCGCGAGCGGAAACAGCAGCGGGCTCGGAAACGCCGAGCCGAAAGGCACCACCTTGCGCGACATGCTGGCTTCGAGAATGTCGAACACGTGGCCGCTCACGTCGAGCGACTTCGGCCCCTCGGCCGGGCGCGAAGTGAGGTTGGCCTCGGGCGGCGCATCGCGCAGTCCTCCGGCCGTGACGTAGTAGCCCGAACGGTCGCGCGCGCGCACCAGCCCGCGCGCCTCCAGCAGGTAGTACGCCTGGAACACGGTGGACGCGCTCACGCCCCGGCTCTCGCCGGTCTGCCGCACCGAAGGCAGACGGTCGCCGGTCTTCAGGGTGCCCTGGCGAATCGATGTCTCGATGTCGGCGGCAAGGGCTTCGTAGCGCTTCATCGCGGGGCTGCTTTCATCCGGGGACTTTATCTGCACTGGTGATTTGATCCGGAACTGCATCTGTTTTTTTGCGTGCGGTTGCGGCACAGTCGGTGCATGGTCAATCTCATGCGCGCGGTACGCGCTGTTCTCTGGAGTTTCATCGGGCTGGGCGGCCGACGCGCCGATGCCGACCGGCGCACCGAGCAGGTCGGGGTGCTGCCGCTGATCGGCGTGGCACTGGTTACGGTGCTGCTGCTCATTGCGGGGCTGCTGGCGCTTGCGCACTTTGCGGCCGGCACGTGATGAAGGCCGTCCGCCACTTCTTCAGAGGCCTTGCAGGAATCGCATTGCCGTTACTGCTCGGCGGCCACGGGGCTGCCATGGCGGCAGGCGGCATCGAGCAGCGCGTGGCCGCCTGCATTGCCTGCCACGGACGCGAAGGCGCCACGACCAATGCCGGCTACTTTCCGCGCCTTTCGGGCAAACCCGCCGGATACCTGTTCAACCAGTTGCGGAGCTTTCGCGACGGCCGGCGCTTCAATGCCGACATGACCTACATGGTGCAGCACCTCTCCGATGCGTACCTGATGGAAATGGCCGAATACTTTGCGGGCCTGGACCTGCCCTACCCGTCCGTTTCGACCGCGAGCGATGCAACGCCCGCGCAACTCGCGCGCGGCCGGCAGCTGGCGCTGGAAGGCGATGCGGCCCGCCGTATTCCGGCCTGCGTGCAATGCCACGGCGCAGCGCTCACCGGCGTGCAGCCGGCCATCCCCGGGCTGCTTGGGCTGCCGCGCCTGTACGTATCGTCGCAGCTCGGCGCCTGGCTCACCAGCGAACGGCATGCGCTCGCGCCCGACTGCATGGCCGAGATCGGCCGCCGCATGACCACCGCCGACATCAACGCCGTGGCCAGCTGGCTCGCGGTGCAGCCCATGCCGGCCGACCCGAAGCCCGTGTCATCTTTGCCCGCCCCCTGCCGATCGCCTGCGGCGGCATGCCGAAGTGAGACGGCCATGAAGAAGATGCGATACCTCGGCTGGACATTGCTCGTTCTGGTGCTGCTGCTCGGCGGCGCGGCCGGCGGCATCGTGGCGCTGAACCTGCGCGGCGAAGACCCGCTGCCCGAACACGCCGAAACCTTCAACGCCACGCCCCAACAGGTCGAGCGCGGGCGCTATCTTGCGCTGGCCGGCAACTGCGCCGGCTGCCACACCACGCGGGGCGGCCAGCCCTATGCGGGCGGCCTGCCGATCGAAACGCCCTTCGGCACCGTGTACTCGAGCAACCTGACGCCCGATGAAAAGTCCGGCATTGGCAGCTGGAGCAGCGCGCACTTCTGGCGCGCCATGCACAACGGCCGCAGCAAGGATGGCCGGCTGCTGTATCCCGCGTTCCCGTACCCCAACTTCACCCAGGTCACGCGCGAAGATTCGGACGCCATCTACGCCTACCTGCGCAGCGTGCCGCCCGCGCCGGCGCCCAACCTGGCGCACCGGCTGCGCTTCCCCTACGACACACAGGCCGCGCTGGCGGTGTGGCGGGCCCTTTCCTTCAAGCCCCAGAGCTTCGTCGCGAACGCCGACAAGCCTGCGGAATGGAACCGCGGCGCGTACCTGGTCGGCGGGCTGGGCCACTGCATCGCCTGCCATGGCCCCCGCGATTCACTCGGCGCCACGCAAACCAAGCTCGGCCTTTCGGGCGGCTTGATCGCGGTCGAGAACTGGTACGCGCCCTCGCTTGCCGACCCGCACGAGGCGGGCGTGGCCGACTGGCCCACGGCCGAAGTGGTCGCGCTGCTCAAGAGCGGCATCGCGCCGCGCGGCTCCGTCATGGGGCCGATGGCCGACGTGGTGTTTCGCAGCACGCAGTACCTGAGCGAGGCCGATCTGGCCGCGATGGCGAGCTATTTAAAGGACCTGCCCGGCGCGCCGGCTCCTTCGTCTGCCACATCCGCCGCTCCTGCGCGCGCCGCCGCCGCCGTGGTGCGCAGGGACGCCGGCACCATGGCGCGCGGCGCAAAGATCTATGACCAGCGCTGCGCCTATTGCCACGGCGACCAGGGCCAGGGAGCACCGAGCGCATTTCCGCCGCTGGCGGGCAATCGCGCCGTGAACATGGCACAGACGGCCAACCTGATCCAGGTGATCGCGCACGGTGGCTACCTGCCCGCCACCGAAGGCAATCCGCGCCCCTACGGCATGCCACCGTTCGGGCACCTGCTGGACGCGGGCGACGTGGCCGCGGTGCTCACCTTCGTCCGCGGCTCATGGGGCAACGATAGCCCGCCAGTGACGCAACTCGACACGATGCGGCGCTGAGCGGGGCGAGGCGGCGCAAGGCGCCTTGATCCGTCCAGGCCCGGCGTGCGCCCGCCTTGAAGTCAGGCCGCGACGGCCTCACCGCGCTGTACGCCGGCCTTCGCGGGCACGGGCATGTGCTGCGCCCAGTCGATGATTTCCAGCGTGCCGTCGGCATGCTCTGCCAGGGCCGTGAGGCTTTCGACCCAATCGCCGTCGTTGCAATAGAGGATGCCGTCAATGTCGCGCATTTCGGCGTGGTGGATGTGGCCGCAGACCACGCCCTGCACGCCGCGCTTGCGGGCTTCGCGCGCCACCGCGTTCTCGAAGTCGCCCACGTAGCTCACGGCGCGCTTCACCTTGCCCTTGAGGTACTTGGAAAGCGACCAGTACGGCAGCCCCATGCGCGCGCGCAGCGAGTTGAGGTGCCGGTTGAGCTTGAGCGTGAACTCGTAGAGCGAATCGCCCACGTGCGCGAGCCACTTGGCGCACTGGATCACGCCGTCGAACAGGTCGCCGTGAATGATCCAGAGCTTGCGGCCGTCGGCGGTCTCATGAATCCACTCCTCGGCCACGTCGATGCCGCCGAAGTTGTGGTGCAGGTACTTGCGCGCGAACTCGTCGTGGTTGCCCGGGATGAAGATCACGCGGGTGCCCTTGCGCGCCTTGCGCAGCAGCTTCTGGATCACGTCGTTGTGCGCCTGCGGCCAGTACCAGTGGCGCTTGAGCTGCCAGCCGTCGATGATGTCGCCGACCAGGAACAGGGTTTCGCACTCTGTGTGCTTCAAAAAGTCGAGCAGTGCGCGGGCCTGGCAGCCGGGCGTACCCAGGTGCAAATCGGAGATCCAGAGGGTGCGATAGCGCAGCGGCGGGCGCGCAAGATCGTCGTCCTCCGGCTCAGGGGCCCGGGTCGCGGTGTCGCGCCATGCGCGGAGGAAAGCGTCGTCGCGTTGCATGGACGGGTAGGCTCCCACCGCGGCGTGACGGCGCGATGGCGTTCCCGTGACACTCCGGTGACGCGTGGCCAGGACGCCACGCCACGCGGTCAGCTCAAGCTGCGCAGCGTTGGATTTCCACAGTCGAGTGGCGGATTTCCTCGTGCATCGAGAAGCAGGCACGCACCTCGTCGGCCGAGAGCGTGGGCGAATGGGTCACCACAGTAAGCGCACAAGCGTAGGCCTCGCGCCCAACGCGCCACACATGGAGGTCGACCACGCGCGTTTCCGAATCGGCCAGCATGGTCTCCACGCCTTCGCGGATTTCGGCCGTGACGGGATGGTCCATTTCGCGGTCGAGCAGCACGCGTCCGGTTTCCTTCAGCAGCCCCTTCGCCCAGACAGACACCAGCACCGCGCCGACGATGCCCATCATCGGGTCGAGCCAGGCCCAGCCGAAGAACCAGCCGCCCAGCAGCGCCGCGATGGCGAGCATGGAGGTGGCGGCGTCGGCCACCACGTGCAGGTAGGCGGAGCGCAGGTTCAGGTCATGGCCGTGAGAGCCGTGTGCATGGCCATGATCGTCGTGATGCGCATGTCCGTGGCCATGGTCGTGCCCATGCCCGTGGTGGTGCGCCGACCCGAGCAGCCGCGCACAGACCAGGTTGACCACCAGCCCCAGCACGGCCACCGCCACGGCTTCGCGGTAGTGGATGGCCGAAGGCGAGAGAAGCCGTTCGATGGAACCCACCACCATCAGCGCCGCAACGCCGAGCAACATCAGCGCACTCGCGAAGCCGCCCAGCACTTCGATTTTCCAGGTGCCGAATGCAAAGCGCGGATCGTGCGCGTAGCGCCGCGCCGCCGCATAGGCAAAGGCGCTCAGGCCGATGGCCAGCGCATGAGAACTCATGTGCCAGCCGTCGGCCAGCAGCGCCATGGAGTTGAACCACCAGCCGGCGCCGATCTCCACCACCATAGCTGCGACGGTGATCCACATCACGAGGCGGGTGCTGCGCTCGGCCGATTCGTTGCCTGCGCCAAACTGGTGATCGTGCTGCCAGGCACTCAGGTCATGGGTATGCATTCGTCAGATTCCGAAGAGGTCTTGTCCGTCGGAGCGGCTCGAAGGCGGCGTCACGCCCAGGTGGCGGTAGGCGGCCAGCGTGGCGATGCGCCCGCGCGGAGTGCGCTGGAGGTAGCCCTGTTGAATGAGATAGGGCTCGATCACGTCCTCGATGGTGTCCCGCTCCTCGCCGATGCTGGCCGCCACGTTGTCCAGGCCCACCGGGCCGCCGTCGAAGCGGTGGATCACGGCCTCGAGCAGCTTACGGTCCATCAGGTCGAAGCCCTGCGGATCGACGTCGAGCATGGCGAGGGCCTTGTGCGCAATCTCTTCGGTGATGCGGCCGTTGCCCTTCACCTCGGCGTAGTCGCGCACGCGGCGCAGCAGGCGGTTGGCGATGCGGGGCGTGCCGCGCGAGCGGCGCGCAATCTCGAAGCCGCCGGTTTCGTCCGTTTCCACCTTGAGCAACCCGGCGCTGCGCCGCACGATGAGCGCCAGTTCTTCAGGCGTGTAGAACTCCAGCCGCGCCACGATGCCGAAGCGGTCGCGCAGCGGGTTGGTGAGCATGCCGGCACGCGTGGTGGCGCCCACCAGCGTGAAGGGCTGCAGGTCGAGCTTGATGCTGCGCGCCGCGGGCCCTTCGCCGATCATGATGTCGATCTGGTAGTCCTCCAGCGCGGGGTAGAGGATTTCCTCGACCACGGGGCTCAGGCGGTGGATCTCGTCGATGAAGAGCACATCGTTCGGCTCGAGGTTGGTCAGCAGCGCCGCCAGGTCCTTGGGCTTTTCGAGTACGGGGCCAGAGGTCTGGCGCAGGTTCACGCCCAGTTCGGCCGCGATGATGTGCGACAGCGTGGTCTTGCCGAGGCCAGGCGGGCCGAACAGCAGCACGTGGTCGAGCGCTTCCTTGCGCTTACGCGCCGCGCCAATGAAGATTTCGAGCTGCTCGCGCACCTTGGCCTGGCCGACGTATTCGTCGAGCAGCTTGGGGCGCAGCGCCCGCTCGATCGCCTCTTCCTGGGGCGAAGCCGGGGCGGCGGACACCACGCGGGGCGGTGCGGGGGCGAAATCGTCGGTCTGGATGGTCATGAAATGAGGGGCTTCGGCGGCAAGTTTAGTCCGAGCGCGCGCCGGCCGCCCCAAGCACGCGAGTGGCTCCCCCGGGGGCAGCGAGGACATGAAGTGCCGAGCGTGGGGCCAATCCCCACACTGGCAGAATGCTCCGGCCGTCTCAGGCCATATAACAAACGAGGGGAAGCCAGCACGTGTCCATCTACGAACTGAAGCCGCGGTTCCAGGCGCTGTTGCGCCCGCTGGTGGCACGCCTGCACGCCATGGGCATCACCGCCAACCAGGTCACGCTGGCGGCATGCGTGGTTTCGGTGGCTCTTGGGCTCTGGCTTTTCTTTGCGGCGCCGTCGCTCACGGCCTTTGCGCTCATTCCGGCCTGGATGTTCGTGCGCATGGCTTTCAACGCCATCGACGGCATGCTGGCGCGCGAGCACGGGCAGCAGAGCAAGCTCGGCGCTTTCCTCAACGAACTGACCGACGTGGTCTCCGATGCTGCGCTGTACCTGCCGTTTGCGCTGGTGCAGCCGTTCAGCCCGTTCTGGGTCGGCACGGTGATCATGCTCGCGGGCCTGAGCGAGTTTGCCGGCGCACTCGGCCCCACGGTAGGCGCATCGCGCCGCTACGACGGGCCGCTCGGCAAGAGCGACCGTGCCTTCGTGTTCGGTGCGCTCGGCCTTTATGTGGCGCTGGGCTGGCCGCTGCCGGGCTGGACCGCCTGGCTGATGCCGCTGCTCGCTGCGCTGGTCGCCTGGACGGTGGTCAACCGCGTGCGGCGCGCGCTGGCCGAAGCCGCATGAACCCATGCACAACAAACAAAAGAACAGCGATCTGGATTCAATGACCGATACCAACACCAACCAACGCATGGCGCAAGAGCGCCAGTTCCGCACGCACGACGGCGAATCGCTCTTCTACCGGCACTGGCCGGCCACGGGTGCGGCGCGCCGCGGCGCGATCGTGCTGTTTCATCGCGGGCACGAGCACGGCGCGCGCATGGCGCACCTGGTCGACGAACTCAACCTGCCCGATTTCGACTTTTTTGCCTGGGACGCCCGCGGCCACGGCCGCTCGCCGGGCCAGCGCGGCTACAGCCCGAGCTTTGCCACCTCGGTGCGCGACGTGCAGACCTTCGTGCAGCACATCGGCAGCGCACACGGCGTGGCCGAGCAGGACATCCACGTGATTGCGCAGAGCGTGGGGGCCGTGCTGGTCTCCACCTGGGCGCACGACTACGCCCCCAAGGTGCGCGGGCTCACGCTGGCGTCGCCGGCTTTCAAGGTCAAGCTCTACGTGCCTTTTGCGCGCGCCGGGCTGGGCCTGATGCACAAGCTGCGCGGCCTGTTCTTCGTCAACAGCTATGTGAAGGCGAAGTTCCTCACGCACGACCCGGAGCGCATTGCCAGCTACGAGAGCGACCCGCTGATCTCGCGGCCCATCGCGGTGAACATCCTGCTGGGGCTCTACGAAGCCGCCGACCGCGTGGTGGCCGATGCCAATGCCATCACGCAGCCGGTTCAGCTGCTGATCTCGGGCGCCGACTGGGTGGTGCACCACAAGCCGCAGCACCAGTTCTTCGAGCGGCTGGGCAGCGCCATCAAGACCAAGCTGGAACTTCCGGGCTTCTTCCACGACACGCTGGGCGAGAAAGACCGCGCACCGGCGGTGCAGGCCATCCGCGAGTTCGTCCTTCAGCTGTTCGAGGAGCCGCCGGCACCGGTCGACCTGCGCGCGGCGCACCTGAGCGGCAACACCGCCGACGAGTCGCGCGCGCTGGCCGAGCCGCTGGCGCCGCTGTCTCCGCGCGGCGCCTACTGGGGGCTGACACGCGCCGGACTGCGTTTTGGCGGCACCCTTTCGCGCGGCGTGAAGCTGGGGCACGACACCGGCTTCGATTCGGGCAGCACGCTCGACTACGTCTACCGCAATCATCCGGAAGGCAAGGGGCCGCTCGGCCGCTCCATCGACAAGACCTACCTGAACTCGATCGGCTGGCGCGGCATTCGGCAGCGCAAAATCCATGTCGAGGAGCTGATCCGCATCGCGATGGAACGCCTGGCCGAAATGCACCGCGAGGTGCGCGTGATGGACATTGCGGCCGGCCACGGCCGCTACGTGCTCGACGCAGTGACCGCAAGCCCCGTCAAGGCCAGCTCGATCCTGCTGCGCGACTACAGCGACATCAACGTGCGCGACGGGCGCGCGCTCATCGCCGAGAAGGGGCTTGAAGACGTCGCGCAGTTCGTTCAGGCCGATGCCTTCGACCGCATCAGCCTGGCCACCGTAACGCCGCGCCCCACGCTGGCCGTGGTGTCGGGCCTGTACGAACTCTTTCCCGACAATGAAATGGTGCGCCGCTCTCTCGCGGGCGTGGGCGATGCGGTGGAAGACCGCGGCTACCTGGTCTACACCGGCCAGCCTTGGCACCCGCAGCTCGAGATGATTGCGCGCGCGCTCACCAGCCATCGCCAGGGCGAAGCCTGGGTGATGCGCCGCCGCACGCAGGCCGAGATGGACCAGCTGGTCGAAGAAGCGGGCTTCCGCAAGATCGACCAGCGCATCGACGAGTGGGGCATCTTTACTGTCTCGCTCGCGGTGAGGGTGGCGTGACTTCCGGGCTTGACGCGAAATGAAGCACTGGCTGGCACAGCGACCGTGGAAGCGGGCTGCCGCATGGCTGGTGTTTCTGGGGCCGCTGTTCTATACGACCTACGGCCTTGCCAACTGGTGGGCCACCACGCGCGCGCAGGTGCCTTCGATGGCCTTCGAGTGGGAGCGGCAGGTGCCGTTCTGGGCCTGGACGATTTTTCCGTACTGGACGATCAACGTCTTCTATGCGCTTTCGCTCTTTCTCGCGCGCAGCAAGCACACGCTCGACAGGCATGCGCTGCGGCTGGTGAGCGCCACGCTCATCGCCTGCACCTGCTTCGTCGTCTGGCCGCTGCATTTCAGCTTTGGGCAGCCGGCGGTCGAAGGCGCGCCGGCCTTTCTGTTCAATGCGCTGCGCGGCTTCGACCAGCCCTATAACCAGGCGCCTTCCCTGCACATCGCACTGGCGGTGATCCTGTGGGACTGGTACCGGCAGTTTTTGCGTGCCACGTGGGCGAGGCTGGTGCTGCATGTGTGGGCGTTCGCGATCTGCGCGTCGGTGCTCACCACCTGGCAGCACCACTTCATCGACGTTCCGACAGGTGCGTTGCTCGGAATCTTCTGCGTCTGGCTGTGGCCGCTGGAGCGGACGGTGTCGATGCCGCGTGCCTGGCAGCGCACGCGCGATGCACAGCGCTGGAAGCTCGCGGGCCTCTATGCCACCGGCGCGGCGTTGTTTCTTGCTGCCGCGTTGCATGGCGGCGGCATCTGGCTTTGGCTCGCCTGGCCCGCGGTTTCGCTGGCGCTGGTGGCACTCAATTACATCGGCTTCGGCGCCCGTGGCTTCCAGATGAACGGCACGGGTCGCATGAGTTGGGCTGCGCGCTGGCTGTTCGCGCCCTATCGCCTTGGCGCCGCAGTCAACGCATGGCTCTGGACGCGCAAGCTGCCGGCTTCGGTCGAAGTAGTGCCGGGCCTGCGCCTCGGGCGCCTGCCGACGAAGGCCGAATGGATTGACGCCGGACGACCGCGGCTCGTGAGCCTGTGCGCCGAGCTGCAGGCGCCGGCCGGCGTTCCGCATGCGCGTTGCGTGCCGATACTCGATCTGACCGTGCCGCCGACCGTGCGGCTGCAGCGCGCCGCCATGGTGATCGAAGGGCAGCGCCTCCATGCCGAAGGCGCTCCCGTGTGGGTCTGCTGTGCGTTGGGCTTTTCGCGCAGCGCCGCGGCGGCCATCGCATGGCTGGGGCGCTATGGCGCATCGGGCGGCCTGGCGCAGGCGGAAGACGCTGTGCGCCTCGCGCGCCCGCAGATCGTTCTGCGCGCCGGGTGGCGGGTCTCGCTCGAATCGCTGGGCACCACTGCTCCGGGACTGCCACCCCATGACTGACACCGAACGCGCCACATGTGCGGCGCTGGCCGGGTTGCTGCGCGCCGCGACGGTGCTGGCGGCCTGGGGCTTCGCACTCATGTGCATTGCGGCGCTGGTGCTCGCGCTCACCATGCGCTCGCTCTCGACCACGGCTGCCACGGGCTTTGGCGCAGTGGTGGTGCTGGGCACGCTCGAACGCTATTTCGCATTCAGGCTGCGGCTCGACCAGGCGCTGTTCGCCGACTTGGCACGCGGCGCCATTGCGTCGCTCGATGCGCTCGACGGCGCGCTCGACCGGCTCGGCCTGCGCAATGCGCAGCCGCACGCCGCCCTGCGACCGCTCGAAGACCGCGTGCAGGGCACCCGGCAGCTCATGCAGCGCCATGCCATCGTGGTCGCATGCCAGAGCGCCATGTTTCTCCTTGCCTTGATGACACAGGACCTGTCGTGACCGAAGAAGACAACAACAACGAAAAAGACCACCGGCCTGAAAGCACGGTGCTGCGCCGCGCGCTGGCCATCGTTGCAGGCAAGCTGATCATCGGCGCGGCAGGGTTGCTGACTGGCGTGCGCGCCATCTGGAGCGGCACCACGCCCAAGGCCGAGCAGACGCTGTACTTCGCCAACCACACGAGCCACGGCGATTTCGTGCTGCTGTGGGCCACACTGCCGCCCGACCTTCGCGCGCTGACGCGGCCGGTGGCGGGGCAGGACTACTGGATGGCGTCCAAGGTGCGCCAGTTCATCGGCGCGGATGTGTTCAACGCGCTGGTGATCCGGCGCGACGGCTCGGGCCAGGGCGGCAACCCGGTCGACCAGATGAAAGAAGCGCTCGAAGGCGGGGACTCGCTCATCATGTTTCCCGAGGGCACGCGCAACACCGGCGACGAGATCCTGCTGCCGCTCAAGAGCGGCCTCTATCACCTGGCGCGCGCCTGCCCCACCGTGCGGCTGGTGCCGGTGTGGATCGAGAACCTGAAGCGCGTGCTGCCCAAGGGCACGCTGGTGCCGATTCCGCTCGCCTGCACGGTCCGCTTCGGCGCGCCCATCCAGCTGGCCGAAGGCGAAGACAAAACTGGCTTTCTCGCCCGCGCGCGTGCCGCCATGCTCGACCTGCGCCCCGAATACGACCGCGTGCCCGAACAAGAAAAAGCAGCAGCAACCACGCCATGAACATCTCGCCTTTCACACAGACCACGCTGCAATTGTTCGGAGGCGTGGCCGGCGTGCTGATCCTTGCATCGGCCATCGGCGCAGCGCTCAAGTGGCGCGTGGCGCAAGGCCAGCCCCATTCGGTCATCGACAACCTCAACGCGCGCGTCAATGCGTGGTGGGTGATGGTGGCGGTGATCGGCCTTGCCTTCGCCTTCGGCAAGGGCGGCGTGATCGTGCTGTTCTATCTGATCTCTTTCTACGCGCTGCGCGAGTTCATCAGCCTGGCCTACACGCGGCGCGGCGACCATCATGCAATTGCCGCGGCGTTCTACATCGGGCTGCCGGTGCAGTACTTCCTGGTGTGGATCGAGTGGTACGGGCTCTATTCGATCTTCATTCCGGTCTACGCCTTTCTCGTGCTGCCGATTCTTGCGGCCGTGGGCGGCGACACGCAGCGCTTTCTGGAGCGCACCTCCAAGATCCAGTGGGGCCTGATGATCTGCGTGTTCTGCATCAGCCACGTGCCCGCGCTGCTTACGCTGCAGATTCCCGGCTTCGAAGGCCGCAACCTGCTGCTGATCGCTTTTCTGGTGATCGTGGTGCAGGGCAGCGACGTGCTGCAGTACGTCTGGGGCAAGCTCTTCGGCAAGCGCAAGGTGGCGCCCGAACTCTCGCCATCAAAGACGTGGGAAGGCCTGGTTGGGGGCGTCGCCAGCGCCACCGCACTGGGCGCGGCGCTCTATTGGGCGACGCCGTTCAACCCCTGGCAGGCGGCGCTGATGGCGCTCACCATCTGCCTCATGGGCTTTTTCGGGGGCTCGTGATGTCGGCCATCAAGCGCGACCGGGGCGTGAAAGACTGGGGTTCGATGATCGAAGGCCACGGCGGCATGCTCGACCGGCTCGACTCGGTGATCTTCGCGGCGCCGATCTACTTTCACGCCTTGCGCTACTGGTGGGTGCCGTGAGCACGGCACGCGCAAGTACAAGGGCAAAGAAAGCGGTGGCGGCCGAGCGCGTTCCGCACGATACGCCCGTCGAATGCACCACCGCCGCCTCATGGGAACGTTGGCTCAAGCGGCACCATGCCACCGCGGCCGGCGTGTGGCTGCGAATGGCCAAGAAGGACAGCGGCATCGCGTCGGTCAACCACGCCGAGGCGCTCGAAGTTGCCCTGTGCTACGGCTGGATCGACGGGCAGCGCAAGGCGGAAGACGACAAGTACTTTCTGCAGCGCTTCACCCCGCGCACGCCGCGCAGCACCTGGTCGAAGATCAACCGCGACAAGGCACTGAAGCTGATCGAGGAAGGCCGCATGCAGCCTGCCGGCCTGGCCGAGGTCGACCGCGCCCGCGCCGACGGCCGCTGGGATGCGGCCTACGACGCCCAGAGCGTCGCCACCGTGCCGCCCGACCTGCAGGCCGCGCTAAACGCGAACCCCAAGGCGGCCGCCTTCTTTGCCAAGCTCGATTCGCGCAACCGCTACGCGGTACTGTTCCGCACGCAGGGTGCGAAGAAGCCCGAGACCCGGGCGCGGCGTATTGCGCAATTCATTGAAATGCTCGCCAAGGGCGAGAAGATCCACCCCTGAGCGCGGGTTCGGCGCCCTACTTCGCCAACGCCTTCAGCGCCAGCTTGATGCCTTCGCTCACGGTCGCATCCTTGGGCAATGCCTTCAGCGCCAGTGCAGCTTCCTTGTCGCTGTAGCCCAGCGCGATGAGCGCCTGCAGGATGTCGGCCTGCGCGTCGGAGGCCGCATGCGCGGGCAGGCCGATGTCGGCGCCCAGCTTGCCCTTGAGTTCCAGCAGCAGCCGCTCGGCGGTCTTCTTGCCGATGCCCGGAATCTTGATGAGGCGGCCGAGCTCCTGCGTGGTGATGGCCTGCGCCAGCTCGCCCACGCTCATGCCCGACAGCAGGCCGAGCGCCGTGCGCGGCCCTACGCCAGTGATCTTGATGAGTTGCCGAAAAGCCGCACGCTCCTCGGCGGTGCCGAAACCGTAGAGAATCTGCGCGTCCTCGCGCACCACGAAGTGCGTGAGCAGCGAAACGCGCTCTCCGGTGCCGGGCAGGTTGTAGAACGTGCTCATCGGCACATCGACCTCGTAACCGACGCCGTTGCAGTCCACCACCACTTGCGGTGGGTTGCGCTCGGCCAGGATGCCGGTGAGTTTGCCTATCATGGGTGCCCTTTTTCCTTGAAATGTCCGGCGTGATTCTGCGACACACCTTTGCTCCCCCAACAACTCGCGCCTCGGCCACCTGTGCGGACCGCTGGACGCACACCTGCGCCGCATCGAAGAGGCGCTGGGCGTGAAGATCGCGCACCGCCACGAGCAGTTCAAGGTCGACGGCCCCAAGGCCTCCGCGCAGCGGGCGATGGACGTGCTGCAGGCTCTGTACGAGATTGCCCAGCGCCCGATCGACCCGGCCGTGGTGCAGCTCACGCTGGCGGGTGACGGTTCCATGATCGACGGCGATGAGGACGCGGCCATGCTCGTCACGCGCCGCGCCGACCTGCGCGCGCGCACGCCCACCCAGGCGCTGTACCTCGACAACATCGCCAAACACGACATCACCTTCGGCATCGGCCCGGCGGGCACGGGCAAGACCTACTTGGCGGTGGCCTGCGCGGTCGATGCGCTGGAGCGCGCCGCGGTGCAGCGCATCGTGCTCACGCGCCCGGCGGTGGAAGCCGGCGAGCGGCTCGGCTTCTTGCCGGGCGACCTGACGCAGAAGGTCGACCCCTACCTGCGCCCGCTGTACGACGCGCTCTATGACCTGATGGGCTATGAAAAGGTGCAGAAGGCTTTCGAGCGCAATGCACTCGAAATTGCGCCGCTGGCCTTCATGCGCGGACGCACGCTGAACAACGCCTTCGTCATCCTGGATGAAGCGCAGAACACCACGGTCGAGCAGATGAAGATGTTTCTCACGCGCATCGGCTTCGGCGCCAAGGCGGTGGTAACAGGCGACGTGAGCCAGATCGATCTGCCCAAGCAGCAGCTGAGCGGGCTGATCGACGCCGAGCGCGTGCTGCGGCGCGTGAGCGGTATTGCCATCACGCACTTCACCAGCGCCGACGTGGTGCGGCATCCGCTGGTCGCCAAGATCGTCGATGCCTACGACGGCCAGCGCAAGCGCGCGGGGTCGCACTGACATGGCGCTGGCCCAGCTTTCGCTTTCGCTGCAGTTCGCACCGCGCTTCAAGGGCATCGAGCGGCATCGCGCCGCATTGCCGCGGCACAGCGTGGCCCGCTGGATCCGCCATGCGCTCGACGCGGACGGCGAAATCACGGTGCGCATCGTCGATGCCGAGGAAGGCCAGCGCCTGAACCGCGAATTTCGCGGCAAGGACTATGCGACCAACGTGCTGACGTTCGACTACGCGCAAAGCCCGATGGTGATGGCCGACCTGGTGCTGTGCGCGCCGGTGGTCGCGGCCGAGGCCAAGGAGCAACGCAAGACATTGGCCGCGCACTACGCGCACCTGCTCGTTCACGGCACGCTGCACGCGCAGGGCTGGGACCACGAGACCGGTGAGGCCGATGCCGAGGAAATGGAAGCGCGCGAGATCGAGATCCTGGCGGGCCTCGGCATTCGAAATCCATACGGGCGGTGAGATGACCGCAACGCTCGGCGCGAACACCGATCCGTGGCTGCAGCGCTGGCTTCCTCTGCTTGCCGAGCGCGCGGGAGCGGACCCGGTGCTCGAGCTGGGCTGCGGAACGGGCCGGGACAGCGCGGTGTTGGCGGGCGCTGGGCTTCGCGTGGTGGGCATCGAGCTCTCGAACGAGTCGGTGGCGGCCGCTCGGGCACGGGTGCCGCACGGCGCGGAGTTTCTTTGCAGCGATTTCCGCGCACCCTTTCCGGTGGCCGACGGCAGCGTGGGCGCGGTGCTCGCGAGTCTTTCGCTGCACTACTTTGCCTGGGATGAAACGCTGGCTCTGGCCCGGCGGATTCACGACGTGCTTCGCCCGGGCGGCGTACTGCTGTGCCGGTTGAATTCAGTCAACGACTTTCACCACGGCGCCAGCGGCCCGCCATCGGACGGCGAAGATTCCTTCTATCTGGTGGACGGCGTGCCCAAGCGATTTTTCGACCGCGCGGCGGTGGAGCGGCTCTTCACCGAGGGCTGGCGCATGCTGCACCTGGAAGAACGCACGGTCGAGCGCTACGAACAGCCGAAGGTGCTTTGGGAAGCCGTACTCGAACGCGAGTGACGGCAGCGCGCTACGCCGTCATCTGCAGCGGAATGGTGACCGGCCCATCGTTGACCAGGTGCACCTGCATGTCGGCGCCGAACTCGCCCGTTGCAACCACGGGGTGCGCAGCGCGGGCTTGCGCCACGAAATAGTCGTAAAGCCGCCGCCCTTCATCCGGCGCCGCTGCCTGCGTGAAGCTCGGGCGATTGCCGCCGCTCACGTCGGCCGCGAGCGTGAACTGGCTCACCACGAGCAGGCCGCCGCCGATGTCCTGCAGGCTGCGGTTCATCTTGCTCGCGTCGTCTGAAAAGATGCGCAGCTTCAGTATCTTTGCCAGCATGCGGTCGGCGAGCGCATCCACATCGCCGCGCTCGGCACAGAGCAGCACGAGCAGGCCGGCCTCGATGGCGCCCGCGGTCTGCCCGCCAATATCGACACGCGCGCTTGCCACGCGCTGAATCACGGCTTTCATGCCTCCTCCATCTGCGTGGCGCGCGCTTCCATGCCCAGCGGCAGCAGCTGGATGGTCACGCGCAGGCCGGGCACGGCGTCCATCAGTGCCTGCTCCAGTTCGTCGCGCATGGCGGCCGCGTGCTGCAGTGTCCAGTCGCCCGGCACGTGCATGTGCAGGTCGGCAAACCGGCGCTGGCCCGCGCGCCGCGTGACCATGTCGTCGAAGCGCAGCCGCGCGCCTTCGGGCAGGCGTGCGGCAAACTCGTCGAGCGTGGCGCGCAGCGTGGCAATGGTCTCGGGCTCGAGCGCCTCGTCCATCAGGCCCTGCGACGAGCGCCACACGAGCTTCACGCCTTCCCGCACGATGTTGAGCGCCACGCCGATGGCGAGCAGCGGATCGAGCCAGAGCCATCCGCTGAAGTGCACGGCCACAATCCCGATGACGACCGCGGCCGAGGTCCAGACGTCGGTCATGAGATGCCGCGCATCGGCTTCCAGCGCGATGGACCGGTGGGTATGCGCCGCGCGAAACAGCGCATAGGCCAGGCCCGCGTTGAATGCGGAACTAAGCACCGAAAGCGCGAGCCCCCAGCCCAGCTGCTCGAGCGGCTGGGGAGAAAGCAGCCGCTGCACGGAAACCCAGAGAATGGCAGCCGCCGCGCCCACGATCAGAATGCCTTCGAAGCCCGATGAAAAGTACTCGGCCTTGTGGTGGCCGTAGGGATGGTCCTCGTCGGCCGGCCGCGCCGCCACCGTCACCATGGCCAAGGCGAACATGGCGCTGGCAAGATTGACGAACGACTCCATGGCGTCGGAGATCAGGCCCATCGAATTCGTGACGTAGCCTGCCAGGCCTTTGAGCAGGATCGTGATAAGGGCTACGGCGACGGAGACGCGAAGCAGCGTCTTGGGCGTAAGAATCATGCGCGGCGAGAGACGTTGAGCAAGAAAAACGACAGAAGTGCGGCAAAAGACCGCATCTTTGTAGCCGAGTTATCAAATGCGGCCTCCGCTTGTAACAGGTTCAATTTAATATTTGTGTCACCGCGAGACATTCGCAGAGAGTGATGATGAAAAAATTCCTGATCGCCCTGGGAGGCTTCGCCCTTTGGGGCGCAGTGGCGTTGGCCCACGCGCAAGCAGCGCTCACCGCACCCATAGCCGCACCGGTTGCGGAGCCTCAGGCGGGCTTCGTGAAGTCGGTGCGCGGCAATGTGCAGTTGCTCAGCTCGGCCGGTACGCCGCGCGTGGCTGCTGCAGGCGATGCGCTCACCGCGGTGGACCGTATCGTGACCGGTCCGGACTCTTCCGCGGCCGTGGTCTTGCGCGACGACACGACGCTCGTCGTCGGGCCTTCGTCGCGGCTGGACCTGAAGGAATTCCACTTCAACGCCACCACGCATGAAGGCGGCGTGCTCGTATCGCTGCTGCGCGGCTCGATGCGCATGATCACGGGCCTCATCGGCAAGACCAACCCCGACGCGATCCGCGTGGAAACACAAACGGCCACGATCGGAATTCGCGGAACCGACTTCATCGTGCAAGCCGACGGCCAGCCATGATGATGAAGTTGCGGCCCCATGCCTCCTATCTTCTTGCCGCCCTGACCGCAGCGCTGCTTGCCGCCTGCAGCTCGCCGGGCACCCGCGTGGTGCTGCTGCCCCAGGCGGACGACAAGCCCTCTGCGGTGGTGGTGCGCGCAAAGGACGGCGAAGAAGTTCTTTCCAGGCCCTACCAGCGTGCAACCGCGGCTGTCGGCGCTTCGGGCGCCCCCGTGGTCGACCAGGCGGACCCGGCCAAGGTGCGGGCCGAGAACAAGGCACTGTTCGACATGCGCCCGCCTCCACCGCAGCGCTACACCGTGTTTTTCGACGCCGGCGGCACGACGCTCACGCCTGCGTCGCAGCAGGTCATGAACGAGGCACTGGTTGCGGCTCAAACCCGCAGCGGCAGCGACATCGTGGTGACCGGACATACCGACACCAAGGGTGCGCTCGAGCAGAACGACATGCTTTCGCAGCGTCGGGCGCAGGAAGTGGTGCAGCTCTTCATAGACCGGCAATTTCCCGCCAAGCGCATCGAGGCCGTAGGCCGCGGCGAACGCGAACTCGCCGTGTCCACGGCCGACGAGGTGGACGAGCCGCGCAACCGGCGCGTCACCATCGAAGTCCGGTAAAGGCAGCTGGCGGTCAGCGCGGCCGCCCCTTTTGGTCTGATCAGCTGACGGTCACGCGCGCAAACTTGCGCTTGCCGACCTGCACCACGTAGCTGCCCGCCGGCAGTTTCAGGGCCTTGTCGCTGATCACGACCGAATCGACGCGCACGCCGCCGCCGTCGATCAACCGGTTGCCTTCGGAAGTCGAAGGCGCCAGCCCGGCCTGCTTGAGTAGTTGCGCAATACCCAGCGGCGCACCGCCAAGCGACACCTCGGGAATGTCGTTCGGCACACCGCCCTTGCTGCGGTTGGTGAAATCCTGCTCCGCCGCCTCGGCCGCCGCCGCGCTGTGGAAGCGGGCGGTGATTTCCTTGGCCAGGGCCACCTTCGCGTCCTTCGGATTGCGGCCGGAGGCAATTTCAGCCTTGAGCGCCTCGATCTGCTCCAGAGACTGGAAGCTCAGCAAGGTGTACCAGCGCCACATCAGCTCGTCGGAGATCGACAGCACCTTGGCGAACATGGTGTTGGCGTCTTCGCTGATGCCGATGTAGTTGTTCTTGCTCTTGGACATCTTCTCGACGCCATCGAGCCCCTCCAGCAGAGGCATAGTGAGTATGCACTGCGGCTCTTGCCCGTATTCCTGCTGGAGGTGACGACCAACCAGCAAGTTGAACTTCTGGTCGGTGCCGCCCAGTTCGAGGTCGCTCTTGAGCGCCACCGAGTCGTAGCCCTGCATCAGTGGGTAGAGGAACTCGTGCACCGAGATCGACTGGCCAGCCTTGAAGCGCTTGTTGAAGTCGTCGCGCTCCATCATGCGGGCGACGGTGTACTTGGCGGCCAGCTGGATCATGCCGCGGGCGCCCAGCGGGTCGCTCCATTCGGAGTTGTAGCGAATCTCGGTCTTTTCGGGGTCCAGCACCAGGCTGGCCTGCCGGTAGTAAGTTTGGGCGTTGGCCTCGATCTGCTCCCGGGTGAGAGGCGGCCGAGTGCTGTTGCGGCCCGAGGGGTCGCCAATGGTGGTCGTGAAGTCGCCGATCAGGAAAATCACCCGGTGCCCCAGGTCTTGGAGCTGCCGCATCTTGTTGAGAACAACCGTATGGCCGATATGGATATCGGGAGCGGTCGGATCGAGCCCCAGCTTGATGCGCAGCGGCGTTCCGCTGGCCTCCGAGCGCTGCAGCTTGCGCACCCATTCGTCCTGCGGCAGGAGCTCGTCGGCCCCCGCAGGGAGATTTCAAGCGCTCGTCTTACACCATCGGACAGGCCATTGGATGTAACAGATTCGGCATTCATAGGCTTTTTGGCTGATTTTTCAGGTTGCCGAAGCTATACTCAGCCCGACTTTTCAAGCGCCGGATTCTAAGCGGCGCTTTTTCCGCACCGTCCTGCCGCCCTGTCCGTTCTGGGCTTTGCAGCGCGGATTTGCAGAACCTGAGCTGGAATTCAAAGTTTGATCAACGGCATTCTCGCCGCCGAGGAGCTCCTGGCTTCTCGCGTGGCCTATACATTCCGGACCTATCCCAAGCAGATCACCGCGGCCATCGCGGCTGCCTTGCTGAGTGCCGGCACCCTGGCGGTGGCCTCCCTGGGCCCCGACGCCTCCGACCTCCCGGTCCAACAGGTTCTTGAAGCGACCGCGCCCCTGTCCTTTGCAGAACAGAGCGAATCGCTCGAGAACTTCAGCTTCACGCTGTTTCGCACCGACATCACACGCTCCAGCGACACGGCCGAGGCCCTGCTGAAGCGCCTGGGTATTTCCGACCCCGCCGCCACCGCCTTCGTGCGCGCGAGCGGCGAAGCCCGCAATGCGCTCTTCGCGCGCGCGGGCCGCACCATCACGGCCGAAGCCACCCAGGAAAACCAGCTCAAGAAGCTGAGCGCCCGCTGGATTCCCGACGGCGACGGCGGCTTCAAGCGCTTCGTCATCGAGCGCACGGCGGTCGGCTTCGTCGCACTCACCGAGCGCGACACGCTCACGCCCGGCACACGCCTGGCCAGCGGCACCATTCGCACCTCGCTGTTCGCAGCCACCGACGACTCCCGCGTTCCCGACTCGGTCGCGAGCCAGCTGGCCGACATCTTCGCGGGCGACGTCGACGTGCGCGCACTCCGCAAGGGCGACCGCTTTGCCGTGGTGTACGAAACCTTCGAAGCCGACGGCCAGGCGCTGCGCAGCGGCCGCGTGCTCTCGGCCGAGTTCGAGAGCGGCGGCAAGGTGCACCAGGCCGTGTGGTTCCAGCCCCCGGGCCAGAAGGGCAGCTACTACCGCCCGAACGGCGACAGCCTGCGCAAGGCGTACCTGAGCTCGCCGGTCGAGTTTTCGCGCGTGTCGAGCGGCTTTGCGATGCGCATGCACCCGATCCTCAACAGCTGGCGCCAGCACAACGGCATCGACTTCGCGGCCCCCACGGGCACGGCAGTGCGCAGCGTCGGCGACGGCACGGTCGATTTCGCCGGCACGCAAAGCGGCTACGGCAACATCGTCATCATCAAGCACCGCAACAACCAGCAGACGGCCTACGCCCACCTGAGCCGCGTCGACGTCAAGGCTGGTGAAAGCATCAGCCAAGGCCAGACGATCGGCGCCGTGGGCTCCACCGGCTGGGCCACCGGTCCTCACCTGCACTTCGAGTTCCGCGTGAACGGCGAATACCAGGACCCGGCCTCGATCGCCCAGGAAGGCGGCGCCCCGATCACCGCGGCCATGCGCCCGGCCTTCGAACGCATCGCCGTCGGTGCTCGCACCGAACTGGCCGCGGCGTTCTCGGTCATCCAGGCCAGCGCAGACTGAGCACCCGCGGGGCAATAGATAGCGGCGGCACAACAAACGCCCCGCTCGCCCCGTTCAGTATGGCCGCCGAACTGTTCATCGGCTTGATGTCCGGCACGTCGCTCGACGGCGTCGATGGCGTTCTGGCCGACTTTTCCGAAGGCCGCATCGCAGTACGGGCCTACGCTACCGCCCCCTTCCCCGCTGCGCTGCGGGCGGAGCTGATGGCACTCAACACGCCCGGCGACAACGAGCTGCACCGCGCCGCGCTGGCCGGCAATGACTTGGCCCGCATCTATGCAGGCGTCGTCGGCCAACTCCTCACCGACAGCGGAACTCCTGCCAGCTCCGTTACAGCGCTTGGCGCTCATGGCCAGACGGTTCGCCACCGTCCCACTGAATTCGACGGCGTTGGCTACACGCTGCAGATCAACAACCCCTCGCTGCTGGCTGAACTGACCGGCATCGACGTGGTTGCGGACTTTCGCAGCCGAGACCTCGCCGCGGGCGGCCAGGGCGCTCCACTGGTGCCGGCATTCCACCGTGCGCTCTTCGCGCGCGCCGACGAATCCGTGGCGGTGCTGAACATCGGCGGCATTTCCAATCTGAGCCTGCTACCCGCCGCTGATGCGCCGGGAGAGCCCGCCGTGCTGGGTTTCGACTGCGGGCCGGGCAACGCCTTGATGGATTACTGGTGTCAGCTTCACACCGGCCAGCCCTTTGATCGCGGGGGCAATGGGCCGCAAGGGGGCAGGTGCTGCCCGAGCTGCTTGCAACGCTGCAGGCCGAGCCCTATTTCGCAAAGGCGCCACCCAAGAGCACGGGTCGCGACCTGTTCAACCCGCCCTGGCTTTCAGCACGCCTAGGCGCGGTTGCGGGCGCCGCGCCTGCCGACGTGCAAGCGACCCTGACCGAATTCACCGCCAGCGTTTGTGCGGCTGATGTGCAGCGCTATGGAAACGGTAGCAGACTGCTGATCGTTTGCGGCGGCGGTGCCTTGAACGACCACCTGCTCGCCCGTTTGCGCGCGTTGCTGCCGGGCGTGGCGGTGGACGCGTCCACGAAGCACGGCCTGCCGCCGCTGCAGGTCGAAGCCGCGGCCTTTGCATGGCTGGCGCGCAGCACCGTGCGGCGCGAAGCAGGCAACCTTGCCAGCGTGACCGGTGCGCGCGGGCCCCGGGTATTGGGCGCTATTTACCCGGCCTGAGACTCCCTCAAGCGGAGTCCGTGCCTCGTTTACAGGCAAGAATAAAAGCACCAGGCAACAAAAAGCCGCTCGAAGGCGGCTTTTACGGGCAAGAGGGCAATCAAGCCGAGAAGCTGGATCCGCAGCCGCAGGTGCTGGTGGCGTTCGGATTCTTGATCACGAACTGGGCGCCCTGCAGGTCTTCCTTGTAGTCGATTTCAGCGCCGACCAGATACTGGTAGCTCATGGCATCGATCAGCAGCGACACGCCGTTCTTGGTCATGGTCGTGTCGTCTTCATTCGTGATTTCGTCGAAAGTGAAACCGTACTGAAAGCCCGAGCAGCCGCCGCCTTGCACGAACACGCGCAGCTTGAGGTCGGGATTGCCCTCCTCGGCGATCAGGTCGGCCACCTTGGCGGCCGCACTGTCCGTGAAGACAATAGGTTCGGGCATCTGGGTCTGGATGTTTTCGGCAACAACGCTCATGTGGGATAACTCCTTGAGGGCCGAACAGGCGGCCAATGAACCAATGCTACTGCAATGCGGCATTCTCGGCAGGGCGGCATTAGCGAGCACCCAACACAAGTGGGGTCGAAACCGTCCCCGCCAAGGGCCGCAATGAAAAAGCCGCCCGAAGGCGGCTCTTGCTTGCAGCGGACAGTATCAGCGCTTGCTGAACTGCTTGCGGCGGCGAGCAGAGTGCAAACCGACCTTCTTACGCTCGACTTCACGCGCGTCGCGGGTAACGAAGCCAGCCTGGCTCAGCACCGGCTTCAGGCTTGCGTCGTAGTCGATCAGCGCACGGGTGATGCCGTGGCGCGTTGCGCCGGCCTGGCCCGATTCACCGCCGCCGTTCACGTTGACCATCACGTCGAAAGCTTCGAGGTTGTTGGTCAGCACGAGGGGTTGCTTCGCGATCATGATCGAGGTTTCGCGGCCGAAGAACTCTTGAATGTCCTTGCCGTTGACCGTGATCTTGCCCGAGCCCTTTTTCAGAAACACACGGGCGACGCTCGATTTGCGACGGCCGGTGCCATTGTTCCATTCACCAATCATTCTCAAGGCTCCTTACAGTTCCAGCACTTTGGGCTGTTGGGCGGTATGCGGGTGCTCAGCGCCACCGTACACCTTGAGTTTCTTGATCATCGCGTAGCCAAGCGGGCCCTTGGGCAGCATGCCCTTGACAGCCTTTTCCAGGGCGCGGCCCGGGTGCTTGGATTGCATGTCGCGGAAGTTGGTCGCCGTAATACCGCCCGGGTAGCCCGAGTGACGGTAGTACACCTTGTCGATCGACTTGGCGCCGGTGACGCGCAGCTGGGCTGCGTTGATGATGACGATGAAGTCACCGGTATCGACGTGAGGCGTATAAATGGCCTTGTGTTTGCCGCGCAAACGGAGAGCAACTTCGCTGGCTACTCGTCCGAGGACCTTGTCGGTCGCGTCAATCACAAACCACTCGTGCGTCACGTCAGCGGGCTTGGCGCTGAACGTTTTGGTCATGAGTTTTTCTCTTGAAAAGAGGGTTTGGCGAGCCCTTTTCCACGGTCGGCGTTCCTCTGACGGGAATCTCTTAGGTGGGTTTCACGCGCCCTGGAGACCAGGTTGCATGCCTTCGCCGCGGGGCTACAAAAACGCTGCGAAGCCTGCGATTATACGAAGAATCGGGCCATCGAAGCAAATTGAAGCCTGCGGGGGAGCCCGAGACGTTACCATCCTCACCCTATGTTCAGTTACCGCCACGCCTTCCATGCCGGCAACCACGCCGACGTGCTCAAGCACACGGTGCTGATTGCCACGCTCGACCACCTGCTTGAAAAAGAAGCAGCCCTGACCGTCATCGACACCCACGCCGGCGCCGGCCTTTACCGCCTCGACGGGGACTACGCCGGCACCAGCGGCGAGGCGGCCGAAGGCATATTGCGCCTGCTTTCGGACAAGAAGGCGGCTGCTCCCACGGCGCAACCGGCCCCGGCTGCAAAGTCCGCTACCAAAAAGGTAGCGCCCGAGGCCGAAGCACCCTTGGCCGACGCGATTGCACGCTATCTCAGCGTGATCCACGACTTCAATCCCAAGGGCGGCGCGCGCATCTATCCGGGTTCGCCGTTCATCGTGCAGCACCTGCTGCGCGACCACGACAAGCTCAAGCTGTTCGAACTGCACCCGACCGACGCACGCACGCTGGATGCCAACATTGCGCAACTCGAGGCGGGTCGCCAGATCGCCGTGCTGCGCGAAGACGGCTTCGGCAGTGCCACCAAGTTCCTGCCTCCACCTTCGCGCCGCGCGCTGGTGCTCATGGACCCCAGCTACGAAATCAAGAGCGACTACGGCCGCGTGCTCGACTTCGCGGCCGAGGCGCTCAAGCGCTTTGCGACCGGCACCTATGCGGTGTGGTACCCGATCATCCCGCGGCCAGAGGCGCACGACCTCCCGCGGCGGCTGAAGACGCTGGCAACCAAGGCCGGAAAGTCGTGGCTGCACGCCACGCTCACGGTCAAGTCGAGCAAGCTGATCACCACCACAACGGGCGAAACCCAGCGCCCCGGACTGCCGGCCAGCGGCATGTTCCTGATCAACCCGCCCTATACGCTGAAGCCGCTGCTGGCGGCCGCCCTGCCGCAGCTGGTGGAGCGGCTGGCCCAGGACAAGCACGCCGCCTTCTCGCTCGATTCGGGCGGCTAGCCTTTTCTGGTTTTTCTTCGCCCGGCGTTTTCAGCGTCGGCGACGCGCCGGCACATTCACCTTGCGGCGCGGAGCCGCTGGTGCGGACGCCAGCGGCGGCTCTGCCGCCTCGACGTCGGCACCACCGCAGCGCATGCCGTCGCGATCGATGATCGTCAGTGCCACCTGCTTGATGCCGAGACCGATCATGCCGATGCGCTCGGCCGCGGCACGGCTCAGGTCGATGATGCGGCCCTGTGCATAGGGGCCCCGGTCGGTAATGCGTACCAGCACTTCGCTGCCGGTGACCAGGCTGCGCACGCAAACGCGGGTGTTGAACGGCAAGGTCTTGTGGGCCGCCGTCATGGCCGTCATGTCGAAGCGTTCGCCGCTCGCGGTCTTGCGCTGGTGAAACTGGATGCCGTACCAGGACGCTCCGCCACGTTCGTAGATCTCGCGAGGGCCACCGTCGCCGGGCACGCCGTCGTCAGGCCCCAGGTCGCCAGAGCTGGGCGCCGCAAGGTCGTAGCGGACCGAAGGCACGCTCGAGCGGGCCGGTGCGCCCGCAGGCACGGCCAGCTGGCGCGGCAAGGGCGAAAGCTTTGCGTCTTTCGTGTCAGCCGCCGGGCCTTCGGTGGCCGGGGGCATGGCACAGCCGGCCAGCGCGCAGGTTGCTGCAACAAGGGCCACACGCAAGGCCCCGCGCAGCGAGCTTCCTGCTTCCGCGGGCCCCCTCAATCGAGGCGCTCCAGCACAGCCAGCGTCGGCGCCGACTGGTTCATTGTGTAGAAGTGCAGCGCCGGCGCGCCGCCATCGCGCAGGCGCGCGCAGAGGTCGGCCACCACGTCGAGGCCAAAGGCTTTGATGGATGCCGTGTCGTCGCCAAAGCCCTGCAGCCGCAGGCGAATCCAGCGCGGGATCTCTGCGCCGCAGGCATCGGAGAAGCGCATGAGCTGTGTCGAGCTGATGATCGGCATGACGCCGGGAACGATCGGTATGTCGAGCCCCAGCTTGCGGGCGTCGTCGACAAATCGGAAGTACGCCTCGGGGCTGAAGAAATACTGCGTGATTGCCGAATCGGCGCCGGCCTTCACCTTGGCGGCAAAGGCCTGCAGGTCGGCCTCGGGCGAGCGCGCCTGCGGATGCACCTCGGGGTAGCAAGCCACCTCGATGTGGAAGTCGCGGCCGGTTTCTTCGCGGATGAAGGCCACGAGATCGCTCGCGTACAAAAATTCGCCGCCAATGCCGTAGCCGCTCGGCAGGTCGCCGCGCAGCGCGACCAGGCGCTTCACGCCCATGGACTTGAGCTCGGCCAACTGTTCGCGCACCGTGGCGCGCGTGGCGCCGATGCACGAGAAGTGGCTTGCGGCGTCGACGCCCTCGGACAGGATCTCCTGCACCGCACCGAACGTGCCCTGGTGCGTAGAGCCGCCCGCGCCGTAGGTGACCGAGCAGAACTCGGGCTTGCGCGCATACAGCTGCTGGCGCACGGCGCGCAGCTTGACCGCGCCTTCAGGCGTCTTGGTCGGAAAGAATTCGAAACTCAGAGGAAGGCGCACCTGCGTCTCCTTAAGAGCCGTCCGCTTGAACAGCGCGCACGGCGTGAATGAAAAACTCGCGGTTGCCGTCGCCACCGGCGATCGGGCTGTCGAACCATTGCAGCACACGAAGCTCGAGGGCTTCGCAGGCATCGCGCAGGCGCTTTTCGACCACCGCATACATCGACTCGTCGCGCACGATGCCGCCCTTGCCCACCTGCCCCGGCTGCAGTTCGAACTGCGGCTTGACCAGCATCAACAGGTGGCCGTCATCGGCCAGGAACGGCATCAACGCCGGCAGCACCAGCGTCTGCGAAATGAACGACAGGTCGCCGACGATGAGGTCGAAGCGCAGTTCGGAAGGCTCTTCGCCCTCCTCTTGCAGATCGTCCGCCGTCAACGCGCGCGCATTGACGCCTTCGATGGCGACAACACGCTCGTCTTCGCGCAACCGCGCATGCAACTGCCCGTGGCCCACGTCGACGCCCACCACCTTCGCAGCGCCGCGCTGCAGCAGGCAGTCGGTGAAGCCTCCGGTCGACTGGCCCACGTCGAGGCACAGCTTGCCCGATGGGTCCAGGCCGCTCGCTGCCAGCGCACCCTCAAGCTTGAGCCCGCCACGCGACACGTAGCGCGCCTCCGCCGCATCGTCGAGTTCGACCTCGGCCGACTCGGGCACTTCGTCGCGATTCTTCACGACCGAGCGCCACGCGTCGCCCGTGCCGGCGTCGCGCCAGCGCATGCCGCCGGCAATCAGCCGCACGGCCTGCGAGCGCGACGCGGCAAAGCCGCGTTCGACCAGCAATTGATCAGCGCGCATTCAGTACCGGTACGTGTCCGCCTTGTACGGACCCGCCTTGTTCACGCCGATGTAGGCGGCCTGTTCGTCGGTCAGCTCGGTGAGCATGGCGCCGACCTTCTTCAGATGCAGGCGCGCGACCTTCTCGTCCAGGTGCTTGGGCAGCACGTAGACCTTGCCGGCCTGGTAGGCATCGGGCTTGGTGAAGAGCTCGATCTGCGCAATGGTCTGGTTGGCGAACGACGAGGACATCACGAAGCTCGGGTGGCCCGTGCCGCAGCCCAGGTTCACGAGGCGACCCTTGGCCAGCAGGATGATCTTCTTGCCGTCGGGGAAGGTGATGTGGTCGACCTGCGGCTTGATCTCTTCCCACTCGTACTTCTCGATCGACGCAACGTCGATCTCGTTGTCGAAGTGGCCGATGTTGCAGACGATGGCCTGGTCCTTCATTGCAGCCATGTGTTCGTGGCGGATCACGTCCTTGTTGCCCGTGGTGGTCACGAAGATGTCGGCCTTGTCGGCGGCGTATTCCATGGTGACGACCTTGTAGCCTTCCATTGCGGCCTGCAATGCGTTGATGGGGTCGATCTCGGTCACCCACACCTGGGCGCTCAGCGCGCGCAGCGCCTGGGCCGAGCCCTTGCCCACGTCGCCGTAGCCGGCCACGCAGGCCACCTTGCCGGCAATCATCACGTCGGTGGCGCGCTTGATACCGTCCACCAGCGATTCGCGGCAGCCGTACAGGTTGTCGAACTTGCTCTTGGTGACCGAGTCGTTCACGTTGATGGCGCGGAACAGCAGCGTGCCCTTGGCGCTCATCTCGTTCAGGCGGTGCACGCCGGTCGTCGTTTCTTCGGTCACGCCGATGATCTCGGCCGACTTGCGCGTGTACCAGGTCGAATCGACAGCCAGCTTGGCCTTGATGGCTGCGTAGAGGATGCGTTCTTCCTCGCTGGTCGGGTTGGCGAGCACGCCCAGGTCCTTTTCAGCGCGCTGGCCCAGGTGCATCAGCAGCGTGGCGTCGCCGCCGTCGTCCAGGATCATGTTCGGGCCTTCGCCCTTCGAACCCTTGGGTCCGAAGTCGAAGATGGCGTGGGTGTAGTCCCAGTAGTCCTTCAGCGACTCGCCCTTGATCGCGAACACCGGGGTGCCGGCTGCGGCAATGGCGGCGGCCGCATGGTCCTGCGTCGAGAAGATGTTGCACGAGGCCCAGCGAACGGTGGCGCCAAGCGCTTGCAGCGTCTCGATCAGCACGGCAGTCTGGATCGTCATGTGCAGCGAGCCCGTGATGCGCGCGCCCTTGAGCGGCTGCGCCTTCGAGAACTCTTCGCGGATGGCCATCAGGCCGGGCATTTCGGTTTCCGCAATGCGGATTTCCTTGCGGCCCCAGGCGGCCAGCGACAGGTCGGCAATCGCCTGGTCGGCGGAGGAAACGGGGGTGGGCTTGAGAACAGCGCTCATGAGAACTCCAACAAAGCTAGTTTGAAAGGTGCCACTGCGTTCGGGGAAAAGACTCACCGCGAGAACAGCGGGTGAGCGTGGTTGCGATGTAGTCCGAGCCTCACGCCTGATGGCGCTGCAACGCTCCTCGGAACGGGGGATTGTAGACGGGGCGGGGAGGCGAGCCAATCGCCGGGGCATCCCACATACCGGAAAGCGCGTTTCTCATCCCTGTCCGACATCAAGCGGGGCAGCTTCATCGGCACCGCTGCCATGCCGCAGGCCGACGGCTCGCAAAAGGCGCTCGAGGTGGTGGTGTTTCCCGAGGCCGCGCGCGGCACGGGCGAAGGGCACCGTCCGTGGGACCTGCTGCCGCAGAGCACCATGACCAACGCCACTGTGGTCGATCTGGCTGCAGCGCCGAAGTCGGTACGCGGCGGACAGCAGCTTCGGCTGACGTACAAGGGCGGAGAAAAGATCATCGTCGTGCCGCCCAATGTGCCGGTCGTGACCTTCCGACCCGGCACCGAGGCTTTGCTGGTGCCGGGCGCCAAGGTGCTGGTCAATGCGCAGGAAAAGAACGGCACGCCCACGGCGCTTCGCGTCACCGCCGGCCGCAACGGCTTCGCGCCGCCGATGTAGCAGCCCAAGGGAAATCCCGCAGGCGAATTTGTTGCCCCGGGCATTGCGGCCGTTCCAGTGCGGCGTATCGTGGCGAGGGACTTCGCCGTCCGGCCGGTCCTTGCCATTCACCCCCGTTCACCTGACACAGGAGATACCGCACCATGGCCACAGCCAAGAAAGCCGCCGCGAAGAAGACCACGGCCAGCAGCAGCGACAACAGCAACGGGAGCACCAGGGCATCCGCCCCCGATGCCGCCGACATGCTGAATCCGCTGAAGAATCTCAAGGCCATGACCGATCGCCTGCAGGAGCTCAACCTGACCGGCGGTGCGAGCAAGATGCTCGAAAGCGGCCAGAAGGACCTCCAAGCGCTGATGCAAGCCAATGAAAAGTCCTACCAGGGCCTGCAAACCGTGGTGCAGCGGCAGACCGAGATGATCAAGAACGCCATCACCGAATGGCAGACGGCCGCCAAGGAAATGCCGGGCAAGGACCCGAAGGCCAACCTGGCCAAGCTGGACGAACTGGGCCGCCAGTCGTTCCAGCGCGCCATCGATGACATCAAGGAACTGGCCAACCTGGCGGCCAAGTCGCAGGCCGATGCCTTCGAGCTGGTCCGCCAGCGCATCCAGGCCAATGTGGACGAAGTGACCAAGATGCTGAAACGGAAGTAAGGTGCTCGCGGCGGCGCAATCGAAGTTCGGCGCGTGGATCGCCGCGCGCTACGACGAGGCCGGACTGCTGTTGCATGAACCCCACTCTCACCCGCTGTTTTTATGCGTCTCGTGATGTTTCGCATACAAAGCCGCAGCCATATTTGCTGACATCGCGCAGCACTCGTTCACAATGACGTGTCGAATCGTAACGAGTCAAAGGGTGAGGAATGCGCGCGAGTCTTGCATTGGGGTGGAGCACGATCTTTTTGTCAGCGTTGCTGGCGGCATGCGGAGGATCCGGCAGCGGCGATGCCAGCGGTGCTATTCAGGTGCCGGCAAAGTCAAGCAGCGCCGAAACAGCGCCCAAGGCCGAGGAGCCAACGCAGACCTCGAACGCCGCCTCCGTCCTGATTGAGCCCAGGGTTCAAACCCCGGAAAACGCGACGGTTGACGTCAGCCCGTTCAAGGACCGCGTACTGCATCGGGGTCCGGTGCCCCAGCAGGTGGTCCTGCCCGCCTTGCCGCCGGAAAGCACTTTCCCGCTGAAATCGGCGCCAGCGATCTTTGGTGTTCCGTCCAAGATCGGCGTCGCCCGTCAGATCACGCAAGGCGCCAGTGCAGAAGCGGTGACTGCCATGACGAGTTGGACTCCGTCTGATCGCGGCGGAAATCTGGCCGCGTGGCGCGTTGTTTCACCAAAGGCCAAGGGCGTTCGCCTCGGCCTGCGCGTTGAACATCTTCCGCTGGGCACCATGGTCCGTTTCTATGGTGACGCAGGCGAAAAAATGTACGAGGTGTCTGCGCACGAGATCGCAACGGTCATTCAACGCAATCTGGATGCGGGCGATTCGAGCGAAAACGCGCGAATTTACTGGTCGCCCAACATGGGCGGCGAGGCCCTTACTGTCGAACTCGAAATTCCGCCGAATGCCGCGCCGGAATCGGTAAAGATCGCGCTTCCCATGCTCTCGCACGTGAACATCGACATTACCAATCGGGAATCGTTCGACAAGATCGGCGAAGCCGGCAGTTGTAATCGAGACGTGAGTTGCGAGTCTCAATACGCTGCGCTCAGCAAGTCCGTCGCATTGATGGACTTCGTCAAGGATGGTGGCAATTATGTGTGTACCGGCACATTGCTCAACGACCGCATGTCGACCGGGACGCCGTATTTCTTGAGCGCCAACCACTGCATCCCCAGCCAGACGGTCGCCTCGACGCTCTACACCTTGTGGTTCTACAAATCCGCGACTTGCAACAGCACGCAGGTCAGCCCCGCACTGGCGGCCATGACCTCCGGTGCCACGCTGCTGTACGCACAGGCTGACACCGACACATCTTTCATGCGACTGAACTCCCAGCCTCCGGCGGGAGCGTTGTTTGCGGGATCCAGCCCCTTCGGACCCGACCTCTTCAACGGCCTCTCGAACGATGTGTATGGCGTCCACCATCCTGAGGGCGACCTGCAAAAAGTCAGCGAGGGCACATACGTCGGGACAGCGGCCTGCGGTGCCGACAGTTGCCAATTTTCATCGAGCAGTGCCGCAAAGCACCTGGCAGTGAGATGGTACCGGGGCGTAACGGAAAGCGGCAGCAGCGGCTCCGGCCTCTTTCGCAGGCTGAACGGCAAGGATTATCTTGTCGGGCAATTGCAGGGAGGCTCGGCGTCCTGCAGCCGGCCCCTCGGCTATGACTTCTACGGGCGTTTCGATCTCCCCTTCCACGCCGCGCTGCAGCAGTGGCTCGACGCCCCTTCGACCACAGTGCGTACGACCGTTTATCGCTTCTACAACACCCGCACCGGTGCGCATTTCTATACCGCCAACGTGCCGGAGCGCGATCTCGTAATTTCGAAGCTGCGCGACTACAACTACGAAGGTCCCGCCTTCTTCGCATTCGGCGCCCAAGCCCCCGGGACCACGCCGGTGCACCGCTTCTACAACACACGCAACGGCACGCATTTCTACACCATCGATGAGCAGGAACGCGCCAACATCGCTGCCACGCTGCCGTGGTACCACTACGACCACGTGACCTGGTTCGCCAGTACCTCAGAAGGCAACGGAGCGCAGCCGATGTTCCGCTTCTACCATGCGCGCAATCAAACTCACTTCTATACGATGAACGCGAGTGAGCGCGACAGCATCCGGCAGAACCTTCCCGAATACGTCTACGAAGGTGCCCGCTATTTCGCCTGGGGCAGTCCGTGAACTGACGCCGAGGCAGACAGCGTCGCGGGTTCGGGCAATGGGTGAAACGCGTGGAGTAGTAGGAAAACAAAGAACGGCTGCCTCTATGCGAAGAAAAATATCCTTTTGCGCCCTGCTAGTCTGCTGCCTGCTTGCAGGTTGCGGTGGAGGGACCGAAAACGCATCGAATGGTTTGGGAGAGGCGGGCTCCTCGGCAAAGGCAGCCGGGCCGGGCGGGGCGGGTTCTACCGCTGGGACCGCGATCACAGCGATCGCCGAGGGCGTGAACGGCAAGGCCGATGAGCTCTTCCTGGTCAATCGCCCACTCGCAAGGAGTCCCTTCGCGTTCGCACGAAACGGCCAGTTCCACGTTTTTGCGGGAAATGGTTCACAGCAGCGCCTTCAGATCGACTTCAGTCCGAACCGATACCAATTCTGGGACGATCAAGGACATTCGACATCGGGAACGTTTTCACCCGACTTCACCCAGCCCGGCACCTACGTCTTCGAGGCCAGCGGCACTCGCGACAAGGCCGCCATCTCGCGGTTCCGGATCACGGACGATGCGGTCGTCGGCATGTTTCCGTTTCCAGAGTTCCAGGCACCGCAGTTGACCAAGGCGCGCCCGTTCATCGGCGTGCGTACGCTGGTCACCAATCCGTCGGAACTCGATGGAACCTATAACCGTTTCGCCATGGCGCTGGTCTATGCAGATGCCACCGCGCAAACTGGGTTCTGGGGCTACTCCGTCGTCCACCAGTTGAGAATTTCAGGAGGCGGCGCGACCCTTGACGTGTGCCGCTACGACCGCCTCGAGTACCGGCTCGATGCATGCCCAGCAGGCTTCAGGAAAACCCACGCCCTCGTGCGCGGAAGCAAGGCCGGTTTCTGGCGACTACTGAAGGACGACGGTTCAGGCGAACAACTCGATTTCGCGATCGCCAGGATCAACAACCAGAACGTATACCTGGCAGCGGGCGCGGTGCAGGGCCCTTCCGCCGGTATCCACGACCTGCAACTGCGCGTGGGCCTCCCGGACGCGCCGGGCTGGACGACTGGAGTGGTTGAAGGGCCCTCGTGGAAAAGCATTTCGGGCAACCTCGCCCTGCCGTGGAATTCGGTCGCGTGGAACAGTATCACTCTCGGCGCGCAGGAGAGTCGCCATGCGCAGTTCACAAACGAGGGGCAGTGGCATCACGCGCTCAGCGGTTTCTCGACTTCGCCCTCCTCTCCGAACCTGAAGGTCGGAGGAGGCCTTCCGCTTCTGGGCCTTCAAGTCATCGGCCAAGGCGCAGGATTGACAGTTGGCGTGGTGCGACCGCTCGACAATGTCGGGTATCCCCACGGCAATGGGAGCTTCACGCTGGCGTTGGCGGATGCGGCCCCGCTGGTGGATCCCCGCAGCGGAAGCTATGAACTCTCCGCGGCCAACGGGACAAGGCACCGGTTGAGCCTCGATTTCGAGGATGGAACATTCCGGATCGAGGACTCCCAGGCACACGGAGAGACCGGAACCTTCGCGCCGGACCCGCGGGAAGAAGGAAGTTATGTCTTTTCGAGCGTCCGGCTTCCGAGCGGCAGCACTGCTGCAAAGTTCCAGCCTACCGGGAACGGCATCGTAGGGACATTTCCGCTGCCCGATGCGGGCTCGTCGCCGGTGTACAACGTTCGTCCTTTCATCGCCGCCAGGTCCTTCGTGACGGATGCTGCACAGCTGAGCGAGGAGTTCACCCAATTCACGACCACGCGCTCCTCCGCCGGGATCATCGACTCCGGGCTTGGCGCAACCCGGATCAACGCAGAAGGGACGCAGTTGTTCGTCTGCAACAACTGGACGGTCTATGCGTTCCAAGCCTGTCCGGCCGACACCATCCTGACCTATGACATCGTTCGAGGCGATACGCCAGGCGCCTGGGTCGCAACCCGGACGTCAGAACCTTTCGACCGAAGCAATTTCCAGGTCGCCCGCCTGAACGGCAAGAAAGTGTTCCTGCGCAGCACCGTATCGTCGGCGGCCGGCAGCTATTCCTTCAGGATCGGATTACCCGCAACGCCTGAGTTCGGCACGGGCCGCGCCTACGGCGCCGATACCGATGGGGCGTCCGTCCTTGGCGATTTCAAAGCCGATCGGTATGACAGTGTGCGGACCAAGGTCGACGGCAGTACGGACAACCTCTCCTTTTCCCTCGCGCCCTATGGCGGCCCGGCAGGCCTCAAGGGAGGCTCACGGTATGACGTGCCGAGCGACAAGTACGGCGCGTTGCAGACCGCCGGCCTCGGCGTTCTTCTTGGCCTGCGACAAAACGTTCGTACGCAAGGCTATATGCAGCTGATGCTCATGAATCAGGCGCTCCTGGAGCCGTTCCGGGTCCACGTCACTCTGAATGGCAGTCCCGCCACTTCGACCGGCAGAGGGTCCTACGCCGCGCCGCCCGGCTCGACCATCAACCTCACGACGACCACCGACGTGGAGTGGAGCATCTTTGCTCGCTGCAGCGGCTGTTCCTCCTCGCCCACGGTGACCACGAACAGGCAACTCTCCTTCCCGGTGAATTCGGCGGTACCAGGCTTCATCGATGTGACGGCACGAAAATTGTCCACGGGTGCGTACAGCTTGCTCACCATCGAGGTAGGCTCCCACTGAATCGGCAATCCCCAGTGGGCCAGGAGGTATCCCTGGGGGCACTCTTCTAAAATCGGGTCTTACCCCCGCAGATTGCCCACCTTGTCTTTTGTTGCCGAAACCCGCCGCCGTCGCACCTTTGCGATCATTTCCCACCCTGACGCCGGCAAGACCACGCTGACCGAGAAGCTGCTGCTTTTCTCCGGCGCGATCCAGATCGCCGGCTCGGTCAAGGCGCGCAAGGCCTCGCGCCATGCGACTTCCGACTGGATGGAAATCGAAAAGCAGCGCGGCATCTCGGTGGCCTCGTCGGTCATGCAGATGCTGTACCGCGACCACGTGATCAACCTGCTCGACACGCCCGGCCACAAGGACTTCTCGGAAGACACCTACCGCGTGCTCACGGCGGTGGACTCGGCCCTGATGGTGATCGACGCGGCCAACGGCGTGGAAGCGCAGACGCGCCGGCTGATCGAGGTTTGCCGCCAGCGCGACACGCCCATCATCACCTTCGTCAACAAGATGGACCGCGAAGTGCGCGAGCCGCTCGACATCCTCGACGAAGTGGAGCGCGAGCTCGGCATGCCGTGCGTGCCGATGACCTGGCCGGTCGGCCAGGGCAAGAGCTTCCGCGGGATCATGAACCTGCGCACGCAGACGATGACTGTGTTCGAGTCGGGCAGCGAGCGGCTGCCGCAAGATTTCGAGACCATTCCGCTCTCGGAGCGCGACACGCTCACCAAGCGCTTCGGTGCCGATTTCGAATCCGCCATGGACAGCATGGAACTGGCCACCGGCGCCTCGCCCACCTGGGACCGCGAAGCCTTCCTGGCCGGCAAGCAGACGCCCGTGTTCTTCGGCTCCGGCGTGAACAACTTCGGCGTGATGGAAGTGCTCGACGCGCTGGTCGACCTCGCGCCGCCGCCGCAGTCGCGCACCAGCACCACCATGGTCAACCGCCAGCCGGTGGTGAAGGAGATCCAGCCCGAGGACAAGGACTTCGCGGGCGTGGTCTTCAAGGTGCAGGCCAACATGGACGCCAACCACCGCGACCGCATCGCCTTTGTGCGCATGGCCTCGGGCAAGTACACGCCGGGCATGAAGCTCAAGGTGCAGCGCACCGCCAAGGAACTGCGCCCCACCAGCGTGGTCACCTTCATGAGCCAGCGCCGCGAGGCGGTCGAAGAGGCCTATGCGGGCGACATCGTCGGCTTTACCACCCACGGCGGCGTGCAGCTGGGCGACACCATCACCGACGGTGCGAGCCTGCAGTTCACGGGCCTGCCCTTCTTCGCACCCGAACTCTTCATGACCGTGATCCTCAAGAACCCGCTGCGCACCAAGCAATTGCAGCAGGGCCTGGCCCAGCTCGGCGAGGAAGGTGCCATCCAGGTGTTCCGCCCCGAAATCGGCGGGCCGATGCTGCTGGGCGCCGTCGGCCAACTACAGTTCGAAGTGGTGCAGCACCGGCTGAAGGCCGAGTACGACGCCGACGTGCGGCTCGAAGGCTGCCAATACACCGGCGCACGCTGGATCACGGCCGACTCGCCGGCCGAGCTGCGCGAGTTCGTCAACGCCTACCCGCAGCGCATGGCGAAGGACGCGGCCGATACGCTGGCTTTTCTGTGCACTTCGCCTTACGACGTGCGGCTGGCGCAGGAGCGGTTTCCGAAAATTCATTTCCATCCGCTGCGCGAGCACGCGGGCCTGGCGCTGCAGAGCGCGGGCTGAGCCGGGCATGCGCCCGCCGTCCTCCCTGCCGCCCTCGCCGACCCACCTGCTGCCGCTGGCGCAATGGCCGGCGGCAGCGCGCGGCAACCTGATCGGTGTGTTCACCGACATCGACGACACGCTCACCACCGAAGGCGCCATCACGCCCGATGCGCTGAAGGCCCTGGGCGACCTGAAGGCCGCCGGCCTCCATGTCGTGGCGATCACCGGCCGTCCCGTCGGCTGGAGCGTGCCCTTCGTTTCGGCGTGGCCGGTGGATTCCATCGTCGCGGAGAACGGCGCGGTCGCCTTGCTGCCCCTTGCCGGTGGCAAGCTGCAGAAGCGCTACCAGCAGGACGCAGCAACCCGCGCCGCCAATTTCGACCGCATGCAAGCCGTGTTGGCGCGCATAGAGCGGGAGATTCCGGGCGCCCGGCGCGCCACCGACTCGCCGGGCCGCGAGACCGACATCGCCATCGACCACAGCGAGTTCACCCAGCTGAGCGAGGAAACCATCGCACAGGTGGTGGCGCTGATGCGCAGCGAAGGCATGCACGCTACCGTGAGCAGCATCCACATCAACGGCTGGTACGGCGACAACGACAAGCTCGAAGGCGCGCGCTGGATCGTGCGCGAGCTCTGGGGTCGCATGCTCGATGACGAAATCGACCGCTGGGCCTACGTAGGCGATTCGACCAACGACCAGCTGATGTTCCGCACCTTTGAGAGCAGCATCGGCGTGGCGAACGTTGCGCGCTTCGTGCCGCAGCTGGAGCACCTGCCGCGCTACGTAACCGAAGGCGAGCGCGGCGCGGGCTTTGCCGAGGCGGCGCGGGCCGTGCTCTCGGCGCGCGCTACTCGCTGACCGGCAGGCTGCGCCCCGGCGCGCCCCGCAGCGCCGCCCATTGGCGCCAGGCGCCGAAAGCCGCGATAAGCAGCAGCACAGCCGCATAGCCTTCCGCCACACGCAGCAGCCCCAACGGCGCCACCAGGAAGCCCGCGAGCATCGCAGGCAAGCTGAACGCAAGGTAGGAGACCACGAAGATGGCCGCGAACAGCTCGCCGCGCTCATGCGCATCCGCGAGCGGGGCCAGAATTTGAATCAACGCCGAGAACGCGCCGCCGAAGCCGATTCCCGCGACCGCCGTACCGACGAAGAAGAGCGTGAGCGACTGCGTGGCCAGCGAAGCGAGCAGCAGCACCAGCCCGATCGCAATGCTGACTGTGCCGAAGATGACCGAACGAGGGGCACCCAGGCGGCCCAGCAGCGTGGGCGCGACCGCGCCAAAGCCCGATAGCACCGCGATCGTGAGGCCGTTGACCACACCGTTGTCGATGCCGAACACGTGGTGCATCAGCGAGGGAGCGAGCGACAGTTGCAGCCCGCCGAGCGCCCACACCACGATAAACACCGGCAGGCCGCGCGCAAACTCTTGCCGCGCCCGCACGGGAATCGAGACGCGCGGCACCAGCGAGGCCAGCGCACCGGCACGCGGCGTCACGGTTTCCGGCAGCCACAGCACGGCGACTGCGCCCAGCACGAACACCGCCGCCAGCACACCGAAGACCAGCGCCACCGGCACGCCGGTGAACTTGACCGCCATGCCCGTCAGCAGCGCCCCCACTGCGAGCCCTGAGAGTGGCGACACGCTCGTGATCAACGCCCCCAGCCGCTTGCGCGATGCCGGCGCCGCCTCGACCACCGCTGCACTCAGCGCGCCGCTTGCCACGCCCGTGGCTACGCCCTGCACGATGCGCGCTGCGATCAGCCCCGCGATGTCATGCGCCCACAAGAAAAGCCCCATCGCCACGGCCTGCAGCACCAGCGCCGCCAGCACCACCGGCCGGCGCCCGATGTGGTCCGACAGCGATCCCGCCACCAGCAGCGAGATCAGGAGCGCAATTGCGTAGACCGCAAAGGCCACCGTGAGCATCGACGCCGAGAAACCCCAGGCGTGCTGAAACACCACGAAGAGCGGCGACGGCGCGGCCGCCGCAAAGAAGAACGCAAAAAGCACCGCAGCGAGCAACACAAAGCTGAGCGACGCCGGAAGACGCCAAGGCTTGGACCGAGTGGCGGTGGCGGCTGTGGCAACCGCGAGTTCAGGGCAGGAAGACGGCATGGCAGATCCTTAACGCAACTTTTTTAGCTTTTGCGATTCTAGACCTGCATACCCCTAAAGCAAATATCTTTGCGTTAAAGTGTGGCCATGAATGATGTCGTTCTTCCCAGCAAGCGGCCCGGCGGCCGCAGCGCGCAAGTGCAGGCACTGGTGCGCACCGCCCTCGAGGAATTGGTGGCCGAGCAGGGCCGTGAGCGCGTAACCGTGCCCGCCGTGGCCGAGCGCGCGGGCGTCAGCGCCTCGAGCATTTACCGGCGATGGGGCGACCTGTCAGGCCTGCTGGCCGAAACCGCAACCCACCGGCTCGACCCGAACCGGCCCTTGCCAGATACGGGTTCGCTGCGGCAGGACCTGGTGGCCTGGGCGCAGGAACTCATCACCCATCTGGCGCAGCCCTGCAGCAAGTCTTTGTTGAAAGCCGCAGCCGCGTTGGCCAACGACGGCGCGGACACCGACTGCCTGCGCAACCGCCGCAAGGAGGCGGCCACGCTGGTCGAGCAGGCGCACGCCCGCGGCGAGCATGCGCCCGAGACGCAGCAAGTGATCGATCACCTGATTGCGCCCATCGTCTTCCGGCTGGTGTTCGGGGCCGAGCCGGTGAAGCCCGAACTCGCCCAGCGGCTGGTGGACGAACTGTTTGCGATCAGTTCGCCTTCGGCGGCTCCTTCGCCAGGCCCAGCTTCTCGATAACGGCCTTCTCCTTCACCACGGTCTCCTGCGCAAACTTGGTATAGGTTTCCGAGCTCATGTAGTTCGGCAGCATGTCGTAGCGGCCAAGCGACGCCACATAGCTCGGCTCTTCCATCGCCTGCTTGAACGCATCGTGCAGCTTCTTCACCACCTCGGGCGGCGTGCCCTTGGGAGCGCCGATGCCGAACGGCGAGTTCTGCACCAGGTCGTAGCCCAGTTCCTTCAGCGTCGGCGCATCGGGGAACTTGGCCAGGCGCTTTTCGCCCCAGGTGTTCAGCACGCGCAGCTTGCCGGCCTCGACTTGCGGCGCAAAGCCGGTGCTGTCGGCGGCGGCCATCAGCTGGCCGCTGACCACCGCGAGCATCAGGTCGGCGCTGCCCTTGTAGGGCACGTGCTGCAGTTCGATGCCGGCCTTCTGCGCAATGATTTCGGTCGTGAGGTGCGGACTCGTCAGGTTGCCGGTGGAGCCGTAGGTGAGCTTGCCGGGGTTGGCCTTGGCGTAGGCGACAAAGTCGGCCCAGGTCTTGAACGGGCTGCTTGCCGGCACCACGATGCCGAAGGCGTATCCCGTCACGTTGAGGACATAGCTGATGTCCTTGAGCGGATCCCAGTTGATCTTGGTGGTGTAGCCAAGGCGGAACACGCCGAGCGGGATCTGCGCGACCGTGTAGCCGTCGGGCTGCGAGGTTTGCAGCGCCTGTGCGGGCAGCGTGCCGCCGGCGCCGGGCTTGTTGTCGACGATGACGGGCTGGCCGAGGATCTTGCTCGCGTTGTCGGCCAGCTGGCGCATGGTGATGTCGGTCGGGCCGCCCGCCGGGAAGGCGATGACCAGCTTGATCGGCTTGCTGGGAAAGGCCTGGGCAAGCACCGCCAAGGAAAAGCAAGTCCGCACGCGGCAAGCGTGGCGGCACAAAGAAGGGAACGGCGGGACATGGCGGAAGACTCCTGAAACTGAAATGAACCGCGCATTGGGCCTTGCCCCGCCGCCCCCGGCAATCGGGGCTCACCCCACTGCTGTCGCCGAGGTTGCTCAGCCGGCCCGCTGGCCGAAACCTTCGAGCACGTTCACCGTGTTGATGCCCACTTCCGCGACCGCGTAGCCACCCTCGAACACGAACACCGTGGGCAGCCCCGCGCCTGCGAGGTCTTCGCCCATGCGCAGGTAGTCCTCGCTTTTCAGCTTGAACCCGGAGATCGGATCGCCCTCGAAGGTGTCGACGCCGAGCGACACCACCAGGGCACCGGCCTTCACTTTCGCGATGCCGTCGAGCGCTGACTTGAGCGCCGTGCGCCATGCGGCAAAACCGGTGCCGCGCGCGAGCGGCAGGTTGTGGTTGAAACCCTCTCCTTGGCCGGCGCCGCGCTCGTCGGCATGGCCGAGGTAATACGGGTAGTCGGTGAGCGGGTCGCCGTGCAGGCTTGCAAAGTGAACATCGCTTCGCTCATAGAAGATGGCCTGCGTGCCGTTGCCGTGGTGGTAGTCCACGTCGAGCACCGCAACGCGCTCCACACCGGCGTTGCGCAGCGCCTCTGCGGCGACCGCGGCGTTGTTGACAAAACAGTAGCCGCCAAAGAAATCGGCGCCCGCATGGTGGCCCGGCGGCCGCGTGAGCGCAAAGGCGGAGCGGCGACCGCCAATGACGCGCTGCGCCGCGGTCCATGCGCAGGCGGCGCCATGCCGCGCGGCGTCCCAACTGCCCGCCGTGAGCGGCGTGCCCGCATCGAACGAGAACAGGCCCAGACGGGCCGGAAAACTCTGGGGCAGCACATCGGTGCGCATGCCGCGCGTGGGCCAGTAAGAAGGCAGCGCATCGCGCGAGGCGTTGGCTGCGTCGAGCGCCACCCACTCCTCCCAGGCATGCGCGATGAAGTCCAGGTAGCGCGGCGCATGCACCTTGGCGAGCAGCGCCTCATCGAACGCATCGGGCACCTGCAACGGACCCAGGGCTCGACGCTCCAATTCATGCTTCACATGGTCGACGCGGGCCGGCACCTCGAAGCACGGCACCAGCTCGCCGCGGAACATCTCGACTTTGCCTTGGTGAAGTGCGTGCTGGTCGTTGTAGATGGTGAGCATGAATGAAAAAGCAGGTGGGCGTTGCTGCGAAGCCGCCCATCATGCCGCACGCCGCAGCACCGCACGGCGCCGGCCGGATGCAGTCAACCCGAACAGATCCTTCGGGTCGTCCAGCTCGGGCACCAGCGCAATCTGCTGGCCCACACCCCGCTCGATGGCCAACTGGTGGATGTAGCGCAGCGCGGTGTAGTCCTCGAGCGCGAAGCCGACCGAGTCGAACACGGTGACCTGGTCGGCGGTTTCGCGGCCCGGCACGTCGCCGACAAGCACCTTCCAGAGTTCGTGCACAGGAAAGTCGGCCGGCAGTTGCTGGATCTCGCCCTCGACGCGGGTCTGGGCCTCGTACTCGACGAACACGCGTGCCAGGCGCAGCACATCGGGGTGCAGCTCGGTCTTGCCGGGCGAATCGCCGCCCACGGCATTGATGTGCATGCCGGGCTCGATCATGTCCGGCGTGAGGACGGTGGCCTGCCCCTGAAATGCGGTGACGGTGGTGACGATGTCCGCGCCGCGCACGGCATCGGCCACGGAATGCGCGCGCACGACGTCCAGCGGCGTGCACACCGAGAGATGGCGCACCAGCTTGTCGGTCGCCCGCGGGTCGATGTCGAACACACGCACTTCCTCGATGCCCAGCAGCGCATGAAAGGCCAGCGCCTGGAACTCGCTTTGCGAGCCGTTGCCGATCAGCGCCAGGCTGCGCGAGCCGGGCCGCGCCAAGGCCTGCGCCGCCATGGCCGAAGTGGCAGCGGTGCGCAGCGCGGTAGTGAGCGTGAGTTCGGACAACAGCACCGGGTAGCCGGTATCGACCTCGGCCAGCACCCCGAAAGCCATGACCGTGGGCAAGCCGACCGACGTGTTGTGCGGATGCCCGTTGACGTATTTGAAGGCGTAGGCGCCGTCGTCGGCCACAGGCATCAGCTCGATCACGCCGAGATGCGAATGGCTGGCCACGCGCGCTTTCTTGTCGAACTCGCGCCAGCGCAGGAAATCGTCGCGCAGCGCGTCGGCCAACGCCTTGAGAAATTGCGGAACGCCGGTTTCGTCCACCAGGCGAACCAGGCTGTGAACATCGATGAAGCGGGTCATGACATGGCTCCTTGCGTAGCCCCGGCACGGCGCTTCATCCTGTCACCCGACTCGATCCCCCATGGCTGATTCAGGATGCGCCTGCGCCAAGGATTGAAGCCATTGTGCGCCGCCTTTCGGCGCTTTGCGAGCCCCGGCGCAGAACACCGCGGGACCGGCGTTTGCCGGTCCGCGGTGTTGCCTATCTCGTCAATACCGGCGCCAGGGCCACGCCCGTGTGGGTACCCAGCCGCACCACCTCTTCCGGCGGCGCCGCCGCGACGATGCGACCGCCGGCGTTGCCGCCTTCCGGCCCCAGGTCGATGATCCAGTCGGCCTCGGCAATCAGGTCGAGATCGTGCTCGATCACCACCACGCTGTGGCCGCCGTTCACCAGCCGGTGCAGCACGTGGATCAGCTTCTCGACGTCGGCCATGTGCAGGCCTACGGTCGGCTCGTCGAGCACGTAGAGCGTATGCGGCGCCTTCTGCCCGCGGCGCGTGATGTCGTCGCGCACCTTGCTGAGCTCGGTCACCAGCTTGATGCGCTGCGCCTCGCCGCCCGAGAGCGTGGGCGAAGGCTGCCCGAGCGTGAGATAGCCCAGGCCGACGTCCTTCAGCAATTGCAGCGGATGGCTGATGTTGGGCATGGCCGCGAAGAACTCCACCGCCTCGTCCACCTCCATCTGCAGCACGTCGCCGATGCTCTTGCCGCGCCAGCTCACGGCCAGCGTCTCGGGGTTGAAGCGCGCACCGTGGCACACCTCGCACGGCACTTTCACGTCAGGCAGAAAGCTCATCTCGATGGTGCGCACGCCCGCGCCGTCGCAGCCGGGGCAGCGACCTTCGCCGGTGTTGAAGCTGAAGCGCGCCGGGCCGTAGCCGCGCGCCTTGGCTTCGAGCGTGTCGGCAAACAGCTTGCGGATGGTGTCCCAGAAGCCGATGTAGGTGGCCGGGCAGCTGCGCGGCGTCTTGCCGATAGGGGTCTGGTCGACCTCGAGCACGCGGTCGATGGTTTCGTAGCCCTCGACGCGATCGCAGCCGGACCACGCCGGGCGCTTGCCCGCGGCATCGGCGTCGCGGCCGGCCTTGGTCATGCGCTGAATCACGACGGCCTGCACGCTGGCCAGCAGCACGTCGCGCGCAAGCGTCGACTTGCCCGAGCCGCTCACGCCGGTGACCACCACCAGGCGGTGCAGCGGCAGCGTGGCGGTCACGTCCTGCAGGTTGTGCAGGTCGGCGCCGTGCACCGTGAGCCAGTTGCCGCTGTCTTCCGCCTTCGGGTCCGGCGAGGGAATGAGCCGGCGCGCCTGCAGCGGATGCTTGATGGCATCGCGCAGGTAGCGGCCGGTTTGCGAATCGCCCGCCGACTGGATGTCGGCCACCGAGCCTTCGGCCACGAGGCGGCCGCCCCGCTTGCCGGCGCTGGGGCCGATGTCGATGATGTGGTCGGCGCGGCGGATGGTGTCTTCGTCGTGCTCCACCACCACCAGCGTGTTGCCCTTGTCGCCGAGCTTGTGCAGCGCGTCGAGCAAGATCTGGTTGTCGCGCGCATGCAGGCCGATGGTCGGCTCGTCGAGCACGTAGCACACGCCCTGCAGATTGCTGCCGAGTTGCGCTGCGAGCCGGATGCGCTGGGCTTCGCCGCCGCTCAATGTCGGCGCGCCGCGGTCGAGCGTGAGGTAGCCCAGGCCCACCTCTTCGAGAAACTCGAGGCGGCTCTTGATCTCGGGGACCAGGTCGCGCGCAATCTCGGCTTCGCGGCCCGTCAGAGCCAGGCCTTCGAACCATTGCCGCACCTCGGTCACGCTCATGCGCGCGAGTTCGGTAATGCCGATGCCGCCCATGCCGTCCGCCAGCGATGCACCGAAGCTCACCGCGCGCGCCGTGGCATTGAGCCGCGTGCCTTCGCAGGTCGGGCAGGCGGTGTCGGCCAGGTCTTCCACCTCGGGCTCTGCAAAGGTCTGCTCGCGGCCCTTGTTGTCGTCGTCGCGAATCGAGTCGTCGAAGACCTTGCGCTGGTCCTTGCTGAGCTTGACGCCGGTGCCCACGCAATCGGGGCACCAGCCGTGCTTGCTGTTGTAGCTGAACAGCCGCGGGTCGAGCTCGGCATAGCTGGTGCTGCAGACCGGGCAGGCGCGCAATGTGGAGAACACATTCACGCGACCGATGCCGTGTGCCGACACGCCGGCCATCATCGCGGCCTTCAGGCCGTCGAGCTGGCTCAGCACGTGCACCACGCCCTTGCCGTGTTCCAGCGCCTTGGTGAGCGCCTCGCGCAGTTCGTTCTCCTTCGATGGCAGCACGTCGAGGCTGGCCACCGGCAGTTCGATGCTGTGCTCCTTGAAGCGGTCGATGCGCGGAAAGCCCGTGGTCGGAAGAAACTCCCCGTCCACGCGCAGGTGCGTAAAGCCGCGCGGCCGCGCCCAGTCGGCGAGCTCGGTGTACACGCCCTTGCGGTTGCTCACCAGCGGCGCCAGCAGGCCGATGTGCTGGCCCTTGAAGTTGCGCATCAGCTGCGCCGCAATGCTGTCGGGCGTCTGCGGCTGCACGGCCGCGCCGTCGTGCGTGCAATGCTGGATGCCCAGCTTGACGTACAGCAGGCGCAAGAAGTGCCACACCTCGGTGGTGGTACCCACCGTGCTCTTGCGGCCGCCGCGCGACAGGCGCTGCTCGATGGCCACCGTCGGCGGAATGCCGTACACCGCATCCACTTCGGGCCGGCCCGCGGGCTGCACGATGCTGCGCGCATAGGCGTTGAGCGATTCGAGATATCGCCGCTGCCCTTCGTTGAACAAGATGTCGAAGGCCAGCGTCGACTTGCCCGATCCGCTGACGCCCGTCACCACGCTGAATTTGCCGCGCGGAATATTGACGCTGAGGTTCTTCAGGTTGTGCTCGCGCGCGTTGACGATCTCGATCGCCTTGCCGCCCGGCGCCGTCTTGGCGTTGGCCACATAGCGCCGCGCGGCGCGCTCGGCCACCTTGTAGGCCTCGGGGCCAATGGCCAGCTCGTAGTCGGCCAGCGCCGCGCCGGTCAGCGAAGCGCGGTTCTCGCGCAGCTGCTCGGGCGTGCCCTCGGCCACCACCTGGCCGCCGCCCTCGCCGCCTTCGGGGCCAAGGTCGATGCACCAGTCGCTTGCGCGGATCACGTCGAGGTTGTGCTCGATCACGATCAGCGAATGGCCCGCGTCGAGCAGCTTGCGCAGCGCGCGCATCAGGCGCGCAATGTCGTCGAAGTGCAGGCCGGTGGTCGGCTCGTCGAACAGAAACAGCGTGCCCTTGCGCGCGACCGATTGCTTGCTGGCCGTGCCGTTCTTTGCCGCTTCCGCAAGAAACCCCGCGAGCTTCAGGCGCTGCGCCTCGCCGCCACTCAGCGTGGGCACCGGCTGGCCGAGCTTCACGTAGTCGAGCCCCACGTCTGAAATGGGCTGCAGCACCCGCAGCACGTCGCGGTCGGCTTCAAATACGGCGGCCGCTTCGGCCACGGTCAGCTCGAGCACGTCGGCCACGTTGTAGCTCTTGCCTTTGCGCTCGACCTTCACTTCCAGAATTTCGGGGCGGTAGCGCTTGCCGTCGCAATCAGGGCAGCGCAGGTACACGTCCGACAAGAACTGCATCTCGACGTGCTCAAAGCCCGAGCCGCCGCAGGTCGGGCAGCGGCCGTCGCCGGAGTTGAAGCTGAACTTGCTCGCGGTGTAGCCGCGCTGGCGCGAGAGCGCAGCGGTGGCGAAGATCTCGCGAATCGCGTCCCACGCGCCCACGTAGCTCGCCGGGTTGGAGCGCGCCGTCTTGCCGATGGGCGACTGGTCGACAAAGACCACGTCGCCCAGGTGATCGGCGCCCAGCAGGCGGTCGTGCGCACCCGGCGTTTCGGTGGCCTTGCCGAAGTGGCGCATGAGCGCGGGTGCCAGCACGTCCTGGATCAGCGTCGACTTGCCCGAGCCGCTGACGCCGGTCACGCACACCAGGCGCGCGAGCGGAAACTCGACCGTCACGTTCTGCAGGTTGTGCTCTCGCGCACCTTCGAGAATGAGCCGGTGCGTGTTCTCGCTCACGAGCCGCTTGAAGCCCATGCCGATTTTCTTGCGCCCGCCCAGGTACTGGCCAGTGAGCGTGTCGGCGTCGCGCAACTGGTCGGTGGTGCCGTCGAACACGATCTGCCCGCCGCGAATGCCGGGGCCGGGGCCCATGTCGATCACGCGGTCGGCCGCGAGCATCACGGCCGGGTCATGCTCGACCACCACCAGCGTGTTGCCTGCATCGCGCAGGCGCAGCATGGCCTCGGTGATGCGGTTCATGTCGCGCGGATGCAGGCCGATGCTGGGCTCGTCGAGCACGAACAGCGTGTTGACAAGCGAGGTGCCGAGCGCCGTCGTTAAATTGATGCGCTGCACCTCGCCACCCGAGAGCGTGCGGCTCTGGCGGTCGAGCGTGAGGTAGCCGATGCCCACGTCGTGCAGGTAGCGCAGGCGGGTGGTGATTTCTTCATGGAGGAGCTTGAGGGCCTGGGCTTCGCCCTGTCTTGCTCCTTCCCCGCTGGGGAAGGTGGGGATGGGGGCTCCCGGCCTCCACCACCGCCACAACTTTTGCAGAGGCCGCGTGCCCCCACCCCAGCCCTCCCCCAGCGGGGAGGGAGCCAAACCCATGCGGTCGAAAAACTTGCGCAGCCGCTCGATCGGCAACAGCATCAGGTCATGCAGGCACAGCCCCGGCAGCGCTTCCAGCTGCGCGCGGGTCCACTTGGCGCCGGTCGGCATGAAGCGCTTGGCGGGCTCCAGCACGGCATCGGCGTCTTCCTTGCTGCCGATGCGCCACAGCAGGCTGTCCAGCTTGAGCCGCGCGCCGCTGCACACGGGGCACGGCGTGTAGCTGCGGTACTTCGACAAGAGCACGCGGATGTGCATCTTGTAAGCCTTGCTCTCCAGGTAGCCGAAGAAGCGGCGCACGCCGTACCACTGCTTGTTCCAGTTGCCCTCCTTGTAATTGGGCGTGCCCTCGATCACCCAGTGCTTCTGCTCGTCGGTGAGCTTGTTCCAGGGCGTGTCGCGCGGAATGCCGGCCGCCTCGGCGTGCCGCATGAGGTCGTCCTGCGCTTCTTTCCAGGCCGGCGTCTGAATGGTCTTGATCGCACCGGCCCGCAGCGTGAGCTTGTCGTTCGGAATCACCAGGCCGAGGTCGACCCCGATCACGCGGCCGAAGCCGCGGCAGGTGTCGCAGGCGCCCACGGCCGAGTTGAACGAGAACATCGACGGGATCGGGTCGGTGTAGCGGATGTCGCTCTCGGGGCAGTGCAGGCCGGTCGAGAACTTCCACACGTCCGTCGGCGCGTTCTCATCCGCGCCCGTGGCATGCACGGTGACGCGCCCGCTGCCGCGCTTGAGCGCCACTTCAATGGCTTCGACCACGCGCGACCGCTCGGCGCTCGAAATGCGGAAGCGGTCGGCCACCACGTCGAGCATCTTGCGCGGCCCGGTGGGCGTGGCCACCTCGCGCTCCGCCTGCACCCGCGTGAAGCCGCTGGCCGACAGCCACTGCGTGACTTCTTCCGCCGAAGTGCCCGCGGGCAGTTCGACCGGGAAGGTGACCACAAGGCGTGGATCGCCCGCCGCAGCCGCGCGCTCGGCAATCTGCGCATAGATGCTGTCCGGCGAATCGTGGCGCACAGGCAACGCGGTTTCGCGGTCGAACAGCTGGGCCGCGCGCGCGTAGAGCAGCTTCAGGTGGTCGTTCAGCTCGGTCATCGTGCCGACCGTGGAGCGCGAGGAGCGCACCGGGTTGGTCTGGTCGATGGCAATGGCGGGCGGCACGCCCTCCACTTTGTCGACGGCCGGCTTGTCCATGCGGTCCAGGAACTGGCGCGCATAGGCGGAGAAGGTCTCCACATAGCGCCGCTGGCCTTCGGCATAGAGGGTGTCGAACACGAGGCTCGATTTGCCCGAGCCGCTGGGCCCGGTGACCACGGTCATCTCGCCTGTGCGGATGTCGAGGTCGAGGTTCTGGAGGTTGTGCTGGCGCGCGCCGCGAATCCGGATGGAGCCCTGTGTCATGAGTGCCTTGGGGGGTGGGGCAAACATTCTAGGGAGTGGCTGGTGACGAATTTGTGCACTCCGTCACATGGACTGTGCCCGTGCAGGGGTTTATACGGATTCAGTCGAAGACACTTTGAGTAACAAATAGACGATTTTGTTTACGTTTACTCGAACACCTCCGGACGACCACCCATGAAGACGCTGCACGCGCTTTGCGCCGCCCTCCTGACGATGGCCGCTACGGCCGCTTCGGCCCAGATCCTGATCGGCCAGACGACCGGCGTGACCGGCTCGGTGGCCGCCAGCGTGAACGAAGCCCTGGGCGGTGCCCAGCTGGTGATCGATGCCGCCAATGCCCAGGGCGGCATTCACGGCGAGAAGATCGAGATCCTCCGCATGGACGACGCCTTCGACGTGAAGCGCGCCAGCGAAAACGCCCGCGTGCTGATCGAAGACAAGAAGGTGCTGGCGCTGTTCCTGAGCCGAGGCACTCCGCATTCGCAGGCCATCGTGCCCTGGCTCGACAAGCATGGCGTGCCGCTCATCGCGCCTTCCACCGGCGCCATGGCGCTGCACAAGCCGGTTCTCAAGCACGTGTTCAACGTGCGCGCCACCTACCAGCGCGAAGCGGAAAAGGCGATCCAGCACCTGCTCACCACCGGCATCGCGCGCATTGCGGTGGTCTACGTGACCGATTCCTTCGGCCAGGACGCGCTCGAAGGCGCAATGACCGGCTTTGCCAAGGCCCAGGCCAAGCCCATCGTTACCGTGCCGGCCGACCGCGAGAAGCCCGACTACAAGTCCATCGTGCCGGCCATCAAGGACGCCAATGCGCAGGCGGTGCTCTGGATCGGCTCGGGCGTGGCGGTGGTCGAAGGCATCAAGGCGCTGCGCGCGGGGGGCTCCTTCGCGCAGGTGGTCACCTTGTCGAACAACGCCTCGTCGGGCTTCATCAAGCAGTTGGGCGATGCGAGCAAAGGCGTGATCGTGACCCAGGTGTTCCCGAGCGAACGTTCCATCAGCTACCCAATGGTGAAGGAAGCCATGGCGCTTGCACAGGCCAAGGGCCAGACCGAACTCTCACCCGCGGCGCTCGAGGGCTTTGCCTCGGCCAAGGTGCTGGTGGAGGCGCTGCGCCGCGCCGGGCCCAAGCCCACGCGCGCCAAGGTGCTCGCGGCGCTTGAAACGCTGCGCGCCTATGACCTCGGCGGCCTGGAAGTGAGCTATTCGCCGCAGGACCATTCGGGCATCGACTTCGCCGACCTGGCCATCATCAGCGACGGCCGCTTCAAGCGGTAAACCGCGCCCGCGCGAGCCACGTTGTTGCGGGGCTCCCTGTCCGTTCCATAGGAAACTATGGTTTGACAGGGTTTCCACGAGCGAGTGAACGCCACTCGCTGCAACACATTTGCGCATCTTCCGACGGAAGCATCCGCTTCGCGTAAAGGCTCGTTCGATGAAGATGTACAGGTTCCGCGCCGCCGCGCTCTTCTTGGGCGTGGCCTTGGCCATGGCGGTCTCCGGCGCATCGGCGCAGATCGTCATCGGCCAGTCGGCCGACCTGTCGGGTCCGGCGGCGGTGGGCGTGAAGGAAACGATCATGGGCTCGCAGCTGGTCATCGACCATGTGAACGCCCAAGGCGGTGTGCATGGCCAGCAGATCGAGGTGATCCGGCTGGACGACGGCCTGGACCCCAAGCGCTCGGTCGAGAACACCCGCATCCTCATCGAGGACAAGAAGGTGCTGGCGCTGCTGCTCAACCGGGGCACGCCCAACACCCTTGCCGTCATTCCCCTGCTCGATCAACACGGCGTGGCGCTGGTCGGCCCTTCGACCGGTGCCATGGCGCTGCACAAGCCGCTGCAGAAAAACGTATTCAACGTGCGCTCGACCTACCAGCGCGAGGCCGAAACGGCGGTGCAGCACCTGTACACCACGGGCATCCAGCGCATTGCGGTGGTGCAGGCCGACGATGCATTCGGCAGGGACGCGATGGAAGGCGCGAGCCGGGGCTTCGAGCGGGCCGGTCTGGCGCCGGCGGTGCTCGCGCTGGCCGACCGCAGCAAGCCAGACTACGCGGCGATCGTGCCGCAGCTCATCAAGGCCAACGCGCAGGCGGTGCTGTGGATAGGCTCCGGCACCGCGGTGACCGATGGCGTGAAGGCGCTGCGCGCCGCGGGCTCGGCGGCGCAGATCATCACGCTGTCGAACAACGCGGCGTCAGGCTTCATCAAGGAGCTTGGCTCCGTCAGCACCGGCGTGATCGTGACGCAGGTGCTGCCCTACGAGCGCGCGCTCGGCCATCCGCTGGTCAAGGAAGCGATGGCGCTCGCGCAGGCCCGGGGCCAGACCGAGCTGTCGCCGGCATTCCTCGAAGGCTTTGTGGCCACCAAGGTGCTGGTGGAAGCCCTGCGCCGCACCGGCCCGAGGCCGACCCGCGCCCGGCTGATCGCCACGCTCAACCGCTTTCGCTACGACGTGGGCGGCAAGCTCGACGTGAGCTACTCGCCGCAGGACCACACAGGCATCGACTACGTCGACCTGTCGATCGTCAGCGAAGGCCGCTTCAAGCGGTAGCGGCTTACTTGGCGGGCGCAGCAGGCGCTGCGGGGGCCGCCGGGGTGGCGGGCGCCGGCTCGTGCGTCACATCGCCGCCGTGCTTCTCGCCGGACATGTCGATCTTGTCACCGCCCTTCGAAATCACGTAAAGGGCAACAGCGGCAAAGATGACGAAGCCGACAACGAGTTTCCACATGGGTTCAATCTCCTGATGGGGTTCAATGGGTTCAAGAAAAAGGCCTCATGCCGACGGCATGAAGCCCCTTTGTTGAACGGAGGGCCGGCTTGCGCCCTCCTGTCGAACATGCCTCGCGTCAGTCGTTCGCGTAGATGTCCACGTCCTTCGTCTCGCGGATGAAGAGCATGCCCACCACCAGCGTCATTGCCGCAATGATGATCGGGTACCAGAGGCCGTTGTACATGTTGCCGGTGGTCGCCACGATCGCGAAGGCGGTGGTCGGCAGCAGGCCGCCGAACCAGCCGTTGCCGATGTGGTACGGCAGGCTCATCGAGGTGTAGCGGATGCGCGTGGGGAACAGCTCGACCAGCATGGCGGCAATGGGGCCGTACACCATGGTCACCAGCAGCACCAGCCAGAACAGCAGTGCCACGACCATCAGCTTGTTCATCTTGGCGGGGTCGGCCTTGGCCGGATAGCCCGCCACCTTCAGGTCGTCGGCCACGGCCTTCTTGAAGGCTGCGATTTCCTTGGCGGACGATTCGTCGAACTTCAGGTTGACCACGTTGCCGACCGGCGCTTCGATGGTCTTGCTGCCGATCTTGACGATGGCCTTGGAGCCCGGGGCGCCTTCGACGTTGTCATAGCTCACCGAGTTCTGCACCAGGTAGCGCTTGGCAATGTCGCAAGAGCTCCTGAAGTCGATCTCGCGTGCCACCGGGTTGCCCTGGAACGAGCACGACTTCGGATCGGCCGTCACCGTGACGCCGGCGGTCGCTTGCGCGCGGGCCAGGTCGGGGTTGGCATATTCCGTGATCATCTTGAAGACCGGGAAGTAGGTCACCACGGCCAGCAGGCAGCCCGCCATGATGATCGGCTTGCGGCCGATCTTGTCGGACAGCGTGCCGAACACCACGAAGAACGGCGTGCCCAGCAGCAGCGAGGCGGCGATCATCAGGTTGGCGGTGGTGCCGTCGACCTTCAGTTGCTGCGTGAGGAAGAACAGCGCGTAGAACTGGCCCGTGTACCAGACCACGGCCTGGCCGGCGGTCAGGCCGATGAGCGCCAGGATCACGATCTTGAGGTTCTTCCACTGGCCGAACGATTCGGACAGCGGCGCCTTCGAGGTCTTGCCCTCGGCCTTCATCTTCTGGAAGGCGGGCGACTCGCTCAGCGACAGGCGAATCCACACCGAGATGCCGAGCAGTGCGATCGACACCAGGAAGGGAATGCGCCAGCCCCAGTCGCCGAACGCCTGTTCGCCGAGCCAGGTGCGCACACCCAGGATGACCAGCAGGCTCAGGAACAGGCCGAGCGTTGCAGTGGTCTGGATCCACGAGGTGTAGGCGCCGCGCTTGCCGTGCGGCGAGTGCTCGGCCACGTAGGTGGCGGCACCGCCGTACTCACCGCCGAGCGCAAGGCCCTGCAGCATGCGCAGCGCAATCAGGATGACCGGCGCGGCAACGCCGATGGTTGCGTAGCTGGGCAGCAGGCCGACGATGAAGGTCGACAGGCCCATGATCAGGATGGTGACCAGGAAGGTGTACTTGCGTCCGATCATGTCGCCCAGGCGGCCGAACACGATGGCGCCGAACGGCCGCACCAGGAAGCCCGCGGCAAATGCCAGCAGCGCAAAGATGAAGGCGGCGCCCGCATCGAGGCCGCTGAAGAACTGCTTCGCGATGATCGCTGCCAGCGAACCGTAAAGGTAGAAGTCGTACCACTCGAACACCGTGCCAAGGGAGGAAGCGAAGATGACCTTCTTTTCCTCCGCGGACATGGGCCGGGGGGCCGGATGCGGCATCCCCCTCGAATCCAGTGTTGCTGCCATTTGCGTCGTCTCCTGTGTATGCGTTCGTTCAGCCCCGGCATTCGGGACCGTGAGGCATTCTTGGAGGCGCGACTGACCCGAGCCTTTCGCGAAACTGAACCGACGCTTACGGATTAAGGTGAAACCCGCAGGGCTCGTTTCAGGTTGTAAGAAATCGGGAAACCACCAATCAGTTTTTGCTGCTGCGCAGCATGGATGGACGCTGGTCGGCACCGGCCCATTGCGGCCCGTCGAACCACGTGTCGCCGGCCAAGTAGGCACGCAGCATCGCAAGCCCGTCGAAGCCCCAGAACAGTCGGCCGTCCACCGCATAGGCGGGCGTGCCGAACACGCCGGCCTGCAGCGCTTCGTCGATGTTGCGCTTGAGGAGGGCCTTGCTCTCGTCGCTGTTCATGTCGCGCTTGGGCTGCAGCTGCGCAGCCAGCGCGGCCAGGCGCGCGGTATCGCCGGCCTCTTCTCCGCCGCGCCACACGTTGCGAAAGATCGTCTCGGCCGCGAGGCGGCTGATGCTGCCGTCGTCCGAAGTCGCGACCGCAAGCCGCAGGTGCGGCAGCGGGTTGTACGGATGCGATGCGGGCATCTCGATGTGGATGCCGTTCGCATGGCCGAGCCAGAGCACATGCCGGTAGGTCCAGGCGCGCTTGGCTGGAATCTCCGCGGGGCCGAGCTGGCCGTGGTGCTTGAGCAATGCGCCGAGCAGCACGGGCTTGTAGGCCACGCTGTAGCTCAGGCCTTCGAGCGCCTCTGGCAGGTGCTCGAAGGCAAGGTGCGCATAAGGCGAAATGAAGTCCAGGTAAAAGTCGATGTGCTTCATGCGTGCTTGTCTCCAGATGCCTCGGGGATGCGCCAGATGCCGGCGCGCGCCCGCAACTCTATGGCACGCCACACGCCGCGCCGCGCGGCATCGTCCATCTTGCTCCAGGCCGCAATCTCGGGAATGGTGCGCAGGCAGCCTTCGCAAAAGCCGCTCTGGCGGTCCATGCGGCAGACGGAGGTGCAGGGCGAAGGCGCATCGCCGGCCGAGCTCTGTACGGCGGTGGCGCGCTCGGCCAGCAGTTCCGCGGCGTCGAAGTTCACACCACGTCCGCCACCGGCGCGCCGGTGAGCTTCTCGAGGTCATGCGGACGCAGCTGGAACACCGCGTGCGGATGGCCCGCGGCCGCCCATATCTCCTCGAAGCGGAACAGTTCGCGGTCGATCAGAACCACCGGCTTCGTCACATGCCCCACTGGCGACACGCCGCCGATGGTGAAGCCGGTGCGCGCCTTCACGAACTCGGCGTCGGCGCGGCCGGTCTTGCCGATGAGTGCGTCGACCTTCTTCTCATCAACACGCTTGTCACCCGAGGTAATCACCAGCACCGCCGCGTCGTCGCTCTTGCGACGGAAGATGATGCTCTTGGCGATCTGCCCGACCAGGATGCCGAGCGCGTCGGCAGCCTGCTGCGCGGTGCGGCAGGCGTCGTCGAGCATGCGCGGCAAATGGGGGTGACCCGCGTCCTGCAGCACACGCGAAACGCGCTGCACGCCCTCGGGCAGCGAATGAAGTTCAGCACCGCACATCAGTTTGCCTCCGCGCTTTCGTTACTCTCATCAACCAGCCCTCTTGGTACGGATCGCTTTCGACGCACGCGAATTCGGCTCACGTCCCAGCGCCTCGCTGATGTACACGCCCGCGTCGATCAGCTTGTCCAGGTCGATGCCGGTCTCGATGCCCATGCCGTGCAGCATGTAGACCACGTCCTCGGTCGCCACGTTGCCGGTCGCACCCTTGGCGTAGGGACAGCCGCCCAATCCGGCGGAGGATGACTGGAAGTTCCAGACCCCCAGCTCCAGCGACGCCAGCGTGTTGACCAATGCCTGGCCGTAGGTGTCGTGGAAGTGGCCCGATATCTGGTCCACGCCAAAGTGCGCCAGCGTGGCCTCGATGGCAGCCCGCACCTTGCGCGGCGTGCCCACGCCGATGGTGTCGGCCACGTCCACGCGCTGCACGCCGATGTCCTTCATCAGCTTGGCCAGCATGCTCACGCGCTCGGGTGCAACCTCGCCTTCGTATGGGCAGCCCACCGTGCACGACATGGCGCCGCGCACGTCGATGCCCTTCTCGCGAGCCGCGGCCACCACGGGCGCGAAGCGCTCGATGCTTTCGGCAATCGAGCAGTTGATGTTCTTCTGGCTGAAGGCCTCGCTCGCGGCGCCGAACACCACGATCTCGTCGGGCCACTCTTCGCGCGGCGCGGCAATGGCGGCCTCGAAGCCTTTCATGTTTGGCGTGAGCACCGAATAGCGCACGCCGGGCTTGCGCTGGATGCCGTGCATCACCTCGGCGTTGTCGGCCATCTGCGGCACCCACTTGGGGCTCACGAAGCTGGTGACCTCGATCTCCTTCAGGCCGGCGTCCTGCAGGCGATGCACCAGCCCGATCTTGACTTCAGCCGAGACCGGCTGCTTCTCGTTCTGCAGTCCGTCGCGCGGACCGACGTCGACGATCTTGACCTTGGCGGGGAGTTTCATGGCGTGTCTCTGGGTTCGCTGGAGAAAGGAAAAAGCGTGCGCCGATTGTCGGCCGTCTGCGTCCAGCGTGCTCGGCCGCGCCTGCGCCTGGGGTTGCAATGCCTGCCAGCGGCGTTGCAGATCGCGCCAGCGCGTCTGTTCACACAGTTTCGCGCTGCACGAAATCCGTTGGCGGCTCTGCGGGCGCGGGAGCCTCCACCGCATCGAGCGCATCCACGCGTGCGCCGTCCGGACCGCTGCGGGCCCAGGCGACGAGCGCATCGACCGCCGCAGCCGGCCCGAAGGCCATCGCCTCCACGCTGCCGTCGCGGCGGTTGCGCACCCAGCCGCACACGCCCAGGCGCCGCGCGGCCTGCACCATCGACCAGCGATAGCCCACGCCCTGCACCAGGCCGCGGACGACGAGATGACGGGTGACGGCGGATGGATTCATGGCATGGGCAACATCAGTACGACTTGGGCAGGCCGAGCGCTTTTTCCGCGATGAAGTTCAAGATCATCTGCGGGCTGACCGGCGCAATGCGCGGAATGTAGCTCTCGCGCAGCAGCCGTTCGACATGGTATTCCTTCGCATAGCCCATGCCGCCCAGCGTGAGAACCGCGTTCTGGCAGGCGTCGTGTGCCGCCTCGGCCGCGAGGTACTTGGCAGCGTTGGCCTCGATGCCGCAAGGCTCGCCCGCGTCGTACAGCGTGGCGGCCTTGAACACCATCAGGTCGGCCGCCTCGAGGTTGGCCCAGGCGCGCGCAAGCGGATGCGCCACGCCCTGGTTCTGGCCGATGGGCCGGCCGAACACGATGCGCTCCTGCGCGTACTGCGAGGCGATGCGCAGCGCGGCACGGCCGATGCCGATGGCTTCGGCCGCGATCAAGATGCGCTCCGGGTTGAGCCCGTGCAGGATGTATTCGAAGCCTCGCCCCTCCTCGCCGATGCGATCTTCCTCGGGCACCTGGAGCCCATCGATGAAGAGCATGTTCGAGTCCACCGCCGCGCGTCCGAGCTTGTGGATCTCGCGCACCTCGACCTTGGCGCGGTCCAGCGGCGTGTAGAACAACGTAAGGCCCTGCGTGGGCTTTTTCACCTGGTCGACGGGCGTGGTACGCGTGAGGATCAGCATGCGGTCGGCCACCTGCGCGGTCGATATCCAGATCTTGCGGCCGTGCAGCAGATAGCTGCCGTTGGGCTGGCGCACCGCCTGCGTCTTGAGGCTCGTGGTGTCGAGCCCCGCGTCGGGCTCGGTCACGGCAAAGCAGGCCTTCTCGGTGCCGGCAATCAGCGGCGGCAGGAAGCGCTGGCGCTGCGCCTCGCTGCCGAACACCACCACCGGGTTGAGCCCGAAGATGTTCATGTGCACCGCAGAAGCACCCGACATGCCCGCGCCCGATGCGCTGATGGCGCGCATCATCAGCGCCGCCTCGGTAATGCCCAGGCCCGCACCGCCCTGCGCCTCGGGCATTGCGATGCCGAGCCAGCCGCTGTCGGCCATGGCGCGGTGGAACTCGTGCGGGAACACCGCGCGGTCGTCGTGGTCGCGCCAGTAGTCGGCGGGAAAGTCTTCGCACAGCCGCTCGATGGCCGCCACCAGCGAGCGCTGGTCTTCGTTCAGGGAAAAGTTCATTCGCTGTCCTTCGTGGGTTCCGGCTGCAGCGTGACGCCGCGCGCGAGCATCCGGTCGATCTCTTCGCTTGCATAGCCCGCCTCGCGCAGCAGCTCGACGCTCTGTTCGCCGATGCGAGGTGCGGGCCGACGAATGGCCGCGGGCGTGGCGCTGTAGCGGCCGACCGGCGCCAGCGTGCGGATGCGGCCTTCGCTCGGATGGTCGAGTTCGGGAAAGAAATCGACCGCGCGCAGGTGCGGGTCGCCGAGCAGGCTCTCGGTGCTGTGCAGGCGCGCGACCGGAATGTCGGCGGCTTCGAGCACCGCCATCCATTCATCGCTGCCACGCGCAGCCATCACCTCGGCCACGAATGCGTAGACCGCACCAATGTTCGCGGCGCGCGCCGTGTGCGTGCCGAACATCGACGAGTCGCGCAGCTCGGGCCTGCCGATCACGTCGAAGAAGGCCTGCCAGTGCTTATCGTTGTAGATCAGCACGCTCAGGTAGCCGTCGGCCGTGGCGTAGGGCTTGCGGTGTGGCGCGAGCAGGCGCGCATAGCCGGTGGGGCCGAGCGGCGGCTCGAAACTGTGGCCACCAAGGTGGTCGCCCATCACGAACTGCGAGAGCGCCTCGAACATCGGCACTTCCACCGCCTGGCCCTTGCCGGTGCGCTGCGCATGCAGCACGGCAGCCAGCAGGGCGATGGCCGCCTGCAAACCCACGGCGCGGTCGGCCAGCGTGACCGGAGCGTAGCGCGGCGCATCGCCGCTTTGCTGCGCGAACAGCGAGGCAACGCCGGCCGCGCCCTGAATCAAGTCGTCGTACGCGGGCTTGCCGGCATACGGGCCTTCTTCGCCGTAGCCGAACGCACCGAGGTAGACGATCTTCGGGTTGACCGCGGCCACCGCTTCGTAGCCGAGCCCGAGCCGCGCCATCGCCTGCGGCCGCGTGTTGTAGATGAGGGCATCGCAGCCGGCCGCGAGCCGCAGGCAGGCCTCGCGGCCTTCGGGCTGCTTGAGGTCGAGCACGATCGAGCGCTTGTTGCGGTTGAGGTGCAGCGCCATCGCGCCCATGCCGGCATTGCGCATCGGACCGACCGCGCGCAGGTTGTCGCCTGAGGGCGGCTCGACCTTGATGATGTCCGCGCCCAGGTCGCCGAGCGTCTGCGTGGCGTACGGGCCCATCACCACGGCCGTGAGGTCGAGGATGCGGATGCCGTCTAGAGGTCCCGTGGTGTTCATGTCTTGGTGTTGGTATTGGCTCCTTCCCCTCTGGGGGAAGGCTGGGATGGGGGCAGGCAGAGCGCCCGATGGATACGCCGCGTGCCCCCACCCCTGCCCTCCCCGGGAGGGGAGGGAGAAATTCAACAGCACGCTCATTCCGGTTGAATACCCGCGGCCTGAATCAGCTTCTTCCACTTGGCCAGTTCCGCCACAGTGAATGCACCCAACTCTTCAGGCGTGCTGCCGAACGCATCGAAGCCCAGCTTCGCGACGCGTTCCCGAAACACCGCGCCGTTCGCCATTTCCGACAGCGCCTTGTTGAGCTTCAGCACAACGTCGCGCGGCGTACCTGCAGGCGCGAACACGCCGTTCCACGAGGTGATGTCGAAGCCCTTGAGCTCGGGCGTATCGGCCAGCGGCGGCAGTTCGGGAAAGAGCTTGGTGCGCTCCTGCGTGGTGACCGCAATCGCGCGCATCTTCCCGGCCTTCACCGTGGCGAGCCCCGCGGCCAGGTCGACCACCATCATCGACACCTGCCCGCCGATCAGGTCGGCAATGGCCGGCGGCGTGCTCTTGTAGGGAACGTGCAGCATCGGCACGCCGCTCATGCGCGACAGCGTGGCGCCGCTCACGATGCCGGTGCTGTTGCCGCTTGCATAAGTGAGCTTGCCCGGATGGGCCCGCCCCCAGGCCAGCAGCTCGGCCACGCTCTTCACCGGCAGGTCGTTGTTCACCACCAGCATGAACGGCAGGTTGCCCATGCGGCTCACGGGTGCGAAGTCCTTCACCGGGTCGTAGGGCAGCGACTTCATCAGGCTCGGGTTGGCCGAATGCGTGGTGTTGGTCGTCATGAAGAGCGTGTAGCCGTCGGGCGCCGCCTTGGCCACGAACTCGGCGGCGATCACGCCGTTGGCCCCTGCGCGGTTGTCGACGATGACCGAGGTCTTCAGCGCCTCGCCCAGCATCTGCGCGGTGATGCGCGCCACCGCATCGGTGCCGCTGCCGGCCGCAAAGGGCACGATGAGCTTGATGGGCTGCTTCGGATAGCCCTCTTGCGCAAAAGCCCACGGCGCCGCGCCGGCCAAGCCCGCGGCGGCACCGATGGAAATGAAACGGCGGCGGCTTGCCACCGCGACTGTTTCTGTCGCGTTCTTCGTCGTCTGCATGTTGTCTGTCTCCGGGGTTGTTGTCGGTCAGGGCCGGGTCACGCGCTCCGGCAATTCCTCGTACGGCGGGCTGTAGATGACCAGCACGCGCACCGGCTCGTCGCTCACCACCGTGAAGGTGTGCATCGCATCGGCCGGAAAAAAGCAGCTGTCGCCGGGGTGCAGCTCTTGCCGCTGGCCGCCCACTTCGGCCACGGCCCGCCCTTCGAGCATGTAGCAGACCTGCTCGATGCCGGGGTGGGCATGGGGCAGCGCGCCCTTGCCCTTCTGGATGTGGCCGACCAGCACCTCGAGCTGCTTCGCGCCCACGGTCTCAGGGCCGATGAGCCGCTTGTTGAGCGTGCCGGTGTGGTTGGCCGGGTGGTAGCCGGCGATGTCGGCTTCGCGGACGAAGTAGCGTGGGAGGGTCATGGTCTTTCAGCCTTTGTGTTCGATGGCCAGGCAGGCGGAGCGCAGCATGGCGGCCACCTCGTCGATGCGGGGCTCCAGCCGGTAGCGCGGGCCCGCCACCGAAATGGCGTAGGCCTCGCCTCCGATACGCAGCGGCCATGCGAGGCCGACCAGATCGGGAATGCTTTCGCCCAGGTTGCCGTACCAGCCGCGTGCGGGCGAGCGTTCGAGCTCTTGTTCGATGGCTTCGGCGGTGGTCAGCGTGGCATCGGTCAGCGGCACCAGCCGGGTGGCTTCGAGCAGCTTGCGGCGCGCCTCGGGCGCGAGCGTGGAAAGCAGCGCGCGGCCCATCGAGTTGGCATAGGCCGGGCGGGTTTCGCCCGACTCGGCGGAATAGCGAATGCTCTGAGGCGCACTGAGCACCTCCAGGTAGACGACAGTGCTCGGGTCGCGGAACTTGCCGAACAGCACGGTTTCGCGCGCGCCGTCGCGCAGCTCTTCGAGCGCGGGCCGCACGCGGTCGAGCACCGGGTCGTGCGCCGCGATGATCTGCGCCATGGCGAGCAGCCGGCCGGTGGGGTAGTAGCCCTGGCGCCGCCCGGTTTCGTACATGTAGCCCTGCTCTTCGAGCGTACGGATGAGGCCCAGGCAGCTGGACACGGGCATTTCGAGCAGGCGCGCCATTTCGGACAGCGCCAGCGGCTGCTTCTCCCGGGCGAAGAGCTCGACGATCTCGATCACGCGAAAAGCAGTTTTCACAACCATGAAGGAATTTTCGCGTATGTGAAAAACAAACGCGTCGGGGTTTGCCCCTGCCTGCCCCTCCTTTCAGCGCAATCGGCGATAACGCATGCCGTTCGTTGTCAGTAGCCCCGAACCGGATCGACCACGCCGCTGACCGGCAGGCCCTGTTCCATCGCGCGGATCTTTCCGGCGATCTGGGCGATGGATTCTTCACGCAGCGTGCGCGCCGAGCCGTGCGGCGTCACCGTGATCTTCGGATGGCGCCAGAAGGCATGGTCGGCCGGCAGCGGCTCGACCTGGAACACGTCGAGCGTGGCGCCCGCCAACTGGCCCGCGTCGAGCATCGGGATCAGGTCGTCTTCGACCAGGTGCGCACCGCGCGCGATGCTGATGAGATAGCCGCCGGGCCGCAGCTTGCCGAGCGTGTTGCGGTTGAGAATGCCGCGCGTGGCATCGGTCAGCGGCAGCAGGTTGACCAGCACGCGCGTGGACGACAGGAACTCGTCGAACTGCGCCTCGCCGCTGAACACCTTCACGCCGTCGATCGCCTTGGGCGAACGGCTCCAGCCCAGCACCGGAAACTCGAACTGCGCCACGGCCTTGGCAACCCTTTCACCCAGCACGCCCAGGCCCATGATGCCGACCGGAAAGTCGCGCCGCAGCCGCGGCTTGCGGTAGCTCCAGCGCCCTTCGCGCGCATCGGCTTCATACACGTCGAATTCGCGAAAGTGCCGGATCAGCGTGTGGCACACGTACTCGGCCATCTGCACCGACATGCCGGCATCGTCGAGCCGCACGATGCGCGTCTGCGCCGGCACCTTCAGCTTGAGCAGCGCATCCACGCCCGCGCCGATGTTGAAGAGGCCGCGCAGTTGGGGCTGCTCGTCGAGCAGTTGCTGCGGCGGCGCCCACACCACGGCATGGTCGGCCTGGGCGGCACCCGGCTGCCAGGTCTCGATCTGCGCTTCAGGCAACTCGGCCTTGAGGCCTTCGATCCACGGTTCGGGGCGGTTGTCGGTGAGAGAGACGATGATTTTCATGGCTCAATCTTAGAGGGGCCATCAGACCGGTTGCTGGAGGGGCCGGCCACGCCGCGGCCTGCCCGGGCCCATGACCAATGGCCGCTTGTAGCGCCCCGGGCCTTCTTCTATGCTGGTGCGCGACCACCGAAGACATCGAAACACCAGGAGACCGAAGCAATGATCAAAGTCAGCGTGATGTACCCCTACACCGAGGGCGCCCGGTTCGACCACGCCTACTACCGCGACACGCACATGCCGCTTCTGAAGGCCCGCATGGGAGACGCCTGCAAGTCGTACACCATCGACAAGGGCCTCGCCGGCGGCGCGCCCGGCACGCCGCCGACCTATGTCGGCATGTGCCATGTGTTCTGCGAATCGACCGACGTTTTTCAGGCGGCCTTCGGTCCGCACGCCAAGGAAATCCTCGGCGACATCAGGAACTACACCGACATCGCGCCCGTGATGCAGATCAGCGAAGTGGTGGTGGGCTGACTCAGGCTGCTGCCGCGGCCATCCGCAGCAATTCTTCGCCCTCGGCCACCTGCTCGCCGGGCGCGAACATCAGCTCTTCCACGGTGCCGTCGGCCGGCGCGGCGATGGTGTGCTCCATCTTCATGGCTTCCATCACCGCGAGCGGCTGGCCGCGGCTGACCTTGTCGCCGGCCTTGACCGCGAACGACACGACCTTGCCGGGCATCGGCGCAGTGAGCCGGCCGCCTTCGGCATGGGTGTCGCCGGCATGGGCGAGACGGTCGATAGCCGTGATCTTCGTCGCGCCCTTCGATGCGAAGACGTGGGCCGTCGCGCCGTCCAGATGCACGTCGAGCGTCTGCCGCGTGCCCGCGAACTCGACCTCGAATTCACCCGACGGAAACTGGCCCACGAGCAGCGGGCCTTGCACGCCACCGGCTTCGAGCCACAAGCTGCCGTCGCGCTTGTAGGTCAGCAAGGCCGTCTGCTCGGCGCCGCGAAACTCGAAGTCGAAGTGGCGCCGGTACTCGCCCATCGCGCGCCAGCCGTCGCGCCGTTCGAACGGGTCGGGTGCGCCAGCCGGCCGTTCGGTAATCAGCGTGCGCGTGATGGCGGCAGCAGCGGCCAGCGGCAGGCCCAGCGCCTCGCGGTCGAACAGCACGGCGCGCTCGCGCTCGATCAGCGCGGTGTCGAGGTTGGCCTTCGAGAACGATTCGGTCGCGAGAATGCCGCGCAGGAACTGCACGTTGGTCGACACACCCACGATCTGCACCTGCGCCAATGCGGCATCGAGCCGGGCCAACGCCTCGGCACGCGTGGAGCCGTGCACGATCAGCTTGGCGATCATCGAGTCGTAGAACGGCGAGATCTCGCCGCCCTCGCGCACGCCGTCGTCGATGCGCACGCGGCTGCGTTGGAACGCCGTCGCCTGCGGCTTGCGGTACACGCGCAAGGTGCCGGTGGCCGGCAGGAAGTTGTTGTCAGGGTTCTCGGCGCAGATGCGCGCCTCGATGGCGTGGCCGTGGATCTGCAAGTCTGCCTGTTTCGCGGGCAGCGCCTCGCCCGAGGCCACGCGCAGTTGCCATTCGACGAGGTCGAGGCCGGTGATGGCTTCGGTCACCGGGTGCTCCACCTGCAACCGCGTGTTCATCTCCATGAAGAAGAAGTTCATCTCGCCGCCTTCGCGCTGCTCGACGATGAACTCGACGGTGCCCGCGCCCACGTAGTTCACGGCACGCGCCGCGGCCACCGCTGCATCGCCCATTTCCTTGCGCATCGCCTCGGTCATGCCGGGCGCGGGCGCTTCTTCGAGCACCTTCTGGTGCCGGCGCTGCACCGAGCAGTCACGCTCGAACAGGTAGACATAGTTGCCGTGCGTGTCGCCGAACACCTGGATCTCGATGTGGCGCGGGCGTTGCACGTACTTTTCGATGAGCACCGCATCGTCGCCGAAGCTGTTGATCGCCTCGCGCTGGCACGAAGCGAGCGCCGCCGCGAAGTCTTCCGCCTTGTCGACCGCGCGCATGCCCTTGCCGCCGCCGCCCGCACTGGCCTTGATGAGCACCGGGTAACCGATGCGGTCGGCCTCGCGCTGCAGCAGCGCCGGGTCCTGGTCGTGGCCGTGGTAGCCGGGCACCAGCGGCACGCCGGCCTTTTCCATCAGTTGCTTCGATTCGGCCTTCAGGCCCATGGCCTTGATCGCCGAGGGCGGCGGGCCGATGAAGACGAGCCCTGCGTCCGCGCAAGCCTGTGCGAACTCCTCGTTCTCGCTCAAAAAGCCGTAGCCCGGATGCACCGCTTCGGCGCCCGTGGCCTTGGCCGCTTCGAGGATCTTCTGCCAGCGCAGGTAGCTGTCTTTCGGTGCGCTGCCGCCCAGATGCACCGACTCATCGCAGGCGCGCACGTGGTTGGCATGCGCGTCGGCGTCGGAGTACACGGCCACGGTGCGGATCGCCATGCGGCGAGCGGTCGCTGCAACACGGCAGGCAATCTCGCCTCGGTTGGCGATCAGGATCTTCTTAAACATTCGGAGTGTCTCCCGGAGGATTCTTTTTCAGTTGAAATGCAGGCACGACGCCCGGATCGGGTCGGCCGCTGAAGATGCGCGCAACGCGGCTGAACAATGCCCTCAGAAAGCGCCAGCTCTTGCGGATGAGCCACACGCTGAGCACAAGCACCAGCACAAAAAGCACCAGGAAGACCAGCGGATGCGCCACCGCCAGCCACAAGCCGGCGGGCACCATGCTGTCTTCGACCAGCGAAGCGCCTACGTTAGAGAACGGCTCGGGTGACGTGTTGATGGCCGCGCGCGTCGTGGCCTTGGCGGCATGCGCGGTGGCCGCAAAGCCGCCGCCGAGCAGCGCCGCAACCACGGCCATCGCGCCATGGTCGGCGCCGAACACGCTGGCCGCGAGCGCCGCGCCGGCCGGAATGCGGATGGCGGTGTGCACCACGTCCCAGAGCGAATCGAGGCCGGGAATCTTGTCGGCGAAGAACTCGATGAACACCATGAAACCGCTCGCCGCAATGACGACCGGATGCGAGAGCATCTGCAGCCCGCCGGGCAGAGGCACCCAGCCGAAGTAGCCGGCCAACCCCGTGAGCAGCACGACCAGGTACAGCCGCACGCCGCTGGCCCAGCCGACTGCCGCAGCCAGGGCAAGCAGTTGGGGCATGTCGAGCGCGTTCATGGCGTGCACTCAGCGCCCGAGCCAGGACGGCTTGCGTTTCTGCAGAAAGGCCTGCACGCCTTCGCGGCCTTCCTCGCTCGCGCGGATGTCGGCGATGCTCTCGACCGTCTTGCCAATCAGCGCATCGTCGATCTCGCGTCCGTCCACGTCGGCAATCAGCTGCTTGCAGGAACGCACCGCGGCGGGGCTGGCACTGGTGAGCGCCTTCACCAGCTCATCGACCTTGGCATCGAGCGCATCGGCGCCAGCAACTACTTCATGCACGAAGCCGATGCGATGCGCCTCTGCAGCGGTGAAGCGCTCCGCTGTAAGAAAGTAGCGCTGCGATGCGCGTGTGCCCATGGCGCGCAGCACATAGGGGCTGATGGTTGCCGGCACAAGACCGATCTTCACTTCGCTCAGGCAGTACCAGGCTGTATCGACACTCACCGCCATGTCGCAGGCGGCCACCAGCCCCATGCCACCGGCGTACACATCGCCCTGCACGCGCGCGATGGTCGGCTTGGGGCATTCGGCAATGGTGCGCAGCATGGTGGCCAGCTTGCCCGCATCGGCGATGTTCTCGTCGCGGGTGTAGTCGGCCATGCGGCGCATCCAGTTGAGGTTGGCACCGGCGCAGAACGCAGGTCCGTCGGCGCCGAGCACGATGGCTTTGACTTGCGACTGGGCGCCGGCTTCGGTGAAGGCCTGGGTCAGCTCGGCGATGACGATGTCGTCGAAGGCATTGCGTGCGTCGGGCTGGTCTAGCCAGATGCGCGCTACTGTGTCCTGGACTTCCAGTTTCAGTTTGGTGAAGGTCATGTCAGTGATCCGAGGCGCGGTGCGCGTTTGTTCGATGCATTTGTTCGGGGCGTGTGCAAAGGCCACCGGGTACTCCCCTCCGCGAATGTCCCCGGGGCTGCGCCCCTCCTCCTTTATTTCGCTGCGCGGAGCACCCGATGCCCTGTGCACAGGGGCATGCTCGTGGTGTACCGCTGATCGACCACCGCTCTGCGTAACGCACCCGCTGGCGGGGTGCCTTGCGCAGCGAAATAAAGGAGGAGGCCGCAGGCCGGGGGACATTCGCGGAGAAAGGTACCCCGTCGGCGGGTGCGCGCCCTGAACGCCCCGAAACGCGACACCCATATCCACCCGAAGCCAAAGAAAGCCGTGCCATGACTACATCCGGAAGATGCCGAACTTCGGCTCTGGAATGGGCGCGTTGCGTGCAGCAGCAAGACCCAAAGCCAGCACCCGCCGCGTATCCGCCGGATCGATGATGCCGTCGTCCCACAGCCGCGCCGTCGCGTAATACGGGTGCCCCTGGTCTTCGTACTGCTGGCGAATCGGCGCCTTGAAGGCCTCTTCCTCGTCCTTGCTCCAGCTGCCGCCCTTGAGTTCGATGCCATCGCGCTTCACCGTGGCCAGCACGCTCGCGGCCTGCTCGCCGCCCATCACGCTGATGCGTGCGTTGGGCCACATCCAGAGAAAGCGCGGACTGTAGGCACGGCCGCACATGCCGTAGTTGCCGGCGCCAAAGCTGCCGCCGATGATGATGGTGAACTTGGGCACGTTGGCGGTGGCAACGGCCGTCACCATCTTGGCGCCGTGGCGCGCAATGCCTTCGTTCTCGTACTTGCGGCCCACCATGAAGCCGGTGATGTTCTGCAAAAACACCAGCGGAATCTTGCGGTGGCAGCACAGCTCGATGAAGTGCGCGCCCTTTTGGGCGGACTCGCTGAACAGGATGCCGTTGTTGGCGACGATGCCAACGGGCATGCCCTCGATCTCCGCAAACCCGCACACCAGCGTGGCGCCGAAGCGGGCCTTGAACTCGTGGAACTCGCTGCCGTCGACGATGCGCGCGATGATCTCGCGCACGTCGAAGGGTTTGCGGGTGTCGGTGGGGATCACGCCGTAGAGCTCTTCGCGCGGGAACGCGGGTTCGCGTACGGCGGCCTTCTCGGCACCTTCCGTGGCCGTCTTCGCATTGAGGTTGGCCACCGCCGAGCGCGCAAGCGCCAGCGCGTGCAGGTCGTTCTGCGCCAGGTGGTCGACCACACCCGACAGCCGCGTGTGCACATCGCCGCCGCCCAGGTCTTCGGCTGTGACGACCTCGCCCGTGGCCGCCTTCACGAGCGGCGGGCCGCCCAGGAAAATGGTGCCCTGGTTCTTCACGATGATCGACTCGTCGCTCATCGCCGGCACGTAGGCCCCACCGGCCGTGCACGAGCCCATGACCACCGCGATCTGCGGAATGCCCTGGGCGCTCATGTTGGCCTGGTTGTAGAAGATGCGGCCGAAGTGGTCGCGGTCCGGAAACACCTCGTCCTGGTTCGGCAGGTTGGCGCCGCCCGAGTCGACCAGGTAGATGCAGGGCAGGCGGTTCTGCTCGGCGATCTCCTGCGCACGCAAGTGCTTCTTCACCGTCATCGGGTAGTAGGTGCCGCCCTTCACCGTGGCGTCGTTGCAGACGATCATGCAGTCGACACCGTTCACGCGACCGATGCCCGCGATGAGGCCGGCGCCGGGTGCCGATTCGGCTCCCTTGGCGTCGAGGTACATCGCGTGCGCGGCGAGCGGTGCGATTTCAAGGAACGGCGTGCCCGGGTCGAGCAGCTCGGCCACGCGGTCGCGCGGCAGCAGCTTGCCGCGCGCGGTGTGCTTGGCACGCGCGGCCTCGCCGCCGCCTTGCTCCACCTTGGCGAACTGCGCGTGCAGGTCGTCGACCAGTGCGCGCATCGCCGCGGCGTTGGCTTGGAAGTCAGCCGACCTGGCATTCAGTTTGGTTTCAAGTTTGCTCATGCTGTCTTTTCTTGCGTAAGACCGAGCTGCTCGGTCATGGCTTCGCGGATCTTGAATTTCTGGATCTTGCCGGTCACCGTCATCGGAAACTCGGAGACGAACTGGATGTACTTCGGCACCTTGTAGTGCGCGATCTGGCCCTTGCAGAAATCGCGTATCTCGGTATCGGTCGCGCTTTGGCCGGGCTTGACGATGATCCAGGCGCAGAGCTCCTCGCCGTACTTCCTGTCGGGCAGGCCGACCACCTGCACGTCCTGCACCTTGGGGTGGCGGTACAGAAACTCTTCGATCTCGCGCGGGTAGATGTTCTCGCCGCCGCGGATCACCAGGTCCTTGATGCGGCCGACGATGTTGACGTAGCCCTCGGCATCCATGGTGGCCAGGTCACCGGTGTGCATCCAGTGCTCGGCGTCGATGGCCTCGCGGGTCTTGGGCTCGTCTTCCCAGTAGCCGTGCATCACCGAGTAGCCGCGCGTGCACAGCTCGCCCGACTGGCCGGCCGGCACGATGGCGCCGGTCTCGGGGTCGACGATCTTCACCTCGATGTGCGGCTGCACGGTGCCCACGGTCGACACGCGCTTGTCCAGCGGCGTGTCGGTGCTGCTCTGGCAGCTCACCGGGCTGGTCTCGGTCATGCCGTAGGCAATGGTGATTTCGCTCAGGTGCATTTCGTTCACCACGCGCTTCATCACCTCGATGGGGCACGGCGAGCCGGCCATGATGCCGGTGCGCAGCGTCGAAAGGTCGAACTCCTTGAAGCGCGGATGGTCGAGCTCGGCAATGAACATCGTGGGCACGCCGTGCAGCCCGGTGCACTTCTCGGCCTGCACGGTTTCGAGCACCGTGAGCGGATCGAACCCGTCGTTCGGGTACACGATGGCCGAGCCGTGCGTGAGGCAGGCCAGGTTGCCGAGCACCATGCCAAAGCAGTGATACAGCGGCACCGGAATGCACAGCTTGTCGGCGGGCGATAGCTTCATGCACTCGCCGATGAAGAAGCCGTTGTTCAGGATGTTGCGGTGCGTAAGCGTTGCGCCCTTCGGAAAGCCCGTGGTGCCGCTGGTGAACTGGATGTTGATGGGGTCGGTGGCCTTGAGCGTCTTCTGCACCTCTGCCACGCGCGGGTCGGCTGCATTGCCGGTTGCAAGCAGCTGGCTGAAGCGCTGCATGCCGGGCTCTTCCACATCGGCGGCCGCGTTGCCGTCGATCCAGAAGGTGTGCTGCAGCTGCGGCAGGCGCTTGGGGCCCAGCTCGCGCAGCATGCCGAGGTAGTCGCTGGTCTTGAACCGCGCCATCGTCACCAGCACCTTGCAGCCGACCTTGTTGAGCGCGTATTCGAGCTCGGAGGTGCGGTAGGCCGGGTTGATGTTGACGAGGATCAGGCCGGCCTTCGCGGTGGCGATCTGCATCAGCACCCAGGGCGCGTTGTTGTGCGACCAGATGCCGACGCGGTCGCCTGCGGCGAGACCCAGGTTCAGCAACGCGCTCGCGAGTCGGTTCGATTCGGTCTGCAGCTCGCGGTAGGTGAAGCGGTTGCCTTCGTGGCGGCTGATGAGGGCTTCGCGGTCGGGCTGCCTGGCAACCATGTCGTCGAAGAAGTCGCCGATGGTTTGTTCGATGAGGGGGACGTCGGTGGCGCCTTGGGCCAGGCTCTGCGTCAGTGGCATCGTCTTGTCTCCTTGTCTTGCTCCCTCTCCCTTTGGGAGAGGGTTGGGGTGAGGGCGCTCGGCCTCGGAAGAAGCACAGCGCGCGACATGATCGCTGCTGCCCTCACCCCTGCCCTCTCCCAGAGGGAGAGGGAGCAAGAGCGGGCAGCGGCGCACATGCTAGGCCGTTTCCGCAAACAGCTCACGCCCGATCAGCATCCGGCGAATCTCACTCGTCCCCGCACCAATCTCATACAGCTTCGCATCGCGCCACAGCCGCTCGACCGGAAACTCCTTGGTGTACCCCACGCCGCCCAGCGCCTGGATCGCCTCTCCGGCCATCCACGTCGCCTTCTCGGCCGAATAAAGAATGGCGCCGGCCGCATCCTTGCGGAAAGTGCGCGCATGGTTGTTGCGGTCGCAGGCCTTGCCCACTGCGTACACATAGGCGCGCGTGGCCTGCCAGGTCGAGTACATGTCCGCCAGCTTGCCCTGCATGAGCTGGAACTCGCCGATGCTCTGGCCGAACTGCTTTCGCTCGTGAATGAAGGGCAGCACCGCGTCCATGCACGCGGCCATGATGCCCAGCGGGCCGCCCGAGAGCACGGCGCGTTCGTAGTCGAGGCCGCTCATCAGCACCTTGGCGCCCATGCCTTCGCCGCCGAGCACGTTCTCTTCCGGCACTTCGCAGTTGTCGAAAAACAGCGGGTAGGTGTTCGAGCCGCGCATGCCGAGCTTGTCGAGCTTGCTGCCGGCCGAAAAGCCCTTGAAGCTTTTCTCGACGATGAAGGCCGTCATGCCGCGTGCGCCCATTTCGGGTTCGGTCTTGGCGTAGATGACCAGCGTGTCGGCGTCGCCGCCGTTGGTGATCCACATCTTGCCGCCGTTCAGCACGTAGTAGCCGTTCTTCTTCTCGGCCTTGAGCTTCATGCTCACCACGTCGGAGCCGGCGTTGGGCTCGCTCATGGCCAGCGCGCCCACATGCTCGCCGCTCACGAGCTTGGGCAGGTACTTTTTCTTCTGCGCGTCGCTGCCGTTGCGGTGGATCTGGTTCACGCACAGGTTGGAATGCGCGCCGTAAGAGAGGCCCACCGAAGCGGAGGCGCGCGAGACTTCTTCCATGGCCACGATGTGCGCCAGGTAGCCCAGCTCGGTGCCGCCGAACTCTTCTTTCACCGTCATGCCGTGCAGGCCGAGCTCGCCGAGCTTTTGCCACAGGTCGTGCGGGAACAGGTTGTCGCGGTCGATGTCGGCGGCGCGGGGCGCGATTTCGTTCGCGGCAAAGTCCTGGATGGCGCTGCGCAGCGAGTCGATGTCCTCGCCCAGGTCGAAGTTCAGGCCGGGATCGTGCATGTGTCTTGTCTCCTCTGAGGGGGTCGGCGCGCAGAGCTACCCACGCGGATTGGCGCTTGGAAGAACACAGCTTACGCCTCGCCGCGCCGCAATTGGCGCCACAATGGTTGCAAATTGCGCCACGTACGCCTCGCTGAATCATGACCTCGCCCGCCTTCCTGAAGCCCGCCCGAGCGGTCACCCCCATGGCCTTTGTGAGAGCCATTGTGAAGGGCTATGAACGCTACGGCGTCGACCCGGCCGAGGCCTTGAAAGCGGCACAGATCACGCCGCGCGAACTGGCGCGGCCGGGCGCACGCGTCACGGCGGCGCAGTTCGAGGCACTCTCGGAACACGCCATGCAGGAGCTGGACGACGAGGCGCTGGGCTGGTTCTCGCGGCGCCTGCCCTGGGGCAGCTACGGCATGCTGTGCCGCGCATCGCTGAGTTCGCCCGACCTGGGCGTGGCCATCAAGCGCTGGTGCCGCCACCACCGGCTGCTGACCGAAGACATCGGCCTCGCGCTCGAGGTGGCGGGCGGCGTGGCCACACTGCGCATCACCGAGAACCGCTCCCTCGACGAGGCCTTCCGCGAGTTCTGCCTGGTGACCAGCCTGCGCTTCATGCACGGCTACATGTGCTGGGCCATCGACTCGCGCATTTCGCTGCGCAACGCGACCTTTCCGTTCGCAGCCCCGCCGCACCGCGATGCCTACGCGCCAATGTTCACGCCCGAGGTGCGCTTCGACGCGCCGCAGGCCACGATCAGCTTCGACGAGCGCTACCTCGCCCTGCCCCTGCAGCGCGACGAACGGGCGTTGCGCGCCATGCTCAAGCGCGCGCTGCCACTGACCATCCTGCAGTACCGCCGCGACCGCCTGCTGGGGCAGCGGGTGCGAGAGTTGCTGCGTTCGCGTGCCGGCGAGGCCACCACGGCGGAGGCGCTGGCCACGCTGCTCAATGTGTCGGGCCGCACGCTGCACCGGCAGCTGCACGAAGAAGGGACATCGCTGCAGGTGCTGAAGAACGAAGTCCGCCATGAGATGGCGGTGGAGCAGCTGCGCCGAACCAATCGGCCGATCAAGCAGGTGGCGCTGGCGGTGGGGTTTCGCAACGAGAAGAGTTTTTCGCGCGCGTTCCTGCAGTGGACCGGGCATGCGCCGCGTGACTTTCGGGCGTTAGGGTTGTAGCGGTTTTGTTGGTGTTGGGGGTGTTGTTCGAGAGGCGGTTGTTCAGGGCGCGTGCAAAGGCCACCGGGTACTCCCCTCCGCGAATGTCCCCGGGGCTGCGCCCCTCCTCCTTTATTTCGCTGCGGGGAGCACCCGATGCCCTGTGCACACCGGGCGCGGCGCTTGTTCCGTTCGATCAACGACCGCTCTGGACCACGCACACGTCGATGGGGTGCCTTGCGCAGCGAAATAAAGGAGGAGGGGCGCAGCCCCGGGGGACATTCGCGGAGAAAGGTACCCCGTCGGCGGGTGCGCCGCCCTGAAAGAAGCAGCGCTAAAGAACCCGGGCAATCACCCCGGCTGAGCAATCAAAGCCAGCGCATCCGAAATCGACTTGCTGTCTTCCGGCCGCACCAGCTTCGCGACCTCCTTTCCGTCTCGCATGAACACCAGCGTGGGCCACAGCCGCACGTTGAACGAGCGCCCCAGCGGACGGCCGCTGCCGTCCTCTACCTTGATGCGCGGGATGTCCGGATACTTGGAAAAAGCCTCTGCGATATTGGGTTGCGCGGCCTTGCAGATGCCGCACCAGTTGGTACCGAACTCGACCACCGCGGGGCCCTTCAGGGCGTCGATTTCAGCGCGGGCCGGTTGCTCGGTCTTGTATTCGGAAGTCATGGCGATCTGGCTCCTTTCTTGGGTTGCTTGGCCCATTGCACCAAAATTTTGCGGGCTTGTTCGCGGCAGGGGCTTGGTTTTTTCGACCTGTTTTTTCAGGCGGGCTGCATGCCATGCGAGGCAAGCAGCGCGGGCAGTTCCCGCATGTCGCTGAACACCTGCAGCGCGCCGACACTGCGCAGCGCCTCGGGTCCGCTGTGGCCTGATTCGCCGGTGCTGTAGCCGAACACCGTGGCGCCCGCCGCCACGCCGGCCATGGCGCCTGTGACGGTGTCTTCGACCACCGCGCAGCGCTTCGGATCGACCCCCAGAGCCTCGGCGGCGGCAAGGTACACGTCGGGGTGCGGCTTGGAGCGCGGCATTTCGTGGCCGCTGAAGATGCGGCCCTGGAAACAATCGATGAGGCCCACCTTCGCCAGTTGAAGCTCGACCTTGTGGCGGTCGGCACCCGAGGCGCACGCGATGCGGCCCTTGAGCCTTGCATGAATCTCGCGAATGGCTGCGGGAGCGTGGGGAATGGCTGCCAGGTCGCGTTCGAGGGCTTCGTTGCGGCGGGCCCTGAAAGCCCTCAGCCACTCCTCGGTAATCCGGAGGCCGGTCTTGGATTCGATGAGGTCCGTTTCGTCCTTCACGGCCTTGCCGGTGAAGGTGTTCATCGACTCTTCGGTGGTGAGGTGCCAACCGAGCTCGCCGAGCATTTCGGCAAGCACGCGGTTGGTGATGGGTTCGGAGTCGACGAGAACGCCGTCGCAGTCGAAGAGGACTGCGGCGAAGGGAAATGGGGTCATTGCACTGGAAGGGTTTCGGGGATAGCCCCCATGGTAGCAACGACCCCGGGCGCGCTCAGGCCACGGGCCGTATCGGGATGTAGATCTCCCCGCCGCCCGCCATGAACTCCTTCGACTTTTCCTCCATGCCCTCGGCCATGGCTTCGGCCTCCGCCACGCCCTTCTTGGCGGCGTATTCGCGCACTTCCTGCGTGATCTTCATCGAGCAGAACTTGGGCCCGCACATCGAACAGAAATGCGCCACCTTGCTCGAATCCTTGGGCAGCGTCTCGTCGTGGAATTCACGTGCCGTGTCGGGGTCGAGCCCCAGGTTGAACTGGTCTTGCCAACGGAACTCGAAGCGCGCCTTGCTGAGCGCATCGTCGCGCGACCGCGCGCCCGGGTGCCCCTTGGCCACGTCAGCCGCATGCGCGGCGATCTTGTACGCAATGATCCCCTGCTTCACGTCGTCGCGGTCGGGCAGGCCCAGGTGCTCCTTCGGCGTCACGTAGCAGAGCATCGCGGTGCCGGCCCAGCCGATCATCGCGGCGCCGATGGCGCTCGCAATGTGGTCGTAGCCAGGCGCAATGTCGATGGTCAGTGGCCCGAGCGTGTAGAACGGCGCCTCGTGGCAGTGCTTGAGCTGCTCGTCCATGTTCGACTGGATCATGTGCATCGGCACATGGCCCGGCCCTTCGATCATGGTCTGCACATCGTGCTTCCAGGCGACTTGCGTGAGCTCGCCCAGCGTGCGCAGCTCGGCAAACTGGGCCTCGTCGTTGGCATCGGCGCCCGAGCCCGGGCGCAGGCCGTCGCCGAGCGAGAAGCTCACGTCGTACGCCTTCATGATGTCGCAGATGTCTTCGAAGTGCTCGTAGAGAAAGCTCTCCTTGTGGTGCGCAATGCACCACTTGGCCATGATCGAACCGCCGCGCGAGACGATGCCCGTCATGCGGTCGGCGGTCAGGTGGATGAACGGCAGCCGCAGGCCCGCATGAATGGTGAAGTAGTCCACTCCCTGCTCGGCCTGCTCGATCAGCGTGTCGCGGTAGATCTCCCACGTGAGGTCTTCGGCCACGCCGCCCACTTTTTCGAGCGCCTGGTAGATCGGCACCGTGCCGATGGGCACCGGCGAGTTGCGCACGATCCAGTCGCGCGTGGTGTGTATGTTCTTGCCGGTCGAAAGATCCATCACGTTGTCGGCGCCCCAGCGAATGGCCCACACCAGCTTTTCGACTTCTTCCTCGATGCTCGAAGTGACGGCCGAGTTGCCGATGTTGGCGTTGATCTTCACCTTGAAGTTGCGGCCGATGGCCATCGGCTCGACCTCAGGGTGGTTGATGTTGGCCGGAATGATTGCTCGGCCGCGCGCCACTTCGTCGCGCACGAACTCGGGCGTGATGATGCGCGGAATGCTCGCGCCCATGGGATTGCCGGCCACGCGCTTGGCACGCTCCTCGTTGGCGAGGTATTCGGCCATCCACTCACGCTTGCCGTTCTCGCGCAGGGCCACGTACTCCATCTCGGGGGTGACGATGCCGCGGCGGGCATAGTGCATCTGCGTCACGTTGGCGCCCGACTTGGCGCGGCGCGGCGTGCGCTGCAGGGCCGAGGCGCCGGCGCGCAGTTCGGCCAGGCGCTGGGCGTCGCGGTCTTCGTTCTTGGCGCCGTCGTCCAGCGCATGGTGGGTGCGGCCTTCGTAGCTTTCGGTGTCGTTGCGCTCGATCACCCACGCACCGCGCACGTCGGGCAGGCCCCGGCGCACGTCGATCTCTACCTTGGCGTCGGTGTAGGGCCCCGAGGTGTCGTAGAGCGACACGGTCTCGCCGTTGGTGAGCAGAACGTCGCGCACCGGCACGTTCAGGTCGGGCCGGCTGCCCGGAATCAGGCACTTGTGCGAAGCGGGAAAGGGCTCGCGCGTGAGCGAGAGCAGGGAGGTGAACTTGTCGGGGGCATTCATGCGGGGCACTCCTTGTTGAGGGAAAGGGTGCTCCGCAATCGCTCGGTGGACTTTGGGCGCCACGGTGGGTGGACGTGTGGCGGGACCGGAGTCAGGGAGTGCAGCTCTTCTTACGCCGGTATGACCCGGATCAAGTTCGCGGGTCGGCAGCTTTGCCATCTCAGCACGCCACATGCGTGCACCCCGGAGCGAGGCCGATTGTGCGAGCCTCGGCCCGCCGCGTCAACCAGGGGTCTGCAAGTCGCCTTCGAGGTAGAACCAGCGATCGCCCTCGCGCACGAAGCGGCTGCGCTCGTGCAGCCGCGTGGCGGTGCCGGTGCTGCTGCGCTGCCGGGCGACGAATTCGACCTCGGCATGGTCGGCGTCGAGCACCGATCGCGAGCGGATGTCCAGGCCCAGCCATTTCACGCCGGGCTCGAACTCGATCGACGCCGGCCGCGTGGACGCGTGCCAGGTGGCAAGCAGGTAGGGCCCACGCTCCAGCACAAAGGCGGTATAGCGCGAACGCATCAGCGATTCGGCGTCCGGCGCGGGCGTGCCCTCGAAGTCTTCGAGGTAGCGGCCGCAGCACAGGGCATAGCCGATGGGCTTGTCTCGACGGTCCGTGCGGCCGCAGGGGCAGGGTCCGGTGGTGGGAACAGTGGCGCTCATGAAGGCCTCTATTGGAACACCTCGCGGCCCTGCCCCCGATGGGGCAACCCCGGGGCGCCTCCGGAGATCCACCCTTGGCGCAGTGCTTGCTAGAAGTTAGCCTTGTTTCTGCACACGAAAAGAACGAGGCGGCGATGTACCTGACAGGCTCCGAACAGCAGGCGCTGCGCGGCGTTTTCACGCTGCTGGCGGAAGACCGAGGCGAAGGCGACATTCGCGAGCGACTCGGCCGGGCGCTGCTCGTCCTGCTGCATGCGGACCAGTTCGCCTCCTTCGTCTGGAATGCCGAAAGCGGCCGATTCGATGGCCGGGTGGCCCTGAACATGGACCCCGCCAACCTCGACCGCTACGGCGAATGGCACCAGCACCACGACCCGATCACCTTCGTGCTGCAGTCGCATCGCCGCGCCACGCGCGTGACCGACGTGATGCCGCAGCGCGAACTGATGCGCACGGCGTTCTTTACCGACTTTCTTTCGCGCGACGGACTGCACTGGGGCATGAACCTGCATGCGTTCGAGGGCAACCGGGCGCTGGGCGACCTGCGCATCTGGCGGTGCAAAGGCCGCGGCGATTTCGGCGATCATGAAAAGACACTGCTCGACCTGATCGAGCCGGCTTTCATCGGTGCGCTGCAGCGTGCTCAGCGTAAAGCGGCTGCCGTGCAAATGCCCGCCGAAGCGCCGTGGAGTGCCCTGAGTGCGCGAGAGCAGGAGGTCGCTCAGGCTGTCTGCGAAGGACTGACCGACAAGGAAATCGCGCGCCGCATGGCGGTGAGCGTGCCGACGGTGCGCACCTACCTGCGGCGCATCTTCGACAAGCTCGGCATCGAACGCCGCTCGGCGCTGGCCGGCTGGGCCCAGCGCTGATACGGGCTAAAGCGCCCTACTTCGCCTTTGGAGCCGGCAGGCGGCCCAGCACGTTTTCCACCGCAAGGCCCACGGCGAGCAACTTTCGATCACTGCCGGCGGGCCCGTCGAGTTCCAACCCAATGGGCAAGCCGCTGGTTGCGCCAAGGCCCGACGGCAGCTGCACGCCCGGAATGCCGGCGTTGCTGCCGGGGTCGGTGTTCTGTATCAGCACGCCGAAGTTCTCGGGGCTGCTGGCCTCGGGTGCAGCCAGCGGCGCCACGCGCGGCACGGTGGGAAACACCAGCGCATCGAGGCGGTGCTGCGCGAAGGTGTCGCGGTAGAGCTTCTGCAACGCGGGCCGCGCGGCGTGCATTGCGTTGTCGTAGGCCGGCTTGGCGTCGACCGTGCCATTCGGCGCCGGCAGCTTGCGCGGAATCACGAACGCCTCGAAGGTGGCCTTGACGTCCGGGCTCGCAATGCCGGCCGTCAGCTGCGCGATGTCGATGCCGGTGCGGTATTTCGCGAGGTAGGCGACCATGTCGTCGTTCGCCTCGTAGAGCGCGACCGGAAAGCCGATGGCGCCATTGAGTTCCATGAGCTTCGGCATCTCCACGTCGACCAGCGTGGCGCCTGCCGCGCGCAGCTTGGCCAGTGCTGCGTCGGTTGCGGCGCGCGTATCGGCGTCGAGGTTGGCGTAGAAAGCCGGCACCACGCCGAGCCGCACGCGCTTCAGGTCGGCGGGCTTCAGCGGGGCGCCTCCCGCGATCACGCTGTCGAGCAATCCGACGTCGGCCATGGACTGCGCCATTGGCCCGGCGGTGTCGCGGGTGTGCGAGATCGGCGCGATGCCCCGCTGTGAATAACGGCCCATGCTGGGACGCAGCGAAGCGCAGCCGTTGAATGCGCACGGAATTCGCACCGAGCCGCCCGTGTCGGTGCCCAGTGCCGCCGGCGCCATGCGTGCGCCGAGCGCCGCGCCGTTGCCCGACGACGATCCGCCGGCCACGCGGCTGACGTCGTAGGCGTTGCGCACGCCCACCTCGGGGCCGGTCTGGAATGCGGGGTTGTAGCCGGTCACGCCGAAGGCCAGTTCGTGCATGTTCGTCTTGCCGAGAATGACGGCGCCGGCCGCGCGCAGCTTGGCGACCACCGGCGCATCGGCCTTGGGAACAAAGCCCTTGAGCGCCGGCGACCCGGCCGTGGCGGGCAGGCCCTGCACCTGGATGTTGTCCTTGATGACCACGGGCAGTCCGGCCAGCGGCTTGCAGGCACCGCCGCGCTTGCGCGTGGCATCGGCGGCACGCGCGGCCTTCAGTGCGCCGGCCTCGTCGAGCGTGATGAAGGCGTTGAGGTTTGCCTTTTGCCTGGCCTGCGCAACGTAGGCCGTCACGAGCTGCTCGCTGGTGACGGTGCCGGCGCAGAGCTGCTGCACGGCATCGCTCGCGGTCAGCGTGCCGATGTCAGCGGCGGCGGGCTGCGCCTGGGCGGATGCACCGAGGCACAGCAGGGCCGCGGCAAAGAAGAAGGGATTGGAATTGGACATGGCAAGAACCTTCGACGAAGAGACTGACATGCTGCGCCAAGGGCGCCGTCCTGTCTGTCATCAAAACCGATGACACCGCATCCAGGCCCTACTGGAACATCACCCACTCGGGCCGCATGTTGAAGCGCACCGGGAGAATGCTCACCCCCAGCCCGCTGGTCACGTACATGCGCTTGTCCTTGTGCGCGATCCAGCCATAGGCCCATTCGCGCGGCGCGCGCCCTGGCACGACCAGTGCGCCGTAGCCCGGCACGCTGATCTGCCCGCCGTGCGTGTGCGCGGCCACCACCAGCCCCTGGGTACGCGGCATGGTCGCGAAGCTGAAGGGGTCGTGCATCATGACGAGCGTGGCGGCGCCCTTCGGCACACCGGCCAGTGCCTTGTCCGGCTCCGAATGGCCGGTCGAGTCATCGCCGATGCCGACCACCCAGATGTCATGGCCCGGCAGGCGCACCGAGGCGTTTTCGAGCACGCGGATGCCCTGTGCAGACAAGGCCCGCGCCGTGCGCTCGCCGTCGTGCCACCAGTCGTGGTTGCCGAGCACTGCATACACGCCCTGCGGCGCTTTCAGGCGGCCCAGCACGGCAGCCATTTCCTCGATCGACAGGTCTTCGTCGCCACCCGAACCCGCAAGAAAGTCGCCGGGCAGCAGGATCACGTCGGGCTGCGCGGCGTTGATCTGGTCGACAATGCGCGCAGCGCGCTCCACGCTGGTAATGCGCCATGCCGAGCGCGTGGTGAGATGCCAATCGCCCGCCATGGCCACCTTGAGTCCGGCGGGCGCCTGCCAATGCGCCGAACTCAACGGCTCGACGCGTGCCGCGACCCAGCGCGGCTCGATGGCTACCGTCCAGACGGCCAGCGCCAGCAGCAGGACCGCCGCCGCGGTCCGGAGCACCGGCAGCCGGCGGCGCGTACCGGCGCTCACGCCAGCGCGCGTTGAATCAGCAGCTTCTGGATGTCGGACGTGCCTTCGTAGATCTGGCACACCCGCACGTCGCGGTAGATGCGCTCGAGCGGAAAGTCGTTCACGTAGCCGTAGCCGCCCAGCGTCTGGATGGCGGCGCTGCACACGCGCTCGGCCATTTCGCTCGCGAACAGCTTGGCCATGGCCGCTTCCTTCAGGCACGGGCGGCCGGCGTCGCGCAGGCTCGCGGCGTGCCAGATGAGCTGGCGGGCGGCTTCGAGTTGCGTGGCGCATTCGGCCAGGCGAAAGCCCACGGCCTGCTGTTCGAAGATCGAACCGCCGAAGGCCTGGCGCTCCTTGGCGTAGGCCAGCGCCACCTCGAACGCGCTGCGCGCCATGCCCACGCTCTGCGCCGCAATGCCGATGCGACCACCTTCGAGCGCGCCCAGCGCGATCTTGTAACCCTCGCCCTCCGCACCGATGAGGTTTTCCGCCGGAATGCGGCAGCCGTCGAAATTGATCTGCGCGGTGTCGCTGCTGTGCTGGCCGAGCTTGTCTTCGAGGCGCGCGACGCTGTAGCCGGGCGCATTGGTGGGCACGATGAACGCGCTCATGCCGCGCTTGCCCGCGCCTTTGTCGGTCACTGCGATGACGATGGCGACTTGGCCGTTCTTGCCGCTGGTGATGAACTGCTTCACGCCGTCGATCACGTAGCCGTCTGTGTCTTTCCGCGCCGTGGTGCGCAGGCTCGACGCATCGCTGCCGGCCTGCGGTTCGGTCAGGCAGAAGGCGCCGAGCATCTGTCCTTGCGCCAGCGGTTCGAGCCACTGCTTCTTCTGCTGCGCGTTGCCGTAGCGCATGAGGATGGCATTGACCGGGCAGTTGGTCACGCTGATGGCCGTGCTGGTGCCGCCGTCGCCGGCCGCGATTTCTTCGAGTACCAGCGCGAGCGTCAGGTAGTCGAGCCCCGCGCCGCCATGCTCTTCCGGCACGCAGATGCCGTAGGCGCCCAGTGCCGCAAGGCCCTGGTGCGCTTCCTTCGGAAAGCTGTGTTCGCGGTCCCACTTCGGAGCGTTGGGCCAGAGTTCGGCCTGCGAAAAATCGCGCACCGCGTCGCGGATGGCTTCCTGGTCGGCACTGAGCAGCATGGTGTGTCTCCTGTCTTTTTATTCTTGCGTACTTACTTGCCGGCGCCCAAGTCCATGATGAGCCGCGCCGCCATGTACAGGCGCCGTGGAATCGCGCTGATGTCGACGTATTCAGCCTTGTCGCTGTGATAGCCGAAGCCCGGCAGGCCCAGGCTTTCGATCACCGGCTTGCCCGAGAGCGCTGCGTAGGCTGCATCGGTGCCGCCGCCGGTGCGTTCTTCGACGCCCAGCGTGCCGCCGGCTTCCTTGTAGAAAGCCACGGCCTTTTCGACCAACTTCTTGCCGCCTTCGCCCGCGTTGAAGGCCGGGCGGCCGCGCGTGATCAACACCTTGACGTCCGATTCCGGCAGCTTCTTTTGCTGCGCCTTTTCTTCGAGTGTCTTCATGGCGGCCTCGAAGTCTTCGTTCTGCGCGTAGCGCACGTCGGCATTGAGCGTGGCGCTGGCGGGAATGATGTTCGACACGCTGCCGGCCTTGGCAATGGTCCAGTTGAAGCGCAGGTGCTTGGCCTTGTCGTCGATGCTCATGGTGCGCAGCACCAGGTCGGACGCCTCCACGAGCGCGTTCACGCCCAGGTCGGGCGCGGCACCGGCGTGCGAGGCCTTGCCGGTGATGTTGACCTGTACGTAGGCAATGCCCGAGGTGCCGAGCGATAGCTTTTCGTCGCCGGCGGCCGTGGGTTCGAAGGACAGCACGTAGTCGGCCTGCTTGGCTTCTTCCTGGATCAGGTCGCGCGAGCCGAAGGAGCCTTTTTCCTCGTCGGTGTTGAAGAGCACGGTGATGGTGCCGTAGTCGCGCACGCCGTAGTCCTTGAGCAGCTTCAGCGTGTGCAGGATGACGGCGTTGCCGCCCTTGTCGTCGGCAATGCCGGGGCCGTAGGCCTTGTTGCCCTCGATGCGGAAAGGCGCCTTCGCGAGCGTGCCCTTGAGGTACACGGTGTCCATGTGCGACATCAGCAGCAGGTTCTTGCCGCCCCTGCCCTTGATCTTGCCGACGATGTTGTCGCCCACCGCGAGCCCGGCCGACTTGCTGCGCGTGACGGTGAAGCCGAGGTTCTTGAGTTCGGCCTCGAGATAGTTGCCGGCAGCCGCAATGCCTTCGGCATCGCCCGTGCCGGTTTCGATGTTGACGAGCTGCTCCAGCGTCTTGAGCACCGCGGGCTGCGCATCGGTCGCGGCCTGGAAGAGCACGTTGTCGCGTTTCTGCGCCCAGCCGGCGGCGGGCGCAAGAAAGGCGCCGGCGAGCAAGGCCGTCATGACGGTACGTTGGATGGATGGGCGCATGAAGAACCTCCTGGCGTCTGCGATATTTTTGAAGAAAAACCACGAAGCGCCCCGGCAAGGGGCGCTTGTGGCGGTCGTTTTTATCAGAGCAATTCGAGTGCCACGGCGGTGCCCTCGCCGCCGCCGATGCACAGCGTGGCCACGCCGCGCTTCTTGCCGCGCGCCTTCAGCGCATGAATGAGCGTGACCATGATGCGCGCGCCGCTGGCGCCGATGGGGTGGCCCAGCGCACAGGCGCCGCCGTTCACGTTGACGATTTCGTGCGACACGTCGAGCTCATGCATCAGAGCCATCGGCACCACGGCGAAAGCTTCGTTCACTTCCCACAGATCGACGTCCTTGACCGTCCAGCCGGTCTTCTTGAACAGCTTGGCCACGGCGCCGACCGGTGCGGTGGAAAACCACTCGGGCTGCTGCGCATGCGTGGCATGGCCGACGATGCGCGCGATGGGCTTGGCGCCGATCTTCTTCGCGTGCGACTCGGTCATCATCACCAGCGCCGCGGCACCGTCGTTGATCGACGAGCTCGATGCGGCGGTGATGGTGCCGTTCTCTTTCTTGAACGCGGGCTTGAGCGTGGCAATCTTGTCGAGCTTGACCTTGCCCGGACCCTCGTCGATGGAAATGACGGTGTCGCCGCCGCGGCCCTTCACGGTGACGGGCGTGATCTCGTCCTTGAACGCGCCGGACTCGGTGGCCGCCTTGGCGCGCTGCACGCTGGCAATGGCAAAGGCGTCTTGCTGCTCGCGCGTGAACTTGTACTTGGCGGCGCAGTCTTCGCCGAAGGTGCCCATCGAGCGGCCCGGCTGGTAGGCGTCTTCGAGGCCGTCGAGCATCATGTGGTCATAGATCTTGTCGTGGCCCATGCGGTAGCCGCCGCGGCCCTTGAGCATGAGGTAGGGCGCGTTGGTCATGCTTTCCATGCCGCCTGCCACCATCACCTCGTGCGTGCCGGCCAGCAGCAAATCATGCGCGAGCATGGCGGCCTTCATGGCCGAGCCGCACATCTTGCTGAGCGTGACCGCGCCCGCGCTGTCGGGCAGGCCGCCCTTGTAGGCAGCCTGGCGCGCCGGCGCCTGGCCCTGGCCCGCCATGAGGCAGTTGCCGAACAGCACTTCGCCCACGCTGTCGGGTGCAATGCCGGCGCGCTCCACGGCGGCCTTGATGGCGGCGCCGCCGAGGTCGTGCGCGGAGAGGGAAGAAAAGTCGCCTTGGAAGCTACCCATGGGGGTGCGGGCGGCGCCGACGATAACGATGGATTCGGACATGGTGATCTCCTTCGGAAAGTTGAAAGGTGTCGCGGTGGACCGGGGTCTCAATCAAAAATGCGTCGCATGTCCGTCGTGCGGAAAGCGCTGCGCTTCTTCGTACGGGAACACATCGAGCATCTGCCCGGCCTGGATGCGTTCCTTGTGGTGCTGCCAGAAGGCGGCGTCGAGCAGGTCGGCGTGGTGCGCCATGAAGGCTTCGCGCACCGCGTCGTTGCCCAGCAGGAAGGGGCCGAAGGTTTCAGGAAACACGTCCTTCGGGCCCACTGAGTACCAGACCTCGCCGCTCATCTCGTCTTCCTCGTTGCGCGCCGCGGGCACCTTGCGGAACTGGCAATCGGTGATGTATTCGATTTCGTCGTAGTCGTAGAACACGACCTTGCCTCCGCGCGTGACGCCGAAGTTCTTCCACAGCATGTCGCCAGGAAAGATGTTGGCGGCCACCATGTCCTTGATGGCGTTGCCGTATTCGACGACCGCGTGTTCCAGCTGCTCTTGCGCGCGCTTGGCATGCGCCGGGCTCTCCGGGTTGGCCAGCGTGTCGAAGGCTTCCTGCAGAAAGATGTTGAGCGGGATCATGCGGCGCTCGATGTAGACGTGCTTGAGCACCAGCTCCATCTCCCCGTTGCCGTCGCGGTCGGCAATCTCGAGCTGGCTGGGCGCGAACTTCTGGATTTCCTCGATCAGCTCGGGCTCGAAGCGGTCGAGCGGAAAACCCACGTCGCTGTACTCCAGCGTGTCGGCCATGCGGCCGACGCGGTCGTGCTGCTTCACCAGCAGGTACTTGCCCTTGATCTGCTCGCGCGTGGTGTCTTTCTGCGGCGGATAGAAGTCCTTGATGACCTTGAACACGAAAGGAAACGAAGGCAGGTCGAACACCAGCATGACCATGCCCTTGATGCCCGGTGCAATGCGGAAGCGGTCGCTCGAATAATTGAGGTGCGAAAGAAAGTCGCGGTAGAACAGCGTCTTGCCCTGCTTTGCGAGGCCCAGCGCGTTGTAGATTTCGGCGCGCGGCTTGCGCGGCATGAGCGAGCGCAGGAACTGCACGCACGCCGAGGGCACTTCCATGTCGACCATGAAGTAGGCGCGCGCAAAGCTGAAGAGCATCTGCAGGTCGTCTTCGCCGAAGAGCGCCGCATCCACGTAGAACTTGCCATGCCTGTCGTGCAGTATGGGCAGCGAGAACGGCAGCTCGACAAAGCCGTTCATGATCTTGCCGACGACGTAGGCGCCCTTGTTGCGGTAGAACAGGCCCGAGAGCACCTGGATCTGGAAGTTGGCGCGCAGCTTCACCTGGTGAAAGCGCCCCATGATCGCGTGCGCCACGCGCTCGGCATCGCGCCGCTTGTTGGCAAAGCTGCCCTGCAGGCCGTAGTCGTCCAGCATCTGCTCGATGGTGTCGGCCAGCGTGTCGTGCGATGGGTAGTAGGGCCTGTACGTGGGCGCGCCGCGCGGCTCGATGTATTCGGTGCTGATGGCCGGCCGAACGAAGATGAAGTCGTTCTGAAAGTAGGCGCGGTGCAGGATCTTCGTCGTGACCGAGTTGAAGAAGCTCTCGGCCAGCTCGGGCTGGTGGTGGTCCACCAGAAGGCCGATGAAGTGCAGCTTGACCTGGTGCCACACCTCCATCGGCTGGTCGCCGGCCTTGAACTCCTTCTCGAGCCGGGCCACGGCTTCGTTCACCCGCAGGTCATAGAACTCGATGCGCTCGCGCTGCGCGCGCTGCTGGCCGTGCCAGTCGGCCGTTTCAAAGCGGTGCTTGGCACGGGCCGATTCGGCGCGGAAGAGGCTGTAATGGCGGTTGAACCCATCGATCATCGCCTTGGCGATGTCGTAAGCCAGCGGCGAATCGAGGCGCTGCGGGAACATGGGTTCAGCCGGTTTTCGTTTCGTCGCCTGCAGCGGCCTGGACGGCTTGTACGGCTGAAATGGCCGGAATGGCTTCAACGGCGATTCCGTCGGCGCCCGCCTGGCCGGACGGCGACGCGCCCAGCGGCTTGCTCCACTTGTAGCGAATGCGCTGAACCGCCGCCTTATACACCGCGTCCAGCGGCTTGGCGCCGTCGACGTTCAGGCCCAGGTCCTGCAGCAGGCCGTCGTGCACGCCGAAGGTCCAGCCGTGGATCTTGACCTTCTGGCCGCGTCCCCAGGCATCGACCATGACGGTGCTGACGGCCACGTTGACCACCTGCTCGGCCACGTTGAGCTCGCACAGCGCATCGACGCGCACGTCTTCGGGCAGGCTGTCGAGCATCACGGCGTGGCGGTCGCGCACGTCCTGGATGTGGCGGATCCAGTTGTCGGCCAGGCCGATACGCTTGCCGCTGAGCGCCGCCTTGACGCCCGCGCAGCCGTAATGGCCCACCACCATGATGTGCTCGACCTTCAGGTGCTCGACCGCGAATTGAATGGCCGAGAGCGCGTTCAGGTCGGAATGCACCACGATGTTGGCGACGTTGCGGTGCACGAACACCTCGCCGGGCTCGAGGCCGGTGATCTGGTTGGCGGGCACGCGGCTGTCGGAGCAGCCAATCCACATGTAGCGCGGCGTCTGCTGCTTCACCAGGCTGGTGAAGAAGCCGGGCCGGTCGCGTTCCATTTGTGCGGACCAGGCACGGTTGTGGGCAAAGAGGTCATCAAGATTGTCGGACATGGCGTGATTGTCGATGAGTCGTGATTCGGATGCGGTGTGTTTGATGTGCCCTGTCAGGCTGCCTTGGCCGACCGCTGGGCCTTGGCCAGTGCTGCGCGGCCTTTTTTCTCATGCTCGCGCACTTCGGCCAGGTTGGCCTGCAGTTCGGCAAGCTGCTCTTCCAGCTGGGCGCGGTGCGCGCCCAGCACGCCGAGAAACTTCTGCAGCTGCGCCACGGTGTCGCGCGGGCTGTCGTACATGTCGAGGATTTCCTTGGCCTCCGTCAGGCTCAGGCCCAGCCGCTTGGCGCGCAGCGTGAGCGTGAGCCGCGCCCGGTCGCGCGCGCTGTAGACGCGCTGCATGCCGGCCCGCTCCGGCGTCAGCAGCCCCATGTCTTCATAGAAGCGAATGGCGCGCGTCGTCAGGTCGAACTCCTTCGCGAGCTGGCTGATGGTGAAGGTTTGCGCGGACATGTATGTCTGGAATCGGTCGAAGAGCCGTCCGGAGGGGCGTTGCGGTGGCGACAGCAGGTTTGCCCCGGTCTCCCTACAATGGTGCCCCTAACCTATGACGTTTACGTAAACGTCAATCTTACATGAACCTCCTCGAACGCGAACTCCACTACCCACTGGGCGACACCCTGCCCGCGCCTGGCGAAGCACTGGAAGTCGCGCCGGGCGTGCGATGGATCCGCATGCGGCTGCCGTTTGCGCTCGACCACATCAACCTCTGGCTGCTGCGCGACAGCATCGACGGCGTCGAGGGCTGGACCGTGGTGGACTGCTGCATTGCCCACGACGAAGCCCGCGCGCAATGGGAGCAGGTGTTCGAAACGCAGCTGCAAGGCCTGTCGATCCTGCGCGTAATCGTCACGCACATGCACCCCGACCACATCGGCCTGGCCGACTGGCTGTGCAAGCGCTGGAGCGCGCCGCTGTGGATCAGCTCGACCGACTACCACGTGGCCCGCGTGCTGACCTCCGCCGGCGACACGCTGGCCGGCGGCGACCAGGCCGCCAGCTTCTTTGCGTCGCATGGCCTGACCGATCCGGAGGCAGTGGCCAAGATTCGCGCCCGCACCAACTACTACGCCAACATGGTGCCTTCGGTGCCCGAGCGCTTCACGCGCATGATGGACGGCGACACGGTCACCATCAACGGCCACGCCTGGCGCTGCATCAGCGGCTACGGCCACGCGCCCGAGCACATTGCGCTCTACTGCGACGAGCTGAAGCTCCTGCTGGGCGGCGACATGATGCTGCCGCGCATTTCCACCAACGTGAGCGTGCATTCGGGCGAGCCCGAAGCCAACTCGCTGCGGCTCTTCCTGGACAGCATCGACAAATTCAAGGCGCTGCCCGCCGACACGCTCGGGCTGCCTTCGCACGGCAAGCCGTTCACCGGCATTCACCGCCGCGTCGACCAGCTGCAGGAGCACCACCGCGACCGCCTGGCCGAATTGCTCGAAGCCTGCACGGCCCGCCCGCTGACTGCAGCCGAGGGCCTGCCCATTTTGTTCAAGCGCGAACTCGACCTGCACCAGATGACCTTTGCCATGGGCGAAACCGTGGCACACCTGCACCTGCTGTGGTTCTCGGGCCAGCTCAGGCGCGAACTGGGGCCGGACGGCATCTACCGCTTCGGAGCCCGCAGCGCCGCCGCGTAGGGATTTAGACTCGCCGGATGGACACGCTGGCTGAGCTGCGCGCCGGCCGGCTGGCTGGCGCCAAACGAATCGATCTCTCGTGCGGACTCACGGAGTTTCCGCGCGAGATTTATGACCTGGCGGATTCGCTCGAGGTATTGAACCTTTCGGGCAACGCGCTCGATACGTTGCCCGACGACCTGGACCGATTGCACCGCCTTCGCGTGCTGTTCTGCTCCGACAACCGCTTCACGCAACTGCCCGAATCCATCGGCCGGTGCCAGGGCCTGGAGATGGTCGGCTTCAAGGCCAACCGCATCCGCAATGTGCCCGCTGCGGCGCTGCAATTGCCTTCTTTGCGCTGGCTGATCCTGACGGACAACCTGGTCGAGACATTGCCCGAGGCGATTGGCCAGTGCACGGGAATGCAGAAGCTCATGCTCGCCGGAAATCAGTTGCGCGCGCTGCCGGAATCGCTGGCGGCCTGCAGCGAGCTAGAGATGCTGCGCACCTCCGCCAATCGCTTCGAGGTGCTGCCCGAGCTGGTGTTTTCGCTGCCGCGGCTTTCGTGGCTTGCAGGCGCGGGCAACCCTTACGATGCGCGAGCCGAAGACGCCGCCACTGCCGCGCACTCGGTGCCGCACGTCGACTGGCGCGACCTGGCGCTGGGTAAAAAGCTCGGCGAAGGGGCCTCGGGGGTGATCTACCAGGCGACGCTCGGCGCAGCATCGCAGCCCGTGGCGGTCAAGCTGTTCAAGGGGGCGGTGACGAGCGACGGCTGGCCGCACAGCGAAATGGCCGCGAGCATCGCGGCCGGCGCGCACCCGACATTGATTGCCGCGCAAAGCCGGATCGACGGCCATCCTGAAGGCATCGAAGGCCTGGTAATGGCGCTGGTGGACCCAACTTTTCGCACGCTGGCGGGCCCGCCGAGCCTGGCGTCGTGCACGCGCGACGTCTATGCGGCCGATGCGCAATGGCCTTCCGGCGTGGCGTTGCGCATTGCACGCGACATCGCTTCCGCCATGCAGCATCTGCATGCGCGCGGCATCTTGCATGGCGACCTCTATGCGCACAACATCCTGTGGAGTGCGCAGGGCGGCGGGCTGCTCGGCGACTTTGGTGCGGCGTGGATGACGGGCGCGCTCGACCCGGTGCAGATCGAAGCCTTGCAACGGCTGGAGATGCGCGCTTTCGGCTGCCTGCTGGAAGAGCTGCTCAGCCGCTGCAGCGATGCGCCGCCAGACGCCATGGCTGCGTTGAAGGACCGCTGCATGCAACCCGACATTGCCGCACGGCCGTCGTTTGCCGAGGCGTTGTCGCTGCTCCAGGGCGAGCTCTCGCAATGACAGGGCCACGCTTGCCGCTGCCCACGCGCGACGGGGTCGGCCCAAGCTGCGTCGGCCTGCCGCGAGGCCCCTGGCCCACCATCGTCGATTTTTTGATCGAACGCTTTCCGGCGATCTCGCGCGAGGCCTGGATGGCGCGCATCGAGGCCGGTGACGTGATCGACGAGCACGGGGCGCCCGTGACCGCGCAGCGCCGATACCAGGCACCGCTGCGCGTGTACTACTACCGCACGCTCGACGCCGAGGTGCGCATTCCGTTCGACGAGCAGGTGCTGTTCCAGGACGACCAGCTCGTGGTGGTCGACAAGCCGCCCTTCCTGCCCGTAACGCCCACCGGCAAGTACCTGCAGGAAAGCCTGCTGGTAAGGCTCAAGCGCAAGCTGAAGCTCGACGACCTGGTGCCGCTGCACCGCATCGACCGCAGTACGGCGGGGCTGGTGCTCTTTTCGGTACGCCCCGAAACGCGCGGCGCCTACCAGGCCATGTTTCCCGAACGGCGCATCGCCAAGCACTACGAGGCAGTGGTGCCATGGCAGCCGGGCGTGTCGTCGGTGCCCGGTATTTACCGCAGCCGGCTGGTCGACGACGAACATTTCATGCGCGTGAAGGAAGAAGCTGGCGAGCCCAATTCGGAAACGCGCATCGCCGTGCAGCAGGCGGCCGATGGCTACGCCCTGCTGGAGCTCTCGCCGGTGACCGGCCGCAAGCACCAACTGCGGGTGCACTGCATGGCGCTGGGCATGCCGATCGTCAACGACCCGATCTACCCCACCCTGCTGCCGCCCGACAGCGACGACTTCGACAAGCCCTTGCAGCTGCTGGCCAAGTCGGTGGCATTTCAAGACCCCGTGAGCGGCGAGCTGCGCACTTTCACGAGCCCCCGGAGCCTTTCGCTGCCGCCAAGGTGACGCACCGCGCGCAGGCGGCGCACTAAGCTCGTTTTCTGAAATCTTTCATTCAGGAGACACCTGCACCATGGACACCACCCAACTCTTCTCGCTGAAGGGCCGCAGCGCCTTGATCACCGGCGGCTCGCGCGGCATCGGCCGCATGATCGCCGAGGGCTTCCTGGCCCAGGGCGCGCGCGTGTACATCTCGGCGCGCAAGGCCGCGGCCTGCAACCAGACCGCCAAGGAGCTTTCGGCGTTCGGCCCGTGCGTGTCCTTGCCGGCCGACGTGTCGACACTGGAAGGCGCGCAGGCGCTGGTCGATGCGTATGCCAAGCATGAAGACTCGCTCGACATCCTGGTCAACAACGCCGGTGCGGCATGGGGCGCGCCGTACGACGAGTTTCCCGAGAGCGGCTGGGACAAGGTGGTGGACCTGAACCTGAAGACGCCCTTCTTCTTGACCAAGGCACTGACGCCGATGCTCAAGAAGGCAGCGACCGATCACTTGGCGAAGGTGATCAACATTGCGTCCATCGACGGCATTTCGGTGAACCCGCAGGAGACGTATTCGTATGCGGCGAGCAAGGCCGGGCTGATTCAGCTGACGCGGCGGATGGCGCTGAGGCTCGCGCAAGAACGGATTGTGGTGAGTGCCATTGCGCCGGGGGCGTTTGCTTCGGACATGAACAAGCTGGCGCGTGATCATGGGGATGAGGTGAAGGAGCGGATTCCTGCGGGGCGGATTGGGGTGCCGGAGGATATGGCTGGGGCGGCTATTTATTTGGCCTCTCGGGCGGGGGACTATGTGATGGGGTCTACGTTGGTGGTGGATGGGGGGTGACGCACGCGCGTTGAGTCTTTTGCTTCTTTGGTTTTTTGAGTTCCGAGGCCGGGTCTCGCCCCGGCGGGCGACTCACTTTCTTTGCTTCGCCAAAGAAAGTAAGCAAAGAAAGGCGACCCCTACTGTCTGCGTCCCCTGCGCTTCGCTGCGGGGAGACCTGCGGTGCTCGACTCCGGCGGGGGTCCGCAGAACTCGCTTCGCTCAAACAGCTGCGGCCCTGATCCCGCCTCCATCTGCGCTCCTCGGCGCATACAGAAGGGGCGGGGGCGGGCGACCTTCGCTTCGCTCGGCCCCAATACCAACAGCCGAAACCCACAGCCAATACAAACATCCAACTCATCCTAACCACGGCGGCGCGCAGCGCCGCAGTGGCTTGGCCGAGCGAAGCAAAGGCCCGGGTGGGTTGCCCTCCCCTCTGTATGCGCCGAGGAGCGGAGGGTTTCGCGGATCAGGGCTCGCAGCTGTTTGAGCGAAGCGAGTTCTGCGAGACCCCGCGAAACACGAGCACCGCAGGTTGCCCGCAGCGAAGCGGAGGGTCGCAGACAGTGGGGTCGCCTTTTCTTTGCTTACTTTCTTTTGGCGAAGCAAAGAAAGTGAGTCCGCCGCCGGGCGGAATCCCGGCCTCGGAACTCAAAATCAACCCCACCGAGGCACAGCCTCATCCTTCAACTGCTGCCGCAGCAACCCATAGTCCGGCACCACACTCTCCACCGTCTCCCAGAACCGATGCGAGTGATCCATCACCCGCAAATGCGCCAGCTCATGCGCCACCACATAGTCGATCACCGGCAGGCGAAAGTGAATCAACCGCCAGTTCAGCCGAATCGATCCATCCACACTCGCACTGCCCCACCGGGTGGCGGCATTCGACAACGACAGCTTCTGCCACCGCACTCCAAGCCGCGGCGCAAAGTGATCGAGCCTTTCGATGAACAGCCGCCGCGCCTGCCGCATGAGCCAGGCCTGGGCGGCATCGCGGATCTGCGAGGGCTCGGCGTTTTGCGCCACGGCCAGGCGCAAGATGCGAGGCCCGGTGCCGTCGCCGCCTGTCTCATCGAGCGTGCCACCGACGCTTGCAAAGCCGTGCTTGGGGTCGAGGCGAATCACGACCGGTTCGCCCATGAAAGGAAACTCCGCGCCGTCTCTCCACTCGATGCGCGTGGCCTCGACGCGTGCGTGGCGTTGCCGCGTTTCGAGCAGCTTGCGAATGATCCAGTCGGCCTTTTCCTGGATGGCGGCGTCCACGTCGCGCAGCGTGACCCAGCGCGGCGCACGCACCGATAAACCTTCGGGGCCGACCACGAAGCCGATGGTCTTGCGCTTGCCGCGCTTGAACTCATAGGCGACGCGCGCCGAACCCAGCACCGTTTCGCGCGTGGCCTGCGGATGCACGAAGCTCGCGAGCGTCAGCGTATCGCGCAGCGGAATGGCGGGCAAAGCGGCGGGGCCGGCGTTGTCTTGCTGCTGGGCATCGGCCACAGAAGGCGAGGCAGCCAACGGCGTGGCCACCGGCGGCGCGGCCTTCTTCTTCACTTTTCGCGGCTTGCGCTCGGGCGGCGTGGCCGGCGCAAGCTCGTTGCCCAGCCCTTCGAACAGATCCATCGTGAACTGAAGCAGTCCCCGCATTTCGGGCTTTCTCTTCTTCAGTGCACTTCTGGCGCCGCCTGCAGCGGCGGGCTGTCGCGATAAGCCTCTGGGTCGAGCCGGCGCATTTCCGATTCGATCCAGGCTTCGACCTCGCGCATCAGTTCATCGGGCTTGCGGCCGACACTGGGAATGGCAGGGCCGATCGACACGTCGACCACGCCGGGGCGCTTGATGAAGGCCTTGCGCGGCCACACCTTGGCCGACGTAACGGCAACGGGAATCACCGGCACGCCGGTTTCGCATGCGAGCCGCGTGCCGCCGCTCTTGTAGGTGCCCTTCTGGCCGCGCGGAATGCGGGTGCCCTCGGGAAACATGATGATCCAGATGCCCTGCGCAAGCAGCTTGCGGCCCTGGTTCACGACCTTGTTGAACGCCTGCGCGCGCTGGCTGCGGTCGATATGAATCATGTCGAGCCGAGCCATGGCCCAGCCGAAGAAGGGCACGTAGATCAGCTCTTTCTTGAACACGAATGCCAGCGGATGCGGCATCAGCGTAGGCATGAGGAATGTCTCGAAGGTCGATTGGTGCTTGACCAGCAGGATCGCGCCGGCGAGCTTGTCGGTCGGCAGGTTCTCCATGCCGGTGACGCGGGTCTTGATGCCCAGCAGCACGCGCGCGCCGCCGATGGCCCAGCTGAGCCACTGCACCGCCATCCAGTAGAGCGGTATGCCGCGCTTCCAGAGCGAACTGACGCACATGATGATGCCCCAGGGCACCACGGTGACGAGCATCCACAGTGCATGGACAACGGAACGAAGAAACGCCATCAGACAGCCACCTGCAGTGCGGCCTGCGCTTCGCGCGCAAGCAAAAAGTCGACAAAGGCGGCGAGGTTCTCGTGAACCATGGTGTTCGCCGGGTATTCGGGGGGCAGCGGGTCGACGCCGATGCAGGCGGCCCCCATGCCTGTGAGCAAAAGGTGCGGCTCGCAGCCCGCGGCGGCGCCCGCCTGCAGGTCGCGCAGGCTGTCGCCCGCAGTTGGCACGCCCTGCAGATCGATGCCGTAGCGGTCGCCGATCTGCAGGAACAGGCCCGGCTTGGGCTTGCGGCAGTCGCAGTCCTCGTCGGGGCTGTGCGGGCAATAGAACACCGCATCGACCTTGCCGCCCACGGCCGCGAGCATCTTGTGCATCTTGGCGTGCATGGCGTTGAGCGACGCCATGTCGAACAGGCCGCGGCCCAGGCCCGACTGGTTGGACGCGATCACCACGTGCCAGCCCGCATGGTTGAGCTTGGCCACCGCTTCGAGCGCACCGGGCAGCGGTGTCCACTCGATGTCGCTCTTGACGAAGTCTTCGCGGTGCACGTTGATCGTGCCGTTGCGGTCGAGGATGACGAGTTTCATGGCGTTGGCAAAAAAGCCCGTGCTGCTTCGCTTCAGACTGCCAACCGTTCGAGTTGCGCCACGCGGTTCATCGCAGCGTGCAACGACATCAGCAAGCCCAGCCGGTTGAGGCGCAGGTCGGCCTGCTCGGCATTGACCATCACGCCGTCGAAGAAGGCATCGACCGGCTCGCGCAGCGCAGCCAGGGTCTGCAACGACGCGGTGTAGTCGCCGGCATCGAACTGCGCATTGGCCGCGGGTACGACCTCAGCCATGGCGGCGTGCAGCGCCTTCTCGGCGGGCTCCTGCAGCAGAAGTTCGCTGACGTGCGCGTCGGCCTCGGGCGCCTTCTTGAGGATGTTGCCTATGCGCTTGTTGGCAGCTGCCAGCGCGGCGGCGGCGGGCAAGGCGGCAAAGGCGCGCACTGCCGCCAGCAGCTTGGGCACTTCGCCCAGGCGCTGCGGTCGCGGCGCCAGCACGGCGTCGACCTCTTGCGCACTGGCGCCCTGCTCGCGCAGGCTGCCGGCCAGGCGGTCGAGAATGAAGTCCTGCAGCTCGACCGTGGCCTTGCCGCTGTCGAAGCCGTCGATGTCCTTGAACTGCGCGGCGGCGTCCTGCAGCAGCGCGTCGAGCCCCAGCGGCAGGTCTTTCTCGATCAGCATGCGGATCACGCCGAGCGCATGGCGGCGCAGCGCGAATGGATCGCGGTCGCCGGTGGGCAGGTTGCCGATGCCGAACATGCCGACCAGCGTCTCGAGCTTGTCGGCCAGCGCAACCACCAGGCCGACGGTGTTGCGCGGCAGTTCGTCGCCCGCAAAGCGCGGCTTGTAATGGTCTTCGATGGCATCGGCCACTTCGGCGGACAAGCCGTCGTGCAGGGCGTAGTAGCGGCCCATGGTGCCCTGCAGCTCGGGGAACTCGCCGACCATGTCGGTCACGAGATCGGCCTTGGCAAGCTGCGCCGCTTGCACCGCGTGCGCGGTGAGCGTGGCATCCGCGGGTTTCCCTGGCTGCCCCAGTTGCGCCGCAATGCCGCGCGCAATACGCATCACGCGCTGCACGCGCTCGCCCTGCGTGCCCAGCTTGTTGTGATAGACCACCTTGCCGAGCGATTCGACGCGCGAGGCCAGCGATTTCTTGCGGTCCTGGTCGAAGAAGAACTTGGCGTCGGCCAGGCGCGGGCGCACCACGCGCTCGTTGCCGCCGACCACCGCGCTCGCGTCCTCGGGGCTGATGTTGCTGACGACGAGGAACTTGTTGGTGAGTTTGTTCGATGCGTCGAGCAGCGGAAAGTACTTCTGGTTGGCCTTCATCGTGAGGATGAGGCACTCCTGCGGCACTTCGAGAAAATCGCGCTCGAAGCTGCACACCAGCACATTGGGGCGCTCGACCAGCGCCGTGACTTCATCGAGCAGCGCATCGTCATGAATAGGCACCGTGCCGCCGCCCACCCGCACGGCCGCGGCCGCAAGCTGGCGCGCAATTTCGGTGCGTCGGGCTTCGAAGCTCGCGATGACCGCGCCGTCGTCCTGCATCTGCAGCGCGTAGCTGTTGGCATCGCGCAGCACCACAGGGTCGACCGCCGCCTCGAAGCGGTGGCCATGGGTCTCGCGGCCGGCATGCAGGCCCAGCGCCTCGACGGGCACCACGGCGTCGCCGTGCAGCGCCACCAAGCCATGGGCCGGGCGCACGAAGCTCACGCTGCTCCAGCCGGGCAGCTCGCAGCCGCTTTCGAGCTGGTAGCTCATTACCTTGGGGATCGGCAGCTTGGCGATGGATTCGGCCAGCGCCTTCTGCAGGCCTTCGGTCAGCGTCGCGCCCTTGGCGGTGCTTTCGTAGAAGAGGGCTTCGGCCTTGCCGTCCATCGCACGCTTCAGGCCGGGCACGGCCGAGGCATCGGCGCCAAGGGCGGCCAGCCGCTTGAGCAGCGCGGGCGTGGGCTGGCCCGCGGCATCGAGCCCCACGGCCACGGGCATGAGCTTTTGCGACGCGGCCTTGTCGGCGGCGCGCTCGGCCACGTGCGTGAGGTGCGCAGCCAGGCGGCGCGGCGAGGCGTAGGCGGTGAGCACCGAGGCGGGCTCGGCGAGCCCCTGGGCCACGAGCTGGTCGCGCAGGCCGTTGGCGAAGGCATCGCCGAGTTTCTTCAACGCCTTGGGAGGCAGCTCTTCAACGAAGAGTTCGACCAACAGATTCTTTTGCACGCTCGTCATCGCTCAAGCCGCTTTCTTCGTGATTTGTGCAACCCACTCGCGCGGCGCCATCGGGAAACCGAGCCGCTCGCGGCTCTCGTAGTAGCTCTGCGCCACACTGCGCGCGAGGTTGCGGATGCGGCCGATGTAGGCCGCGCGCTCCGTTACGCTGATGGCGCCGCGCGCGTCGAGCAGGTTAAAGCTGTGCGCGGCCTTGAGCACCTGCTCGTAGGCCGGCAGCGCGAGCTGCTCCGTCATGAGGTGCTTGGCCTGCTTTTCGTGCGCGTTGAAGGCGGTGAACAGAAACTCGGCATCGCTGTGCTCGAAGTTGTAGGTCGATTGCTCGACCTCGTTCTGCTTGTACACGTCGCCGTAGCTCAGGCCTTCGGTCCACGTGAGGTTGTAGACGTTGTCCACGCCCTGCAGGTACATGGCCAGGCGCTCCAGGCCGTAGGTGATTTCGCCGGTGATGGGCTTGCAATCGATGCCGCCCACCTGCTGGAAGTAGGTGAACTGCGTCACCTCCATGCCGTTGAGCCACACCTCCCAGCCCAGGCCCCAGGCGCCGAGCGTGGGGTTCTCCCAGTCGTCTTCCACAAAGCGGATGTCGTTCTTCTTCAGGTCGAAACCCAGGGCTTCGAGGCTGCCGAGGTAGAGCTCGAGGATGTTGCTGGGCGCCGGCTTGAGCACCACCTGGTACTGGTAGTAGTGCTGCAGGCGGTTGGGGTTCTCGCCGTAGCGGCCGTCCTTGGGGCGGCGGCTGGGCTGCACGTAGGCGGCCTTCCAGGGTTCGGGGCCGAGGGCCCGCAGGAAGGTGGCGGTGTGCGAGGTGCCCGCGCCCACTTCCATGTCGTACGGTTGCAGCAGCGCGCAGCCCTTGTCGGCCCAGTACGACTGCAGTTTGAGAATGATTTGCTGGAAGGTCAACATGAAGCTGGCCGGCGCAGGCCGGACATTTGGACGGTAGCGCGGCAATGCGCCGCGAAAGCGCACGATTTTACGGTCGGAGGGCAACTCTCCCACAGCAAGCCGGGATGGCGGCTGCCGGCGCGGCGCCCCGGGCCGTGCGACAAAGGCGGGCCGGTTGCATGCAATCGCCTTTTCCAAGTCTTTTTCCGACCTTTTTTCCCGCGCCTTCGGCATTGCAACGTTCGGCCGGGCACTCCTTTCCCCTGCTCCCATCGACATGCTGCCGCCCCAAATCGGTCCGAATTCCCCCTGTTCATCGTTCTCAACGCCGGCTCGGGCAACGCGGACACCGCCGAGACCCGCCGGATCATCGAGGAAGGCTGCGCCGCGGCTGGCCGCAAGCACCGCATCTTTCTTGTGGATGAGCGCACCACTGTGCAGGCGCTCGCGCGCGAGGCGGTGGAGCGGGCCCGCGCTGTCGGCGGCGTGGTGGTGGCCGCGGGCGGCGACGGCACCATCAACACCGTGGCGCAGGCCACGCTCGGCAGCGGGCTGGCCTTTGGCGTGCTGCCGCAGGGCACCTTCAATTATTTCAGCCGCGCCCATGGCATTCCGGGCGATACGGCCGAGGCGCTGCAGGTGCTGCTGACCGCGCAGCCGAAACCCGCGCAGGTGGGGCTGGTGAACGACCGCGTGTTCCTTGTCAACGCCAGCATGGGGCTGTACGCCGAGCTGCTGGAAGAGCGCGAAAGCTACAAGGCGCGCTACGGCCGCAGCCGCTGGATCGCTTTTTTTGCCGGGCTTCTGACCGTGATGCGCGGCCACCGGCTCTGGAACCTGCGCATGGCCTGGCGCGGACAGGAGCGCGACATTCGCACGCCGACGCTTTTTGTCGGCAACAACCCCTTGCAGCTGCTGCAGGTCGGCATCGAGCACGCCGACGCCCCCGAAAACGGGCAGCTGGCGGCCGTGGTGCTGAAGCCGACCGGCGTGCTGGCGATGCCCGGGCTGCTGGTGCGCGGCGCGCTGGGCCGCCTTGGGAGCGCAGACGAGGTGCTGAGTTTTCCGTTCGAGTCGATGACGGTGAAGACCGGCCGGCTGCATTCGCCCCGCCGCGTGAAAGTGGCCACCGACGGCGAGATTGCCTGGACCGAGATGCCGCTGCTGTTTAGGGTGTCGCCCGAGCCGCTGTGGCTGGTGCGGCCCGATTCCGCGCCCGAGCTGGAGGCCGCCAAGCAATGAACAGCTGCCTGCTTCAGATTTCAGACACGCATTTCGGCACCGAGCAGCCCGAGGTGATGGAGGCGCTCGAGCGGCTTGCGCACTCCCTGTCGCCGCAGGCGGTGGTGCTCTCCGGCGACATTACCCAGCGGGCCACGCGCGCGCAGTTTGCGGCGGCCCGCGCCTTTATCGACCGGCTCGCGCCGCCGGCGTTGGTAGCCATTCCCGGCAACCACGACATTCCGCTGTTTCACCTGGCGGCGCGGCTGTTCTCGCCTTATGAAAGGTACACCGAAGCCTTCGGCACCGACCTGGAGCCGGTGTTCGAATCCGCCGAATGGCTGGTGGTTGCGGTCAACACCACGCGCTGGTACCGGCACGAGGACGGCGAGGTTTCGCCCGCACAGGTCGAACGGGTCGAAGCCCGGCTGGCTGCGGCATTGCCTTCGCAATTGCGCGTGGTGGTGACGCACCAGCCGGTGATGGTCACGCGCCAGGAAGACATGCACAACCGGCTGCACGGCCGCGAAACGGCCGTGGCCCGCTGGTGCGCCGCCGGCGCCGACCTGATCCTGGGCGGCCACATTCACCTGCCCTTTGTGCGCTCGCTGCACGACGCCTATGCGGGTTGCCCGCGCACGACGTGGGCGGTGCAGGCCGGCACGGCCGTGTCGTCGCGCGTGCGTGCGGGGCATCCCAATTCGGTGAACGTGCTGCGCATGGAAAACATTGGTGGTACCCGCGTTTGCCAAGTCGAGCGGTGGGACCATTCGGCGGTTCACAAGGCCTTTGTGTGCGGCAAAGTATTGCGGCTTCGGCTTGCCAGCGGCGCGGTGCTCCCTTAGGGTGCCCCGCATGCCAATGGAAGCTACTGCCCTCGTTCTTCTCGCCCGCCAGTTGGGCGAACATGCCCTGCCTGGTTCCTGTGTGTTTTCGCGGTGTCGGTGCTGGGCACCGGCATCGCCTGCCAGCTTCTTCAGCGCCGCCGTGCCAGGATTTCGTCGAGCGACGAGCCTGACGAACCGCGCGTGGCTGTCGGGCTGGCATTGGGTTTTGTGCTGATTCTCGCGGCGGCGAGCCTGGTGGCCTACATCGCATCGATGCTGGGCGATGGGCGCTTGCTGGGCCTGGCCGACCAGGCGCTGGCCGACGCGATCGGCGAGCATGTGCCGTGGGCGGCCCTCGTGATTTTCAGCTGGCTCACGCACCTGGGCGACGCCGAACTGCTGGCGCCGGTGTGCGTGGTGCTGGCCTTGGTGCTGTGGCGCAACGCGCACCGCGGGCTTGCGCTGGGCTGGGTGATGGCGCTCGGCGGCATCGTGCTGCTGAACCCCGCGCTCAAGCGCATCTTCGCGCGGGCACGGCCGCTGCACGACCATGGGCTGGCGCTGGAGACGAGCTTCAGCTTTCCGAGCGGCCACAGCGCGGGCGCGATCGTGAGCTACGGCATGCTGATGTATTTGGCGCTGCGCCTGCTGCCGGCGCGCTGGCACGTGCCGGCGGCCATGGCCGCCGCCGCAGCCATCGTCACCATTGCGTGCAGCCGCGTCTTTCTGCAGGTGCATTTTGCAAGCGACGTGGTGGCCGGCCTGCTGACCGGCCTGGCCTGGCTGCTCGTATGCGTGAGCAGCCTCGAATACGCGCGGCACCGCAAGCGGCGTGCCGCGCGCTGAACGGGATCAATACTCCCAGAAGATGCGCTGCAGTTCTTTCGTGTCGCTGGTCTTGGTAAGGGCCACCATCGCCAGGATGCGGGCCTTCTGCGGGCGCAGGTCGTGCGCCACCACCCAGTCGTACTTGTCGTCGGGCTGCTCGGCATTGCGGATCACGAAGCCGTCGGCCACGCGCGAGCTGCGGATGATGATGGCGCCGTCGGTGCGTGCTTTCTGCAGGTTGGGCACGATGCGGTTGGCCACCGAGCCGTTGCCCGTGCCGCCGTGGACGATCGCCTTCACGCCGCTCTTGGCGAACGCGTCGATGGCGATGGAAGAAACACCCTCGTAGCCCATCGCAATCTCGACCGCCGGCAGCGTGTTGATGCTGTCGATGTCGAACTCCGAGTTCATGGTGTGGCGCTTGACGGGTGCACGGAACCAGTAGTTCTTGCCCTCGACCACCATGCCCAGCGGGCCCCACTGGCTGGAGAAGGCGCTGGTCTTGATGTTGACGTTCTTGCTCACGTCGCGACCGCTGTCGATGTTGTCGTTCATCGTCACCAGCACGCCCTTGCCCGCGGCATCCTTGCTGCCTGTCACGCTCACTGCGTCATACAGGTTGAGCGCGCCGTCGGCCGAGAGCGCCGTGCCCGGACGCATCGAGCCGACCACGACAATCGGCTTGTTGGTGCGCACGGTGAGCGTGAGGAAATAAGCGGTTTCTTCCAACGTGTCGGTGCCATGGGTGATGACGATGCCGTCCACGTCGGCCTGCTTGGACAGTGCCGAAACGCGCTTGGCGAGCGTCAGCAGGTTGTCGTTGGTCAGGCTCTCGGAAGCGACCTGGAACACCTGCTCGCCGCGCACATTGGCGATTTTCGAGAGTTCGGGCAGGCCGGCAATCAGCTTGTCGACGCCGACCTTGGCGGCCGCGTAGGTGGCGCTGTTCACCGCCGAGGCGCCGGCCCCCGCAATGGTGCCGCCGGTGGCCAGGATCACCACATTGGGCAATGCCTGCTGGGCTTGCGCGAGCGCGCTGGCCGCAAGCAACGCGGCGCCGGCCGCGAAGGCCCTGAAACGAGGGGAAAGGTACATGAAAGAACTCCTTTGTCTTGAATGAATTTCTGGAAGCGGCGAGAAGATACATGAACCGTGCCCGCATGCTCTTCGCTTCCATGCCGGCATGGCATGCGGCCATGCGCCAAGGATTACCATCGCCGGGCGCACCGCGCAAACACATGCCAATGAACGCCGATCCCGCCGCCCTTCCCCGACCACCGCCCAGGAAATGCCCGCCCCCGACGGCCCGCTGTCGCGCGCGCGGCCGGGGCGCGAGCGCATCATGGCGGCCATCCGCACCGCGGCCGTGACCGAGTTCAGCCTGCATGGGCTCAAGGGCACATCCACCCAGGCCATTGCCGCGCGCGCCGGCCTGACCAAGCCCCAGCTGCACTACTACATCGCCGGCAAGGAAGAGCTCTACGAAGAGCTGCTGATGCAGGTGCTGCATGCGTGGAAGGTGGTGTTCTCGTTCGAGGACGCAAGCGACCCGGCCACGGTGCTGGGCGACTACATCCGCAAGAAGCTCGACCACGCCTTCGACAACCCCGAGATCTCGCGCATCTTCACGCGCGAGGTGCTGGACGGCGGCCGCAACCTCGACCGCTATTGGCCCAATGCCCGGGCGTGGACGCAGAAGAAGGTCGACGTGATCAACGGCTGGATTGCGCGCGGACAGATGCGCCCGCTCGACGCGCGCCTGCTGCTGATGCACATCTGGGCCATGACCCAGAGCTATGCCGACTACGCGATACAGACGCGCGTGATGCTCGGCCTGCCGCCTGACGCGCCGATCGACCGCGAGCCGATTGCGCGCGAGCTGGTGGCCTTTGTGCTGGGCGGCTGCGGCATCAAGGCCTAGCGTTTGCTGCGCCGCCAACGGCGCCGCTCACGACGCGCCGGCTTCCCAGGCGCGGCCTGTCGGGTCGGCCAGCGCGAGCCGCATCATCTCGATGAACCGGCGCAGCCGCGCCGGCTGGAAGCGTGCATGCGGATAGATCAGGTAAACGGGTAGCGCCGCCACGTGCCACTGCGGCACAAGCTGCACCATGCGCCCCGTGGCGATGTCGTCTTTCAAGAGCCAGGCCGAGCCCATGCAGGCTCCCAAGCCCATGCGCGCCGCGCTTTGCAGCGCATAGAGGCTGTCGGTGCTCATGCGCGGCCGGATGGGCACGTGCGCAACTTCGCCGGACGGACTGTGGGTGAGCACCACCTCGTTGCGATAGAAGGTGCGCAGCGCGAGCCACGGCAGTTCGGCCAGTTGCGATGCATGCGTGGGCGGCGTGCGTCCAGCCAGCACCGAGGGGGCGGCAACCACTACGCGCGGCACCTCCGAAAGCTTGATGGCCACCGCCATGGTGTCGGTTACTTCGCCCACCTGGATGGCGCAATCGACGCCTTCGGCGATGAAGTCGGGCCGGCGGTCGTTCAGCAGCCATTCGACTGAAACCCGCGGGTATGCGCGAAGGTAGTCGGCCAGGGGCCCCACCAGCAGCAGTTGCCCCAGCGCATGCGGCGCCACCACGCGCAGCGTGCCTTCGGGCTCGTCGCCCACCCCGCGAAGGTCCGCCTCGAAGGCGTGCCAGTCGGCGATCAGCTCCCTCGCTCGCTCGTAGCAGCGCTCACCGTCTTCCGTGAGCTTCATGGCGTGGGTGGAACGGCGCAGCAGCCGCACACCCAGCGAGCGCTCCAGCGTCTGCAGCCGCCGGCTCACCGTGGGCTGAGTGGCGCCCATCTGCTGGGCGGCGGCCGAGAGGCTGCCGGCCTCGACGATGTGAATGAAGGTCTGCATCAGCTCGATGCGGTCGGCGGCGGGGGAGAGGTCGACATGGGTTGTCTTTATGCGTTCGGCGTATAGACATTGTGCGATCTGCAGGGCTACCAAGTCACGTCTCAGAGGCGCACATTTCAACCCTCGCTCAGTATTCAAGGGTTAACGCCATGTCTTCCATTCAACAAACGCATGCACCGGCAGCCGCTGCTCCGGCGGCACGCGACCTGCCGGCCTCGCTGGTGCTGCTGCTCGCCACGGGCGCCGGGCTGTCCGTGGCCTCGCTCTACTACGCCCAGCCGATGCTCGGCGTGCTGGGCGCGGACATTGGCGCCTCCGCGCGGTCGGTGGGCTTCATTCCCACGCTCACTCAGCTTGGCTACGCGCTGGGCATCCTGCTGCTGGCACCGCTGGGCGACCGCTACGACCGGCGCCGCATCGTGCTGGCCAAGGCGGCCGCGCTGTGCGCCGCGCTGCTGGTGGCCGGGGCCGCGCCGTCGATCGGCATGCTGCTCGCGGCCAGCCTGGCCATCGGCCTCGCGGCGACGATGGCACAAGACATCGTTCCCGCCGCCGCCACGCTGGCGCCCGAAGCCTCGCGCGGGAAGACCGTGGGCACGGTGATGACGGGGCTGCTGCTCGGCATTCTGCTGTCGCGCGTGGTCAGCGGCTTCGTGGCCGAGCACTTCGGTTGGCGCGCGATGTTCATCGCGGCTGCGGCCAGCATCGCGCTCATCGGTGCGGCCGCGTGGCGCGGGCTGCCGCGCTTCCGGCCCACCACGCACCTGGCCTATGGTGCGCTGCTCGGATCGCTGGGCACGCTGTGGTCGCGCCACGGCGCCCTGCGCCGCGCTGCGCTGGCACAAGCACTGCTGGCAGTGGGCTTCAGCGCCTTCTGGTCGACCCTGGCGGTCATGCTGCACGGCGAGCCGTTCCACCTGGGCAGCGCGGCGGCGGGTGCCTTCGGCCTGGCTGGCGCCGCGGGCGCTCTGGCGGCGCCGCTGGCCGGACGGCTGGCCGACCGCCGCGGCCCGGAACTGGTGACGCGGCTCGGCGCGGGGCTGGTGGTGGTGTCGTTCGCGGCCATGGGACTCGCGCCGCTGCTGCCGCCGCATGCGCAACTCTGGCTGCTGGCGCTTGCCGCAATCGGCTTCGACCTGGGCATGCAGGCGGCGCTGATTGCGCACCAGACCATCGTCTACGGCATCGAGCCCGGTGCGCGCAGCCGGCTCAACGCGGTGCTGTTCACCAGCATGTTCATCGGCATGGCGGCCGGCTCGGCGCTGGGTGCGCTGGCGCTCGCGCAGTGGGGCTGGACGGGTGTGACCTGGCTGGCGACCGGCACGGCCGCGGCGGGGCTGGGCGTGCGGCTCTGGCGGGGGAAGGCGGCGTAACCGCCAACCTCTGAGCCGCGGGACAAGGCTCCCGCCTCCCCACTCCGGTGCATCCGGATTGGCACGCCGCTTGCATAACCTGACCACTTGCTCTGATTAAGCGGTCAAACACCATGCGCGTGCTCGTCGTCTACTGCCACCCGGTCGAAACCAGCTTCCATGCGGCCCTGCACCAGGAGGTGCTGAAGAACCTGCGCGCGGCCGGGCACGAGGTAGACGACTGCGACCTGTACGCGGAAGGCTTCAACCCGGTGCTTTCTCGCGAGGAGCGGCTCGGCTACCACGATGTGCCGGGCAACCAGCTGCCACTCAAGCCCTATGTGGAGCGCCTGCAGTGGGCCGAGGGCATCGTTTTCTGCTTTCCGACCTGGTGCTTCGGCCTGCCGGCGATGCTGAAGGGCTACTTCGACCGGCTCTTCATGCCCGGCGTGGCCTTCGACATCAGCGACCCGGCCAACGTGAAGCCGATGCTCACGCACATCAAGCGCATCAGTGCCGTGGTCACCTATGGCCGCCCGCGCTGGATGGCCTGGTACATGGGCGATCCGCCGCGCAAGATCGTCACGCGCTACATGCTGCGGCTCACGGGCCGGCGCGCCAAGGTGGACTACCACGCCCACTATCACATGAACGTGGCGACCGAGCCCCAGCTCAAGCGCTTCATGGCGCGGGTGGGCACCGCAATGGCGCGCTTCGCATGATGGCGCCCGCTTTTCTCGACAACGCGCGCCTGCCTCGCTGGCTGCTGCCGGCCGGCTGGCCGCTGCGCGATGGCGTGCCGGTGCTGGCCCGCATTGAACTCGAAGCCGGGCGCGTGCAGTCGGTGCGGCCCGCCTCCGATGGCATCCCGCCTTCCCCGCAGGGTTGGGACCTTGCCGGGACGCTGGTGCTCCCCGGCTTCGTCGATGCGCACACGCACCTCGACAAGGCGTTCACGCTGCCACGCATGAAAGAGGTGCAGCCCGGCCTGCTCGGCGCCATCGACGCGATGCTGAACGACCGCGTGCACTGGAGCGCCAATGACGTGCGCGAACGCGCCTCTCGCGGCCTGCAGTGGGCCTGGCAATGCGGCACCACGCATGTGCGCACGCATGTCGACTGGTGGGAGCCCGATGCGGTGCCGCTGGCCTGGCCGGTGATGGCCGAACTGGCGCAGGAATGGGCAGGCAAGGTGCGGCTGCAGCAGGTCAGCCTGATCAAGCTGCCGCTGTTCGAAGATGCGGCACAGGCGATGCGGCTCGCGCAGCAGGTAAAGGCCACCGGGCCGCAGGCGGTGCTCGGCGGCTTCTTGCACTCCACCAACTGGAGCGAGAACGCGCTGCGCAACCTGCTGGTTTCGGCGCAGGCCTGCGACCTGGACGTCGACCTTCATGTCGACGAAGAACTGAATCCGGCAGCGATCGGCTTGCAGACCATCGCCCGCATCCTGCACGAGATCGGCTTTGAGGGCCGCGTGGTCTGCGGCCATATCTGTGCGCTGGCCGCGCAGCCGGAGGCCCAGGCCTTTGCCACGCTCGACGCGGTGGCGCGTGCGCCCATCACCGTGGTGTCGCTGCCCGCCACCAACCTGCTGCTGCAGGACGCCGTCACGGGCCGCACGCCGCGCATGCGCGGCATCACGCTGGTGAAGGAGGCGCGCGAGCGCGGCATTCCGCTGCTGTTTGCAAGCGACAACGTGCAAGACCCGTTCTGCCGGCTCGGCAGCTTCGACCCGGTCGAGGCACTGGGCACCGCCGCGCTGGTGGCGCAGCTCGACGAACCTTTCGACAACTGGTCGCAGGCGCTCTGCCGCGGCGACTGGCTCCAGCGCGGGCCTGCCACGTCGGCACAGACGCTCGTCGGCGCCAAGGCCGACCTGGTGCTGTTCACCCAGGCCGACCGCCACGGCTGGCCCTCGCGCAGCGCGACCCGCGTGGTGCTGCGCGAGGGCCAGGTTACGCAAGGCGACGCGACGCCCTTCTATCCCCGCTAACGAACAAGGACCTCCCATGCTCCACGGCTACATACCGCCCCATCGCTTTTTGCCCTACCTGAGCTGGACAGAAATCGCCGCACTGCCCGACCGCGAGAACACGGTCATCGTGCTGCCCTGCGGCGCCATCGAGCAGCATGGCCCGCACCTGCCCTGCTCGGTCGACAGCGTGATCGCCTCGGGCGTGATGGGCAAGGCGCTCGAGAAGCTGCCGCCCGAAGTGCGCGCCTTCGCGCTCCCGACCATCACCTATGGCAAGTCGGAAGAGCACCTGCACTTTCCGGGCACCATGACGCTGACCGGCACCACACTCTTGTCCACCGTCATCGAGATTGGCGAATCGGTCTACCGCGCGGGCTTTCGCAAGCTGTTGTTCGCCAACGGCCATGGCGGCCAGCCGCAGGTGCTGGAGATGGCTGCGCGTGAACTGCGCCTGCGGCACGGCGACTTCGTGGTGGTGCCGCACGGCGTGTCGCGCCTGCCGAACGCATCGAGCAAGCAGATCAGCGAGCAGGAAAAGCGCCTCTCTATGCATGCCGGCCATTCCGAGACCGCGCTGATGCTCGCACTGGCGCCCGACACGGTGCACATGGAGCGCGCGGCTGCCAACTTTCCGCCGCCGTTCCCGATCAAGCTGCTGTCGGCCGACGGCCGGCCGGCCTGCGCATGGACCGCGCGCGACTTCGGCCCGAGCGGCGTGATCGGCGACCCGACCAGTGCGACGCGTGAGCAGGGCGAAGAGATCCTGGACACGCTCTCGGACAGCTGGGTGCAGGCGCTGACCGAGCTGCATGCGCTGCGCTGGCTTGTGCGCGAAGAGCCGACGTGGGAGCGCGGCCACCAGCAGGGCTTCATCCAGCAATCGTTCGAGCCCGCCTGAGGCGCGCTACTTGCATCGGGCCCACCGGTTTTTCCTTCTTCTTCAACTGTTCTTCCACCAGCCTCGAGAGGTTCCCACCATGCGTTCCTTCGCTCTTTCCATGGCCGGCGCCGCCGCGCTCGCACTGTTCTCCGCCGCCGCGCCGGCGCAGGACAAGTTCACCTACATGACCAACTGGTACGCACAAGCCGAGCACGGCGGCTTCTACCAGGCGGTGGCACAGGGCATCTACAAGAAACACGGTCTCGACGTGACCATCAAGATGGGCGGCCCCCAGGTCAACATCACGCAGATGATGGCCGCGGGCCAGGCCGACTGCATCATGGGCTCGAGCGACATCCAGATGATGCAGGTGCGCGAAGGCGGCGTGCCGGTCGTCAACGTGGCGGCCTTCTTCCAGAAAGACCCGCAGGTGCTGATTGCGCACGACGACGTCAAGAAGTTCGAGGACCTGAAGGGCAAGACGCTTCTGATCGGCGCGCAAGCCAACCGCGGCTATTGGCCCTGGCTGAAGGCGAAGTTCGGCCTGACCGACGAACAGACGCGCCCCTACACGTTCAACATCCAGCCGTTTGTGGCCGACAAGAACACCGCGCAGCAGGGCTACCTGACCTCGGAGCCCTACGCGATCCAGAAGGCCGGCGTGAAGAGCACGGTGCTGATGTTCAGCGACCACGGCTTTCCGGCGTACGCCACCACGGTGTCGTGCATGGAAAAGACCGTGAAGGACCGCAGCAAGCAGGTGGCGGCCTTCGTGAAAGCCTCGGCCGAGGGCTGGAAGAGCTACCTCGCCGACCCGGCGCCCGCCAACGCGCTGATCAAGAAGGACAACCCCAACATGACCGACGACCAGCTGGCCTACAGCGTCGCCAAGCTCAAGGAGATGGGCATGATCACCGGCGGCGACGCGGCCAAGCTCGGCATCGGCGTGATCACCGACGCGCGTTCCAAGGCGAGCTACGACTTTCTCGTGAGCGCCAAGCTGATCGACCCGGCCAAGGTGGAACTCGCGAAGACCTACACCACCGAGTTCGTGAAGGACGCGAAGGTACTGCCTTGAGTCTTGCGCCATGAACCGCATCGAACCCCACACCCTTGCGCCGCCCGCGGTGCCTGCCGTGCCCGCGGTGGAAGTTCTCTCGGCCGAGAAGACTTATCCCAACGGCACGCAGGCGTTGCTGCCGGTGGATCTGTCGATTGCCGAAGGCGAATTCGTCACGCTGCTGGGGCCTTCGGGCTGCGGCAAGAGCACGCTGCTGAAAATGATCGCGGGCATGCTCGAGCCCAGCGACGGGCGCCTGCTCGTCTGGCGCAAGCCGGTGGCTGAGATCCACAGCTGCCCGCACAAGCTGTCTTTCGTGTTCCAGTCGGCCACGCTGATGCCTTGGGCCAGCGTGCGCACCAACGTGCGGCTGCCGCTCGACCTGGCCGGCGTTCCGCGCAAGGAGGCCGACGCGCGCGTGATGGAGTCGCTTGCGCTGGTGGGGCTCGAGAAGTTTGCCGATGCATTGCCGCGTGCGCTCTCGGGCGGCATGCAGATGCGCGTTTCGATTGCACGCGGCCTCGTGACGCAGCCTGACCTGCTGCTGATGGACGAGCCCTTCGGCGCGCTCGACGAGATCACGCGCCACAAGCTCGATGCCGACCTGCTCGACCTGTGGCGCAAGAAGAAGCTCACGGTGATCTTCGTGACGCATTCGATTCACGAGGCGGTGTTTCTCTCGACCCGCGTCGTGATGATGGCTGCGCGGCCGGGCCGGGTGGTGGAGCAGTTCCACATCGACGAGCCCTATCCGCGCACGCCCGACTTCATGGTGACGCCGGAATTCGCGCGCCATGCCAAGCGCCTGCAGGACAGCCTGCTGCGCGCGAGCCAGGGCGACGAGGAGCATGCGCAATGAAGAAGAGCCCACCCCTTCTGAGCCAACCGCGTGTGCAGCGCGTGCTCTACCCCGTGCTCATCGGCGTGGTGCTGGTCGCGCTGTGGCAATGGATGGTGGTGGCGATGGAGCTGCCGCCGTACCTGGTGCCCTCGCCCATCCTGATGGTGCAGACGCTCGTTACCGACTGGGCGCCGCTCGGCAATGCACTGCTGGTCACGCTCAAGATCACGTTGCTGTCGTTCGCGCTGGCCACGGTGGCGGGCGTGCTGATCTCGTTTCTCTTCGTGCAGAGCAAGCGCATCGAGACCGCGCTCTTTCCGTATGCAGTGCTGCTGCAGGTGACGCCCATCGTGGCGGTGGCGCCGCTCATCATCATCTGGGTGAAGAACCCGGTGGCGGCGATGACGGTGTGCGCCGCGCTGGTGGCGCTGTTCCCGATCATCAGCAACACGACGCTCGGGTTGCGCAGCATCGACCCCGACCTGCAGAGCTACTTCAAGCTCAACCGAGCCACACGTTGGCAGCAGCTGGTGCGGCTGCGCATTCCGAGCGCGCTGCCCTACTTTTTCGGCGGGCTGCGCATCTCGAGCGGGCTGGCGCTGATCGGTGCCGTGGTGGCCGAGTTCGTGGCCGGCACGGGCGGCTCGGGCGCGGGGCTGGCGTACCAGATTCTCCAGGCCGGCTTTCAGTTGAACATTCCGCGCATGTTCGCGGCCCTGCTGCTCATTTCGCTGACCGGCGTTGCGCTGTTCGTGCTGATGGCCTGGCTCACCAAGCTGGCGCTGGGCTCGTGGCACGCGAGTGAACTTTCCCAGGATTGAAACCTTGACCATGAACGCATCCATTTCCGCCATAGAGCAACTCCTGCTCGAACTGCCCGAGCTCGACTGGATCACCGACGAAAGCCGCGTGGCGCGGCTGTCGCAAGACTTCTCATGGTTCAGCCCGGTACTGACCCGCCAGCTGAAAGACAAGCGCGCCGACGTGGTCGTGCGTCCGCGCACCGAAGACGAAATACGTGCAGTGGTCGGCGCCTGCGCACGCCGCGGCGTGCCGATCACCCTCCGCGGCAGCGGCACCGGCAACTACGGCCAGACCACGCCGCTCGCGGGCGGCGTGGTGCTCGACATGACGGGCTACAACGCTTTTCTTTGGGTGAAGCCCGGCGTGGCGCGCGCGCAGGCCGGCATTCGCCTGGGCGAGCTCGAGAAGCAGACCAAACCTTCCGGCCAGGAGATGCGCTGCATGCCCTCCACCTACCGCAGCGCCACGCTGGGCGGTCTGTTCGGCGGCGGCTTCGGCGGCGTGGGCTCCATCAACTACGGACCGCTCGGTGCGCCTGGCAACGTGCTCGGCATTCGCGCGATGACCATCGAAGCCGAGCCTCAGATGGTCGAACTGCGCGGCGCCGAGGCGATGCGCATGCACCACCTGTGGGGCACCAACGGGCTGGTGCTCGAAATCGAAGTGGCGCTCGCGCTGTCGCATCCCTGGCTCGAAACGCTGGTGACCTTCGACCAGTTTGAAGACGCACTGCACTTCGCCGACAAGCTCGCGAATGCGCCCGGCATCGTGAAACGGGAGATCGCTTTTTTTGCCGCGCCCATTTCCGATCATCTGGCGCAGCTCGCAGCGCATCTGCCCAAGGGCTGCCACACGGTGTTGTCGCTCGTGGCCGAGTATTGCGAACCGGCGATGCTGATGCTGGCCGAGGCGCACGGCGGCACCGTGAGCTACCGCAAGACGGCAGCCGAGGTGCAGAAGAGCAACCGCACGCTGATGGAGTTCACCTGGAACCACACCACGCTGCATGCGCTGAAGATCGACCCCACGCTGACCTATCTGCAGAGCGGCTTCGTGCCCGGTCGGCACGTCGAGCAGATCATCGAGATGGAAAAACTGCTCGGCGGCGAGGTGATGATGCACATCGAGTTCATCCGCAACGTGGCGGGGCTCATGACCTGCAGCGGGCTTCAGCTGGTGCGCTTCAGCACCGAAGAAAGGCTCTCGGAAATCATCGACATTCACCGCGCCCACAACGTGCACATCAACAACCCGCACGTGAACATCGTGGAAGACGGCAAGGCCGGTGGACCGCTGCCGCCCGAAGTCATCGAGGTGAAGAAGCGCTTCGATCCGCTGGGGCTGCTGAACCCGGGCAAGCTGCGCGATTGGCCTGTGAAGGCGGTGCCGGCAACAGCCTGACGACGATCGCCCTGCGTCAGCCGTTGCGGCGGCGCAGCGCGAAGGCCACGGCGACCACAGCCAGCGCCGAAATCCACAGCGGCCAGAGCCCGAACGGCGCCACCCAGCGCGCATAGGGCGTGAGCCCCTTGCGGCCTTCGACCGGCGCCTCGAGCACGCCGCGCATAAGGCGCGGCAGCTGGTGCGTGACGCGGCCTTCGGCGTCGATCACCACAGTGGCGCCGGTATTGGTGGCCCGCACCATCGGCCGCGCGAACTCGAGCGAGCGCATGCGCGAGATGGCCAGGTGCTGGTCGATGGCGACCGAGTCGCCGAACCATGCGATGTTGCTCACGTTGAGCAGGATGGTCGGCGCTGTAGCCTCGTCCTTGAAGTTGGCGCCGATCTCGTCGCCGAACAAGTCTTCGTAGCAGATGTTCGGCGCAATACGCTGGCCCTGCCAAGCAAAAGGCGCCTGCGCCAGGCCGCCGCGGGCGAAATCGCCGAGCGGAATGTTCATCATCCGGATGAACCAGCGAAAGCCCGGCGGAATGAATTCGCCGAAGGGAACGAGGTGGTGCTTGCTGTAGCTGTAGGGCTGCGCGACGCCGGGCTGGAAGCCGAGCACTGCATTGCTGTAGGTGCCTTGGCCGCCCATCGGAAGCCCGACGATGGCGGCTTGCATGCCCTGGCTGTAGCGCGCCTGGATGGCTTCGAGGTAACCGGCGGGCAGTTGCTGCGGCAGCAACGGCAAGGCGGTTTCGGGCGTGACCACGAGCGAAGCCTTGGCGTCGCGCAGCTGCTCGCCGTACCAGCGCAGCGCCAGGTCAATGCCGCCTCCGGGGATGAATTTTTCGTCTTGCGGGATGTTGCCCTGGAGCAGCGCCATCTGCAGCTTGCCGCTGGAACCCTTGTCGCCTCGAGCCTCGTCAGGCAGCGGATGGATCAGGTGCGGCGCCGCGAATACGGCGGCGATCACTACCAGCGACTGCGCCAGTGCCGCGGTGCGCGCAGGCCGCGTGAGAGCGACGAGCGCGGCCACGATGGCGGCGACTGCGCCGATGCCGTAGACGCCAATCCACGGTGCCCAGGCTGCCAACGGCCCTTCGACGTGCGCGTAGCCGCCTGCGCCCCATGGAAAGCCGGTGAACCAGCTGCCGCGCACGAGTTCGGCGAGTGTCCACAGCGCGGCAAAGACCAGCGCGCCGGTCACAGGCCCCCGAGACCTGCGAACGACGAACCAGGCGCAGGCCACTGCGTAATAGAGCCCGAGCGCCGCCGCAAGCGCGAGCACTGCAATGGCCGCAAGCGGTGCCGGAAGCCCGCCGTAGGTGTGCATCGAGATGAAGAGCCACCAGAAGCTGCCGGTGAGCCAGGCCGTCGAGAAAAGCCAGCCGTGCAGTCCGGCGCGGCGCCAGCCGGCGCCTTCGGCGCGCAGCCGGTCCAGTAGGCCGACGAGCCCCGCCAGCGAGATCAGCTGCAGCCACCACAGCGGCTGGCCGTTCGCGGGCCAGGCAATGGCGGCGGCCTGCGCGAGACCCGCGAAAGCAAAGCCGAGAAGGCGCAGCAGGCCCACGGCGGAAAAGAGGCGCGAGGTGCGGAGCGTGGCCGCTGCGGGCAATGGCATCAGTCGGCCGCGTCGCTGCCGCGGGCCGGAGACACCTTGAACCAGCGCACGGCGCCGCCCTTGGTGTGCAGCACCACGAAGTCGAAGCCGCCGATGGCGTGGTGCTCGCCGCGCTTGGGCACGTGGCCCATTTCATGTGCGATGAGTCCGCCGATGGTGTCGAAGTCTTCGCTCAGCTGTTCTTCGTCGAAGACGATGCCGAATGCTTCGGCCACGCGCTCGATGGGCGTGTCGCCCGAGACGCGGTAGGTGTGGTCGGCCAGGCCGAAGATGTCGCCCTCGTCTTCGGCAATGTCGAACTCGTCTTCGATCTCGCCGACGATCTGCTCGAGCACGTCCTCGATGGTGATCAGCCCGGCCACGCGGCCGAACTCGTCGATCACGATGGCCAGGTGGTTGCGGTTGCCGCGGAACTCGCGCAGCAGGTCGTTCAGGCCCTTGCTCTCGGGAACGAAGGTGGCAGGCCGCAGGAGCGCGCGGATGTTGAGGCCCGGCGCGCGCTGCAGCTTGAGCAGGTCTTTCGCGAGCAGGATGCCGATGATGTTTTCTTTTTCGCCCTCGTACACCGGGAAGCGCGAGTGCGCGGTGTCGATGACCAGGTGCAGCAGCGCGTCGTACGGCGCGTCGATGTTCACCAGGTCCATGCGCGGGGCGGCCACCATCACGTCGCCGGCCGTCATGTCGGCCATGCGCAGCACGCCTTCGAGCATCACGCGCGACTCAGCGCCGATCACCTCGTTGTCCTCGGCGTCTGCCAAGGTTTCGATCAGCTCGTCGCGCGAGTCGGGACCGGGGTGGATGAATTCGGCCAGTTTCTGGAGAAAGCCGCGCTTGTCTTCCCGTTCGACGGGTGCGCGTTCAGGGTGAGGTTCGGCCACTGCGGGAGGCGTAGTTGAAGAGATACAAGGATACCGGATTGCGTGTGACAGGCACTACCCTGGCAATTCCGCTACAGGAAGAAACAAGAGCGGCGCGCCGTCGGGCCGCCCGAGGCGAGCCGCGTCGCCGCGGCAGCGCCCTGTTCCCTGCTTATTGGGCCGACTTGCTGCGGGCGTCGCGAATGCCGCTGCGCACTTCTTGCAGGCTGGCGAGAAAAGCCCAGAACTGCTTGGCGCGGGTCTTGAGGTGGTAGTCGACCGCCGCGTAGTGCTCGAGCGCAATTTCGCTCATGCGGCTGTCGAAGGTGGCGCTCGGCAGCTGCAGGTGCGCCTCGGATTCGGAACCGCTGCGCACCACGGTGGCGCCGGCGTTGCGGGCGATCTTCAGCATGGCGGCGTTTTCGCTCAGCGCATGGATGAAGAGCATGCCCACGCCTTCGTTGCGCGCCACGACCACGGCGCGCTCGAACAGGCGGGCGCCGTAACCGCGGCCACGTGCATGTGCCGCCACCGAGACGCCGAACTCGGCGCAGTCGCTGTGCTGGTCGTCCGGCGCGAACGCCAGGTGGGCCATGGCGATCAGGTCGAGGCGGCGGTTGTAGATGCCGAAAAGCTCGTCGCGGTCGAAGTCGAGGCCGTCGACGTAGCGCTGCACCTGCTCGTCCGACGCGGCGTAGCCGAAGCGCAGGTAGCGGTCATGGGGGGTCAGCGCCAGCAGGTGGCGCGCGATGCGGTCGCGTTCGCGCGGGCCGATCGAGCGGATCGGCACCATGACGGGCTGGGGCGCGGAGGTCGCGCGCGGTTGCGCCTCAACCATCGGCGCCTTCAGGAAAGAGCCGAGGCCGAGAGACGCTTGGATAAGGGTCTTGGCGGTGAGCATGGCTCAAATATAAGGGTTTCCCCTTAATCAACAAGTCCGAATGGGTACTTCCGGTTGTCATTTGTGAACCAGTACCAAAGCGCGTGTGATTGGAGCAACGAATTCGTTGCTAAACCGGTACAGCCGTTGTGGCCTTGACACGATCCAGCACAAAGCTGGTCTTGCAGTCTTCAACACTCGGATGCTTGAGCAGGGTATCCATGATGAACCGGCTGTAGTGGCCCATGTCGGCGACCACCACGCGCAAGAGGTAGTCCATTTCGCCAGTGAGCGCCGCGCATTCGACCACCTCGGGCCAGGTCTGGACGCTGGCGCGGAACAGGTCCATGGGGTTGCGCTTGTGGCTCTCGGTATGCTTTTCGAGACGCACGTTGAGATACGCGGTGAGGCCCAGGCCAATGACTTCGGGGCGAACGAGAGCCACGTAGCGGTCGATGACGCCGCTTTCCTCCAGCCGCTTGACGCGCCTGAGCACGGCACTCGGAGAAAGGCTGACTTGCTCGGCAATCTGGTCGTAGGTAGCACGTCCGTCTGCTTGCAGCGTGCGCAATATGAGCCGATCAATCTTGTCGAGTGCTTCCATATTGCTATTTTTGCAGTTTTTCTGCGTCTTTGCTACTTAGGGCGCCCAACAACGCTGAAAACGTGAGCGGCATCCGCCCTACATTGCTGCAAAGGCCGCTTCGGTGCGCTTTTTCGCAATTTCCCTGCTTCTTTATCCATTCGAACCCCACCTCTGGAGACCCCTATGAGCCATACCGACGCCCCCGCCTTCACGCCCTGGGAGAACCCGATGGGAACCGACGGCTTCGAATTCATCGAATACGCGGCGCCGGATCCGGTGGCCATGGGCCAGGTGTTCGAGCGCATGGGCTTCACGGCGGTGGCCAGGCACCGCCACAAGAACGTGCTGCTGTACCGCCAGGGCACGATCAACTTCATCGTGAACGCCGAGCCCGACTCGTTCGCGCAGCGCTTCGCACGCGAGCACGGCCCGAGCGTCTGCGCCATCGCTTTTCGCGTGCAGGACGCCAAGCAGGCTTATGAGCGTGCGATTTCGCTCGGCGCCTGGGGCTTTGCCGACAAGGCCGGCCCCGGCGAACTGAACATCCCCGCCATCAAGGGCATCGGCGACAGCCTGATCTACTTGGTGGACCGCTGGCCCGGCAAGAACGGCGCCAAGCCGGGCGACATCGGCAACATCGGCTTCTACGACGTCGACTTCGAGCCGCTGCCGGGCGTGGCATCGCAGGATGTTCTGGCGCCGAAGGGCAACGGCCTGACCTACATCGACCACCTCACGCACAACGTGTACCGGGGCCGGATGAATGTGTGGGCCGGCTTCTACGAGAAGCTCTTCAACTTCCGCGAGATCAAGTACTTCGACATCGAAGGCCAGGTGACGGGCGTGAAGAGCAAGGCCATGACCAGCCCGTGCGGCAAGATCCGCATTCCGATCAATGAAGAAGGCAAGGAGCAGGCGGGCCAGATCCAGGAGTACCTGGACATGTATCGCGGCGAAGGCATCCAGCACATTGCAATGGGCTCGGACAACCTGTACGAGACCGTCGACGCGCTGCGCGCCAAGGGCGTGACCCTGCTCGACACCATCGACACGTATTACGAGCTGGTCGACAAGCGCATTCCCGGGCACGGCGAAAGCGTGCCCGAACTGCAGAAGCGCAAGATCCTGATCGACGGCAAGAAGGACGCGCTGCTGCTGCAGATCTTCAGCGAGAACCAGCTCGGCCCGATCTTCTTCGAGTTCATCCAGCGCAAGGGCGACGACGGCTTCGGCAACGGCAACTTCAAGGCGCTGTTCGAAAGCATCGAGCTTGACCAGATGCGCCGCGGCGTGTTGGCGGCCCCAAAATAAGCGCCTCTTTCATCGCCCAGGAGCCTCCATGCGCAGCACGTTTTCGATCGGCCTGACCCTCACCGCGGCCGCCGCCGTTCTTTCCGGTTGCGCGATAGCGCCGGCCGCCCCGTGGCCGCGTCGCACCTGGACACGGTGCAGAAGGCCGCCGTGCTGCGCATCTGCACGCCGGGCGACTACAGGCCGTTCAGCTTTCACAAGGCCGACGGCTCGTTCGAAGGCATCGACGTCGACCTGATGGCGGGCTTCAGCGCCAGCCTGGGCGCCAAGCCCGAGTGGGTGAAGACCACGTGGGCCAACCTGCTGCCCGACCTCACGGCCGGGAAGTGCGACATTGCGGTTGGCGGCGTTTCGGTGACCACCGACCGGCAGAAGCGCGCCTTCTTCAGCGCACCCTACATGGTGAACGGCAAGGCGCCCATCGCGCGCTGTGCCGACGTTGCCAAGTATCAGAGCGTGGCCGACATCGACAAGCCCTCCACCCGGGTCATCTTCAATCCAGGCGGCAGCAACGGGCGCTTCGCACGCGCCAACTTCAAGCAGGCCAAGCTCACGCTGCACGGCGAGAACGTGACGATCTTCGACGAGATCCTTGCCAACCGGGCCGACGTGTTCGTGACCGAGTCCGCGGAAGCGATTACGCAGCAAAAGCTCAAGCCCGGGCTCTGTGCCATCAACCCCGAAAAGCCGCTGCAATACGGCGAAATGGCCTGGATGCTGCCGCGCGATGACGTGGCCTTCAAGGCCTACGTCGACCAATGGCTGCACCTGCAGCAAGCCGGCGGCGACTTTCAGCGTGTGATGAACCGCTGGCTCAAATAACCGAGAGCAATTTCCCATGGACACCCCCGCCGCCGCCACTGCTGCCGTCAAACCTGCTGTTTATGGCGCTTCGGATCGCCCGCCGCGCGGCGACTACTCGCGCGGCGGTGCGGTGCATGCCGACTACACCTGCCCGCAGGACTGGGCCAGCTACACGCCGGCCGACCACGACACCTACAAGCGGCTGTACGAGCGGCAGGCGGCGCAGTTGCCGGGGCTGGCTTGCGATGCGTTCATCAAGGCCCTGCCTTCGCTGGGCGTGAAGGACCGCATCCCGCGCTTCGAGGAAATCAACGAGCGGCTGCATCGCGCCACCGGATGGGAGATCGTGGCGGTGCCGGGGTTGATTCCCGAGTTGCCGTTTTTCACTCTGCTTGCGAACCGCAAGTTTCCGGTGACCGACTGGATCCGCAAGCCCGAGGAGTTCAACTACATCGTCGAGCCCGACGTGTTCCACGATCTGTTCGGGCATGTGCCGATGCTGTTCGACCCGACCTTTGCGGACTACGTGCAGCGCTACGGCGAAGGCGGCATCAAGGCGCATGAACTGGGTGCCGGGGAGAAGCTGGCCAGGCTGTACTGGTACACGGTGGAGTTCGGCCTCATCCGCCAGCCGGACGGGCTGCGCGCATACGGTGCCGGCATCCTGAGTTCGGTGGGCGAGCTGCAGCATGCGGTGCGCAGTGACGAGCCGCACCGGCTGCCGCTGGATTTGCTGCGCACCATGCGCACGCGCTACAAGATCGACACGTACCAGGCCAACTATTTCGTGATCGAGAGCTTCGCGCAGCTGTTCGAACTCACGGCCCCCGATTTCACGCCGCTCTACCGGGCGCTGGAAGTCGAACCCGACATTCCGGCCGGGGTCTGCTGCCGGGTGAATCCGGCAAGGCCTGAGAGCGCTCCTTTCGGGGCGGCGCCACCACGCCCGCCGAGGCCGGCCAAGCCGCGCAGCTATCGCGCGCGCGACAGTGCTTGCCGTTGCCCTAGGACAAGCCCGCTAGTGGGCGGACGCATCTGGCTCCCACAATCCGCGCAAAGGAGCTTGCATGCAGACATCCGCGCGACAGAACTATCCGGCCGACGTGCCGCACGAGATCAACCCCGAGCAGTACCGGTCTCTGACCCACATGTTCGATGAGGCTTTCGGCCGCTACGCCGATCGGCCGTTCTCCGTTTGCATGGAGCGCTGGATGTCGTACGGAGAGCTCGACACGCTCTCGAAGGCGCTGGGCGCCTGGCTTCAGTCGCTCGGCCTCGAGCCGGGCGCGCGAGTGGCCATCATGCTGCCCAATGTGCCCCAGTTTGCCGTCACGATGTGCGGCGTGCTCCGGGCAGGCTACACCTGCGTGAATGTCAATCCGCTCTATACGGCGCGCGAGCTCGAGCATCAGCTCAAGGACTCCGGGGCCACGGCCATCGTCATTCTCGAGAACTTCGCCTCCACTCTGGAGCAGGTGATCGAGCGCACTCCCGTCAAGCACGTAGTCGTCACTTCGATGGGCGATTTGCTGGGCGGCCTCTATGGCGCATGGATCACCATCGCGGTTCGCCACCTGGCCAAGATGGTTCCGCCCTACAAGCTGCCGCTGAGCGGTGGCCGCACGGTCACTGAGTTTTCCAAGGCGATTGCCGAAGGGCGCGGCCGGCCTCTCGGGCCAGATCAGAGCACGCTCGATTCGATCGCATTCCTGCAGTACACCGGCGGCACGACGGGCTTGTCCAAAGGCGCGGTGCTGACCCACCGCAACATCGTTGCGGCCACCCTGCAAGCGGAGGCGTGGTTCACGCCGGCGCTGTCGCGGGCGGGCGACCTGTCGAAGGTCAACAGCATCGCAGCGCTGCCGCTGTATCACATCTTCGCGCTGACGCTGTGCCTGCTGGTCATCCGGCAGGGCTCGCACATGACGCTGATTCCCAATCCACGCGACTTCGACAAGTTCATTGCGGTGCTCAAGAAGCGCCCCTTCCACATGCTGCCGGCGGTGAACACGTTGTTCAATGCGCTGCTCATGCATCCGCAGTTCAAGTCGATCGACTTCTCGACGCTGTTCGTGTCGCAGGCAGGCGGCATGGCCGCCTCTGAGGGCACGGCACAGCGGTGGTTCGAAGCGACCGGCTGCCCGATGATCGAGGGCTGGGGCATGAGCGAGACCTGCGCGATCGGTACGAACAATCCAGTCTCGAACACGAAGTTCACCGGCACGATCGGCTTGCCGCTGCCGAGTATCGAGATCGCCATCAAGGACGATGAAGGCAACTCCCTGCCCGTCGGCACGGCAGGCGAGCTTTGCATCAAGGGCCCGAACGTGATGACCGGCTACTACAACCAGCCGGCCGAGACCGCGGCGGCCTTTACGGCCGACGGTTTCATGCGCACCGGCGACATCGCCGTCATGCAGGAAGACGGCTACAGCCGCATCGTCGACCGCAAGAAGGACATGATTCTGGTCAGCGGCTTCAATGTCTTCCCGAACGAACTCGAGAACGTGATCTCGCTGTGCCCGGGCGTTGTCGAATGCGCGGCCGTGGGCGTGCCGGACGAAAAGCAGGGCGAAGCGATCAAGGTGTTCGTTGTGCGCAGGGATCCCACGCTGACCGAAGAGGCGGTGCTCCAATACTGCAACAGCCAGCTCACCGGCTACAAGCGGCCGAAGCACATCGAGTTCCGGGAAACCTTGCCGAAGACCAATGTCGGGAAGATACTGCGCCGTGAGCTGCGAACCAGCGCGAGCGTCTGAGTGAGCGAGCTCGCCGCGGCCGGGCTGCCGGCGAACCTCGTCGTCTTCGAGCGCGGCTGGCTTTCATCGAACAACGTTCTGTTTGTCGGGGCCGACGAGACCGCGCTGATCGATACCGGGTATGCCACGCATGCCGATCAAACCTTGGCGCTTGTCGAATCGGCGCTGGGGACGCGGCCGCTCGATCGAATATTGAATACCCATTTGCATAGCGATCACTGCGGCGGCAACGCGGCGCTGCAGCGGCACTATCCGAAGGTGCAAACGGAGATTCCGCCTGGAGAGGCGGATCTTGTGGCGCAGTGGGACGAAGGCGGCTTGAGCTTTCGTGCGACAGGACAGATATGTCCACGGTTTCGGTTCGACGGGCTGCTGCGGCCTGGGACGGAATGCATGCTTGGCGACAGGGCTTGGCAGGTGCACAGCGCACCAGGCCACGATCCGCATTCGATCCTTCTGTTCGACCCCGTCTCGCGAACACTGATCTCAGCCGACGCCCTTTGGGAAAACGGTTTTGGTGTTGCTTTTCCCGAGCTGGCAGGCGAGCCGTCGTTCGGGGATATTGCGGCCACGTTGGATCGCATCGAAGCGCTGGCGCCGCTTCGGGTGATTCCTGGACACGGGCGCGTCTTCGCGGACGTTGGTAATTCTCTGGCTACCGGGCGCCGGCGGCTCGACGGGCTCCAGCGGGATCCGGTGAAGCATGCACGGCATGCCATCAAGGTGCTGATGAAGTTCAAGCTGCTCGAGGTGCAGTCCATTGCGCTGAACGAATGGGCCGACTGGCTTCGGAGCGCGTCATATTTCGGTGTTATCCGCGAGCGCTTCTTCGCCGACACGGAGCTGGATCAATTGGCCGAAGATATCTTGGCTGAATTGGTCGCCGCCGGTGCGGCCGAGACGGATTCAGCGCTCATCCGAAATATTTGAGGCTCGCCACTTGGCAATAAAAAGCGCGTCTCCGTGAGATGACGCGCTTTTATAAAATCCAAAGAAAAAAGCCCAACACGCTGTGTTGGGCTTTTCCTGGCTGTAAGAGCCTGACGATGACCTACTTTCACACGGGAACCCGCACTATCATCGGCGCTGACGCGTTTCACTGTCCTGTTCGGGATGGGAAGGAGTGGTACCACGTCGCTATGGTCATCAGGCATAACTTGTTGTCTGGTTGATCACATGATCAATCAAACGAATTCATAGAGTTTGGAATCAGCACGCAATGACTGCGCTGCTTGAATGTATTTTGAATGCGTCAACTTGGCATAACACCTTGATCTGATCGATCAAAGTTATAGGGTCAAGCCGCACGAGCAATTAGTATCAGTTAGCTTAACGCATTACTGCGCTTCCACACCTGACCTATCAACGTCCTGGTCTTGAACGACTCTTTAGGGGGCTCAAGGCCCCGGCAGATCTCATCTTGAAACGAGTTTCCCGCTTAGATGCTTTCAGCGGTTATCTCTTCCACACTTAGCTACTCGGCAATGCCACTGGCGTGACAACCGATACACCAGAGGTGTGTCCACTCCGGTCCTCTCGTACTAGGAGCAGGCTTCCTCAAATCTGCAGCGCCCACGGAAGATAGGGACCAAACTGTCTCACGACGTTTTAAACCCAGCTCACGTACCTCTTTAAATGGCGAACAGCCATACCCTTGGGACCGGCTACAGCCCCAGGATGAGATGAGCCGACATCGAGGTGCCAAACACCGCCGTCGATATGAACTCTTGGGCGGTATCAGCCTGTTATCCCCAGAGTACCTTTTATCCGTTGAGCGATGGCCCTTCCATACAGAACCACCGGATCACTATGTCCTGCTTTCGCATCTGCTCGACTTGTCAGTCTCGCAGTTAAGCACGCTTATGCCATTGCACTATCGTCACGATGTCCGACCGTAACTAGCGTACCTTCGAACTCCTCCGTTACGCTTTGGGAGGAGACCGCCCCAGTCAAACTGCCTACCATGCACTGTCCCCGATCCAGATAATGGACCTAGGTTAGAACCTCAAACACACCAGGGTGGTATTTCAACGTTGGCTCCACAAGATCTAGCGACCCTGCTTCAAAGCCTCCCACCTATCCTACACAGATCTGTTCAAAGTCCAATACAAAGCTACAGTAAAGGTTCATGGGGTCTTTCCGTCTTTCCGCGGGGAGATTGCATCATCACAAACATTTCAACTTCGCTGAGTCTCAGGAGGAGACAGTGTGGCCATCGTTACGCCATTCGTGCAGGTCGGAACTTACCCGACAAGGAATTTCGCTACCTTAGGACCGTTATAGTTACGGCCGCCGTTTACTGGGACTTCAATCAAGAGCTTGCACCCCATCATTTAATCTTCCAGCACCGGGCAGGCGTCACACCCTATACGTCCACTTTCGTGTTTGCAGAGTGCTGTGTTTTTAATAAACAGTCGCAGCCACCGATTTTTTGCAACCCATTCATGCTTCGTTGTTCACTACACACTAATAGGGCACACCTTCTTCCGAAGTTACGGTGTCAATTTGCCGAGTTCCTTCTCCTGAGTTCTCTCAAGCGCCTTAGAATACTCATCTCGCGCACCAGTGTCGGTTTGCGGTACGGTCGTATATAGCTGAAGCTTAGTGGCTTTTCCTGGAACCTCGTTCAGTCACTTCACGGACAAGTCCGCTCGATCGTTGGCCTCGGTATATGTGCACCGGATTTGCCTAATGCACGCCTACATCCAACTAAACCAGAATATCCAATAACTGGATGACCTATTAAGATCCGTCCCCACATCGCACTATATATCGGTACAGGAATATTGACCTGTTTCCCATCAGCTACGCATCTCTGCCTCGCCTTAGGGGCCGACTCACTCTACGCCGATGAACGTTGCGTAGAAAACCTTGCGCTTACGGCGAGGGGGCTTTTCACCCCCTTTAACGCTACTCATGTCAGCATTCGCACTTCTGATACCTCCAGCACGCTTTACAACGCACCTTCACAGGCTTACAGAACGCTCTCCTACCACTTGCAATAAATTGCAAATCCGCAGCTTCGGTAACTGGCTTAGCCCCGTTACATCTTCCGCGCAGGACGACTCGATCAGTGAGCTATTACGCTTTCTTTAAATGATGGCTGCTTCTAAGCCAACATCCTGACTGTTTTAGCCTTCCCACTTCGTTTCCCACTTAGCCAATTTTAGGGACCTTAGCTGGCGGTCTGGGTTGTTTCCCTCTTGAGTCCGGACGTTAGCACCCGGTGCTCTGTCTCCCAAGCTGTACTCATCGGTATTCGGAGTTTGCCTTGGTTTGGTAAGTCGCCATGACCCCCTAGCCAAAACAGTGCTCTACCCCCGATGGTAATACTTGAGGCACTACCTAAATAGTTTTCGGAGAGAACCAGCTATTTCCAAGTTTGTTTAGCCTTTCACCCCTATCCACAGCTCATCCGCTAGTTTTGCAACACTAGTCGGTTCGGACCTCCAGTACCTGTTACGGCACCTTCATCCTGGCCATGGATAGATCACTTGGTTTCGGGTCTACACCCAGCGACTGATCGCCCTATTCGGACTCGATTTCTCTACGGCTTCCCTATTCGGTTAACCTTGCCACTGAATGTAAGTCGCTGACCCATTATACAAAAGGTACGCAGTCACCCCTTACGAGGCTCCTACTTTTTGTAAGCACGCGGTTTCAGGATCTATTTCACTCCCCTCCCGGGGTTCTTTTCGCCTTTCCCTCACGGTACTAGTTCACTATCGGTCGATGATGAGTATTTAGCCTTGGAGGATGGTCCCCCCATATTCAGACAGGATTTCTCGTGTCCCGCCCTACTTGTCGTTAGCTCAGTACCACACAGGTCATTTCACGTACGGGGCTATCACCCGCTATGGCCAGCCTTTCCAAGCTGTTCCGTTATGTCTTGTGCTATCACTAACAGGCTTCTCCGATTTCGCTCGCCACTACTTTCGGAATCTCGGTTGATGTCTTTTCCTCGAGCTACTGAGATGTTTCAGTTCACCCGGTTCGCCTCGCATGACTATGTATTCATCATGCGATACCTTTCGGTGGGTTTCCCCATTCGGAAATCTCCGGATCAAAGCTAATTTGCCAGCTCCCCGAAGCTTATCGCAGGCTATCACGTCCTTCGTCGCCTATCATCGCCAAGGCATCCACCACGTGCTCTTATTCACTTGACCCTATAACTTTGACGTTTCTTTCGAAACTACAAAATCATCACAAGGAATATGTCAGGTCTTTCACCTGACGCGTTATGCCGTACATTCAATTCGATTTGACTCGAAATTGAAGTTTCTTTTGACGCAATCAAAAATTCTATGTTGCTGATGGCACGGTCTGCACTAAACCTTTACGAATGTGCAGTTTCCATCAGCAACGCTGATTCGACTCTATGAATTTTTAAAGAACAGCCGATTGATCAAGAGATCTCGATCAACAACAAAGAAGCCTCATGCATTTGCAGGAAGCCGCTTTGGTGTTGAATTTTACTACCGCATTATTGGTGGAGGATGACGGGATCGAACCGACGACCCCCTGCTTGCAAAGCAGGTGCTCTCCCAGCTGAGCTAATCCCCCAAAACTCTCACACGAGAAATCAGAAGATTTGGTGGGTCTAGTTGGGCTCGAACCAACGACCCCCGCCTTATCAAGACGGTGCTCTAACCAGCTGAGCTACAGACCCAATCGAGAATCAATGAAGATTTCGACTTCTTCCAACAACCGATAAGTGTGGGCGTTTAAATTAAATTGCTTGTTTCCAGAAAGGAGGTGATCCAGCCGCACCTTCCGATACGGCTACCTTGTTACGACTTCACCCCAGTCACGAACCCTGCCGTGGTAATCGCCCTCCTTGCGGTTAAGCTAACTACTTCTGGCAGAACCCGCTCCCATGGTGTGACGGGCGGTGTGTACAAGACCCGGGAACGTATTCACCGTGACATTCTGATCCACGATTACTAGCGATTCCGACTTCACGCAGTCGAGTTGCAGACTGCGATCCGGACTACGACTGGTTTTATGGGATTAGCTCCCCCTCGCGGGTTGGCAACCCTTTGTACCAGCCATTGTATGACGTGTGTAGCCCCACCTATAAGGGCCATGAGGACTTGACGTCATCCCCACCTTCCTCCGGTTTGTCACCGGCAGTCTCATTAGAGTGCCCAACTAAATGTAGCAACTAATGACAAGGGTTGCGCTCGTTGCGGGACTTAACCCAACATCTCACGACACGAGCTGACGACAGCCATGCAGCACCTGTGTTACGGTTCTCTTTCGAGCACTAAGCCATCTCTGGCGAATTCCGTACATGTCAAAGGTGGGTAAGGTTTTTCGCGTTGCATCGAATTAAACCACATCATCCACCGCTTGTGCGGGTCCCCGTCAATTCCTTTGAGTTTCAACCTTGCGGCCGTACTCCCCAGGCGGTCAACTTCACGCGTTAGCTTCGTTACTGAGTCAGTGAAGACCCAACAACCAGTTGACATCGTTTAGGGCGTGGACTACCAGGGTATCTAATCCTGTTTGCTCCCCACGCTTTCGTGCATGAGCGTCAGTACAGGCCCAGGGGATTGCCTTCGCCATCGGTGTTCCTCCGCATATCTACGCATTTCACTGCTACACGCGGAATTCCATCCCCCTCTGCCGTACTCCAGCAATGCAGTCACAGATGCAGTTCCCAGGTTGAGCCCGGGGATTTCACAACTGTCTTACATTACCGCCTGCGCACGCTTTACGCCCAGTAATTCCGATTAACGCTTGCACCCTACGTATTACCGCGGCTGCTGGCACGTAGTTAGCCGGTGCTTATTCTTACGGTACCGTCATTAGCCCTCTTTATTAGAAAAGGCCGTTTCGTTCCGTACAAAAGCAGTTTACAACCCGAAGGCCTTCATCCTGCACGCGGCATGGCTGGATCAGGCTTTCGCCCATTGTCCAAAATTCCCCACTGCTGCCTCCCGTAGGAGTCTGGGCCGTGTCTCAGTCCCAGTGTGGCTGGTCGTCCTCTCAGACCAGCTACAGATCGAAGGCTTGGTGAGCCTTTACCTCACCAACTACCTAATCTGCCATCGGCCGCTCCATTCGCGCAAGGTCTTGCGATCCCCTGCTTTCATCCGTAGATCGTATGCGGTATTAGCACAGCTTTCGCTGCGTTATCCCCCACGATTGGGCACGTTCCGATGTATTACTCACCCGTTCGCCACTCGCCGCCAGGATTGCTCCCGCGCTGCCGTTCGACTTGCATGTGTAAGGCATGCCGCCAGCGTTCAATCTGAGCCAGGATCAAACTCTATAGTTCGATCTTGATTTTTTTCGCTCTTTCGAGCAACTCATAAAAACGGAATTGAAGTGAACTTCACTTCTATTCTCATGAGCGTTTTAAGTCTTGCGACTTGTTCCGAAGAACTTACGCAATTACCTTCAAACGCCCACGCTTATCGGCTGTAAATTTTTAACGAACCCCGAAGCAACTTTCGTCTACTTCGTCTTGCTTGCTGCGATCAGCGAAGCCTTGTAGTCTATCACGGTTTTTTAAGCACCGTCAAACTTTTTTCGCTTTCCACACCTTCTTGTCGCACCCCACAACCTTCGCTGCGAGACGCTGAAGCTGCTTCAGCGGAGCCTTCGATTATGCACTGCTTTTTCAAACCGCGTCAACTTCGAAGAAGATTTTTCTTCAGGAGGCCTGCTCACAGGGAGCCGATCAGCTGAAGTGGCTTGCACAGCCCCTAGAGACTCCGCTTGCCTACCCTTTTGTGTGAGCACTTTTTGGGTGCTCACACAAAAAGGAAAGCCCAACACGCTGTGTTGGGCTTTTCCTGGCTGTAAGAGCCTGACGATGACCTACTTTCACACGGGAACCCGCACTATCATCGGCGCTGACGCGTTTCACTGTCCTGTTCGGGATGGGAAGGAGTGGTACCACGTCGCTATGGTCATCAGGCATAACTTGTTGTCTGGTTGATCACATGATCAATCAAACGAATTCATAGAGTTTGGAATCAGCACGCAATGTGCTTGAATGTATTTTGAATGCGTCAACTTGGCATAACACCTTGATCTGATCGATCAAAGTTATAGGGTCAAGCCGCACGAGCAATTAGTATCAGTTAGCTTAACGCATTACTGCGCTTCCACACCTGACCTATCAACGTCCTGGTCTTGAACGACTCTTTAGGGGGCTCAAGGCCCCGGCAGATCTCATCTTGAAACGAGTTTCCCGCTTAGATGCTTTCAGCGGTTATCTCTTCCACACTTAGCTACTCGGCAATGCCACTGGCGTGACAACCGATACACCAGAGGTGTGTCCACTCCGGTCCTCTCGTACTAGGAGCAGGCTTCCTCAAATCTGCAGCGCCCACGGAAGATAGGGACCAAACTGTCTCACGACGTTTTAAACCCAGCTCACGTACCTCTTTAAATGGCGAACAGCCATACCCTTGGGACCGGCTACAGCCCCAGGATGAGATGAGCCGACATCGAGGTGCCAAACACCGCCGTCGATATGAACTCTTGGGCGGTATCAGCCTGTTATCCCCAGAGTACCTTTTATCCGTTGAGCGATGGCCCTTCCATACAGAACCACCGGATCACTATGTCCTGCTTTCGCATCTGCTCGACTTGTCAGTCTCGCAGTTAAGCACGCTTATGCCATTGCACTATCGTCACGATGTCCGACCGTAACTAGCGTACCTTCGAACTCCTCCGTTACGCTTTGGGAGGAGACCGCCCCAGTCAAACTGCCTACCATGCACTGTCCCCGATCCAGATAATGGACCTAGGTTAGAACCTCAAACACACCAGGGTGGTATTTCAACGTTGGCTCCACAAGATCTAGCGACCCTGCTTCAAAGCCTCCCACCTATCCTACACAGATCTGTTCAAAGTCCAATACAAAGCTACAGTAAAGGTTCATGGGGTCTTTCCGTCTTTCCGCGGGGAGATTGCATCATCACAAACATTTCAACTTCGCTGAGTCTCAGGAGGAGACAGTGTGGCCATCGTTACGCCATTCGTGCAGGTCGGAACTTACCCGACAAGGAATTTCGCTACCTTAGGACCGTTATAGTTACGGCCGCCGTTTACTGGGACTTCAATCAAGAGCTTGCACCCCATCATTTAATCTTCCAGCACCGGGCAGGCGTCACACCCTATACGTCCACTTTCGTGTTTGCAGAGTGCTGTGTTTTTAATAAACAGTCGCAGCCACCGATTTTTTGCAACCCATTCATGCTTCGTTGTTCACTACACACTAATAGGGCACACCTTCTTCCGAAGTTACGGTGTCAATTTGCCGAGTTCCTTCTCCTGAGTTCTCTCAAGCGCCTTAGAATACTCATCTCGCGCACCAGTGTCGGTTTGCGGTACGGTCGTATATAGCTGAAGCTTAGTGGCTTTTCCTGGAACCTCGTTCAGTCACTTCACGGACAAGTCCGCTCGATCGTTGGCCTCGGTATATGTGCACCGGATTTGCCTAATGCACGCCTACATCCAACTAAACCAGAATAATCCAATAACTGGATGACCTATTAAGATCCGTCCCCACATCGCACTATATATCGGTACAGGAATATTGACCTGTTTCCCATCAGCTACGCATCTCTGCCTCGCCTTAGGGGCCGACTCACTCTACGCCGATGAACGTTGCGTAGAAAACCTTGCGCTTACGGCGAGGGGGCTTTTCACCCCCTTTAACGCTACTCATGTCAGCATTCGCACTTCTGATACCTCCAGCACGCTTTACAACGCACCTTCACAGGCTTACAGAACGCTCTCCTACCACTTGCAATAAATTGCAAATCCGCAGCTTCGGTAACTGGCTTAGCCCCGTTACATCTTCCGCGCAGGACGACTCGATCAGTGAGCTATTACGCTTTCTTTAAATGATGGCTGCTTCTAAGCCAACATCCTGACTGTTTTAGCCTTCCCACTTCGTTTCCCACTTAGCCAATTTTAGGGACCTTAGCTGGCGGTCTGGGTTGTTTCCCTCTTGAGTCCGGACGTTAGCACCCGGTGCTCTGTCTCCCAAGCTGTACTCATCGGTATTCGGAGTTTGCCTTGGTTTGGTAAGTCGCCATGACCCCCTAGCCAAAACAGTGCTCTACCCCCGATGGTAATACTTGAGGCACTACCTAAATAGTTTTCGGAGAGAACCAGCTATTTCCAAGTTTGTTTAGCCTTTCACCCCTATCCACAGCTCATCCGCTAGTTTTGCAACACTAGTCGGTTCGGACCTCCAGTACCTGTTACGGCACCTTCATCCTGGCCATGGATAGATCACTTGGTTTCGGGTCTACACCCAGCGACTGATCGCCCTATTCGGACTCGATTTCTCTACGGCTTCCCTATTCGGTTAACCTTGCCACTGAATGTAAGTCGCTGACCCATTATACAAAAGGTACGCAGTCACCCCTTACGAGG